>JAKQVC010000161.1 GCA_029571985.1 Bacteroidota bacterium | reverse complement strand
CTCTGAATGGAAATTCATTAGAAAACAGACTGCAAAATTTCAATACTGCTCCTATCGTTGAAATTGTATCAAATAAAAATGAAGTCAACCATCGAAACAAAGAGTTGATTTTGGATAAAGATAAAGCTAATAGTTAGGCGTGGAATAACTAGGGTTAAGCATTTTCACCTAAGACAAGTAAAGTGCGTCACAAATAAAGATTTAGCGATGAAAAAAAGCTTAAAAATCAGCCGTGCTTCAAGCACTATCAAAATGAGTGGATGCTCAAAAGCATTTACAAGTTCTTGCGGTATTCAATATCGCAACGGTTAATTTAATCAAATGAGGGGCTGGCACTCCAGCTCCTCATTAACTATTTTAAAACGTAGTCAATAAATTATTATTCTTATGGAATTTGAAACACGAGTACCTCACTTTTATGAAGAAAATATACTTAATAAAGATGATCGTATGTATATCATAAGCTTTCTGAAGGAGCATAAAATTATTAATAAAATACAAGGGGGTACTTTAATTATTGAAAAAGATAGCATTAATGATAAAAAAATATTATCCATTTTTCAAAACTTGTTATCACATTTCAATAATATAGTATTGACAAGGTTTTCTAAATACTTGCCTTTAAAAATTAAAGAAATTGAATCAAAAACAAGATGTAAGATAAATAGTTATAAGACAAAATTACATGGCCCTTTTTTTTCTATTTGTGAACCTGACCACTATATAAATGCTCACAGAGACGACTACTATCAGTTTATCATTTGCATAATATATTTGGGGCATTTGGATAATACACCAGCCCAAACGACATCGCTACTAGATGGGAAAGAAATAATAGCCAATTACAAGGAAGAGGAAATTACACATAATGGGAACTATGAAAATATTAATAGAATCAATTTTGGTTATTCAAATAATTCAGCCCTTTTCTTTTTGAATAATCAATTTGCCTATCATATGGTAGATAAGCCAATAGAAAAAGACAGAGCAACAATAATGTTTTCATTAGAGATAGAAGTTGATGATAACTAATGTGTCTGTAATTATGCCCCAGTTACTTGGTGATTGCATAATGGCTATACCCCTAATAAATCAATTAACAATTTATCATAATACCTCAATTGTGTGTAATGAATATACTTTTAGTATATTTTCACATATATTTGATAAGGTAAAAGTATTTAACTTTTCATCTAAACTAGGAAATCAGACGGTAATTATTGATTTACTTGGTGATTCTAAGTCCGTCAATTTTATAAATCTAACCAATGCCAAAATATCAATTGGTTTTCCAGATGCTTGTTATGATTATACATTCATGCTTCCACTTCCTTGTATCTATAAAGATAACCAAGCATCTGAAATTTACTTAGCATCTCTAATTTTTTTAAAAATTCCAAAGCCGTTAAATCTGAATTTTGGTTTTTCTAAAAATTGGCTTTACAACAATCAGGATTTAGTTCTTATAGCGCCTGGAGCTGGGAATTTGGAAAGATGTTTCTCAATTAGTTCTTTTATTGAGCTTGCAAAAAAAATATCCGCCACCAAGAAAGTATCTTTTATTCTTGGACCATCTGAACAACATCTCGCTAAATTTTTTAACAATCAAAATGATATATTAATCAGTAACACAATAGAGTCAACTTTGTCAAATATTTCTAAAGCAAGAATGTTGATTGCAAGTGAAGGTGGCTTTATGCACTTGGCAGCAGCATATGGAATTCCCTTAATTGGTTTATTTAAAATTGCATCTCCAAAAAATTGGTTTCCGTATTCGAATCAAAATCAAGTCGCAATTGGAAACGGCCAAAATAATTACGACAATTTAAAACGCAAGGTAGATTTTCCTTTGGAAGAAATAATTGCTAAAACAAGTGAAATATATGAGAATATCGGAATTTGAAGGAGTAAAAATCAATTGTATCGAGGTGGACATTGATTTAATCATTGATAATCCAAAATCAAGTAAATTGTACCCTTACATAGTTGTCAATAAAGAAACAAAAATAAGTTGTTTTAAACCAAGCCCGCTTCATGGTCGTAGTATAGTTACTGATTTCACTCCCACACTAGGTAGGTTTACCATTACTAAAGGAAATGGGTTAACTTATTTTCCATTCGGTTTTGTATCTACAAAAGAACTTGAAGATTATGCTTGGGGTTATTTAAGAAAAGATGATGCACTTAGAGATTATAACAGCGGAGAATATATCAGAAGTTTAGGAATTCTTACAAATAATATGGAAGCTGTTTTTACACTGAAAGAGCAAATAATTAGACTTCTAAATTGCATATCGAAAATTGAACCAACGATTTTACAATACAATGTTATTTGCCCATACCGTATTTCGGACATTCCATTTTTATCAAAAGAAGTAATTTTATCCTATGTTAACCGCTGGGCAGATTTGCATGAAAATATTCACTCTGAAATCCATTGTACGTCAGCAGAAGTTCTTTTAAGAAATATCAGATTAATGCATGAAAATCATGTTTTGCACAATGCAATACACAGTCAAAATTATACTTTATCATTAGAACTTTTAGATTTTGAGTTATCTCGGACTCCAATTACTCCATATGATAACGATATTGATGAAAAAACATACAAAAAACTACAAAAAAGAGAAGTAATTCAATCCCTTGAAATAGTAAATCAAATCGCATTTTTCTTTAAAGAAAAAATAAATAGTAAGGCTCTTCGGCAAATTATGATTAAAAACGGGTTTGAAAATTATCTTCAACCATCATAAAGCAAGCACATTTGCAATTCGCACAAGCAAACGCACAGACCAAAAATTGCAAAAGAGCTTGCTTTGCCAACGAACCAAGACAGACACGAAATGACAACAAACAACATCGACAGAAAAGAAGGGCGAAGTGCTAACATCGGTTTTGCAAAATGGCGGGCTAAGTGCTTCTATGACAGTTTATTGCAAGGTTCAAGTTCAGTTTTTCAATTGAAGAATTGTGCTGAAAATCAGCCACTTCGCAAAGCCGAGAACCGTTATGCTACCAATCTTTAATCCATGTAGTGCCAACAAACACCTCCCAAATCCCACGCAATCAACCGCCCTTCATCCAACTACTGCCTGCTCTTATCTCCGGCCAAGTAAAAAAAGTCACACACAACTTCCCAAATGTGACATGGTTAACCCTACTTAAACCCTTACCCCACAAGCCGGAAGTGCCGCCAATTAATCATCTTCGATTCCAGATGTATATCATTTTGTGACATGCTTTGATTAACGGTTTTCCGTGAATGGAAACTTGACAAAATAAGTTAATTTTAAACTATAGGCTAATACAATACGAAACATGATTTCAACAAATCATACAGATTAAAGATGTAAGGCGAAATTTTGTTACTTATATAAACTAGTTGCATGCAATAAATAGAAAAAAATGAGATTCGTGCTCGCAATATTAAATTCCATTGCACTAATTGGAGCAGTACTCTGGTGGATTACAACTCCTCATTGGGAGCCTGCCGTAACATCTATTGGATTATTTGGGGCACTTATCACCCAAATATTTACCAGTGATGAAATAAAAACCAAAATAAAATTAATCCAAAAGTCAGGGAAAAAATCATATAATTATCAAGCAGCAGGAAATCAAACTATAACTGAGAATAAAAAAATTCAAAAAGGAAGTGAAAAATCACAATTAATGCAAGCTGACCAAATGACTGTTCATATTGGAATTGACGAAAAAAGAGCGAGAGAGATTTATCAAGAAATGAATTTGCAATTGAGGAAAGACTATACCCAAGAAGCATGGACAATTGCCAACTCTAGAATTATTGAATTTGAAAATAGTCTTATGCCAAAAATGGAAAAAGTAAATGGAGCTTTAGAAGCTTTTACCGATCCTAGCTTCCAATTATTATTAGTTGAAGCACAAAAAACGGCTGCAGCAACAGAAAGACCCGCAGATTATGACTTATTGTCTGAATTACTAATTCATAGATTTCGGAAAGGTGAAAATCGATATATTAGAGCTGGAATTAGTCGTGCAGTTGAGATAGTTGATAAAATTTCTGATGATGCATTATTAGGCTTAACTGTGTCGCACGCAGTTTCAGTGTTTTTACCAATAAGTGGAGATGTTAATGAAGGATTAGATGTTTTAAATAATCTATTCGGGAAATTATTTTATGGCACTCTTCCTGCTGGCAATGGCTGGCTTGATCATTTGGATATATTGGATGCCGTTCGTCTGAGTTCTTTTGGAAGTCTAAAAGAATTAACAAAATATTATGCCGAACGATTAGAAGGCTACATTGATGTTGGAATTGAGAAAGAATCTGAGAATTTTAACAAAGCGATTGAAATAATTAAAGCCACTAATTTGCCTCCAAATGTATTAATGGAACATACATTAAACAAGGATTTTCTAAGATTATGTGTTCCGAATAGAAAACAAATTAGTTCACTAAATGTACAGCAACAAATAAGCCTTGGCAGTGATCTTATTTCAATACCATTTCATATTTCTGAAGATCAAAAAACTGCCATTAATTCAATATATGATCTTTATGTGAATGATAGTCGTGTTAAAAACAATAATATTAAAAAATTTAATGAAGAGTGGGACAAGCGACCAAACTTGAAAATCTTGAAAGAATGGTGGGATAATATTAATACTAGTTTTCAAATCACGTCTGTCGGAGAAGTTCTTGCTCATTCTAATGCCCAGAGATGTGATGAAAGCTTACCTCCACTTGACTAACTCTTTAAAATTGGCAAATAAAAGATTAACTGCTGTATACAACTGGCGTTTGGCTTAATGGTGGGCGATATGGTTAATTTAAAATTCTACCTCGAATCAACTTTCGTGGTGTTTTGGCAGTAATGAGCTCCGAAATACGCCACTGCGCCAAGCGCCAAAACGTGAACCAAAATCCTCGAACAGACAAAAACAAAGCAAGCGGCACCCTCTACGCCCATCCCTAAAACAAAAAAATTACCAACGCCAAACTACAGACCGACATAAAAGAAGCCCTCAAACGCAAGTACAAACCCAACAGTTAGGCGAAAACAAGGAAGAAAAATGAAAACCGGAGGTCTTATCAGTAAAAATTCCATTTGGAAAACCGCTCAGCGCGAAATCCATGATCATCCAGGCGACAAATCTTGAATACATGGAGTGGCAACAAACACATCCCAAATCCCTGGCAATCACCTCTCCATCATCCCACTAATACCTGCGCATACGGTCTGCCAAGTAAAAAAAGTCACACATAAATTTCCAAATGTGACATGGTTAACCCCACTTAAACCCCTACTCCATAAGCCGGAAGCGCTGCCCATTAATCATCTTCGATTCAAGATGCATACCATTTTGTGACATGCTTTGATTAACGCTTTTCTGTGAATGGGAAGCACGAACACTTTGGTATATTTGTTACATCCAAACCAAGTAACAAACCGATGAAACACATCCCACTCAATTCCAAAATAAACCGAAACATTTTTAACATTTGTAGCGGCTATAGAGGTAATTTCATAGGGATAAGCGCTATTGTATAGCGGATATAAACAAGTTATGCATTATTTAAGAAGACCAGCAAATGAATGTAAAAGCATATAGAGAATGGATTGAAAAAGAAGACTTTTATTACAAGAGATTCGACTTGTTAGCGTCTAGACTTGAAAATTTCATTTTAAACTACAGGTTGACAGATTCCGAATTTACATGTGACGTGGCATCGAAGTTCGATAGTGTCCTACGATCTTGTGACGAAATTGATTATCAAGAAGACTCAACTGCAACTGCTTATGGAATACTGCACTTTCTTCCAAGATTCAGGAGGTTTCAATTAACATTTGGCAAACTGGTTGACAAACAAGTATTGCCCCTCGGTGCTAAGCAAATAAATACTTTAGACATTGGAACTGGCCCTGGACCATCAATATTTGCCCTTTCTGATACATATAATTCGCTAAAGGTATTTGGCAAATTAAACAGCACCAATTACTTGCAAGGAATTAATTTTCTTCCCGACTATGTTGAAAGAAGCTATGGCTTTCGAAATTGGCTACATCATTGCACAGAGGTAGTTAACCATGGATTAGGAGAGGAAGATTGCTGGAAAGTCCCATATCATCATGGTTCATTCCATGATTTTGATGGTATCGAATTTAATCCAAGCTACCACTACACGGACATAGACTATGATGGTGACTTTGTTACTAGGACGAGAAAGATAAAGCACAGATTTAATGTTGTTGTTTGTAGTAACTTCTTTACTCAAGTATCCCAGATTGAAAATCAATCTATCGAACTTCAGAACTGCATGAGATTCATGAGAAACAATGGTAAGCTTATTATTTCAGGTGGTTCAGGCGTAGCAAGTAAGGATAAAAACTATCCAGAGATATATAAGAAAGCAAAGGAAATACTTCTTGCTAATGTATACGGTAACTACAAGTTCTACGCAAAAGCTAATTATGTTAAAATCACAAAAAATAAACTAGCCCTTGATTTACGGGACAGGTTTGGTATAAGAATTAAGCGATTTAACAAAGTTGTCTTAGATAGATTTAAGGAACATAATGCACTTGATAATATGCCCGAAAACGTGAGAGACCTATTTGTAGCATCATCAAGTGAAGAATATAATTATGAATATAAATGGGAGTTTCACATTTTTGAAAAATATGCTCGAATCAAACGAAAAAAGAAAAACAACGCATAACACGGGATTTGCGTCAGGCGGGGTGATCGCATTTCGTGCCTCATGGGACAGGCTGTGCAAACTTGGAGCTATGAGCCTCTATTCAAGTTCAGTGCAGGTTGATCAGCCGCGGCTGATGCTCCGAAATCCGCCCGAACGCAAAGCCCGAAAACGTTATGCGACCAATCTTGAATTCATGGAGCCACAACAAATACCTCCCAAATCCCCCGCAATCCACCGCCCAGCATCCCACTACTGCCAGCACTTATCTCAGCTAAGTAAAAAAAATCACACATAAATTCCCAAATGTAACATGGTTAACCTTACTTAAATCCTTATCCCATAAGCCGGAAGTGCCACCAATTCATTATTTTCGAATAAAGATGTATATCATTTTGTGACATGCTTTGATTAACGGTTTTCCGTGAATGGGAAACACGAACACTTTGGTATATTTGTTACAACCAAACTAGCTAAAAAACCCAATGAAACACATCCAACGCAATCACAAAATAATCCGAAACATTTTTAACATATGTAGCGGCTATACAGCTAATTTCATGGGGATAAGCGCTATTATATAGCGGCTATAAACGAGTTAGCTGCAACCTTGACGAAATAAAAGAATAAAATATTAGACATGGACATAGAACCTAAATTAAAACCTCTATATGCAAACCTGAAAAGACTTAAAATCGGGGAGTATCTTCATACCAAAGAATTTGAATTGTTTACAATTGAAAACAACATTGACGACATATGGAATGATTGTAAAAGAGAAGTTAATAGACGAAGTAATGTTGTTATTCTTGGTTATCACAATACCGAAGATGAAGAGGAAGCCTTTTTACTTTTAATGAGCGCTTGGTATGACCAAGACTATGATACATTTGACGAATTTATTACCGCTATCTTAATCAATTTTGCAAAATGGCATCAAACAAAACTCGACTACACGGGTGTAATACATAATCTTAAACAAATTGGCTTAACAAAAGAAAATGTTTTATCCTTCACAAAAGATTTTCGAAAGGTTCAGGAAAATAAACCGACAAAATTAGAGGACGTAAAAATCAAACTAGGAAAAGACCAACCAAACATTACAATTAATAATAAGAAAATATTTGTCGTACATGGTAGAGACGATAAGTCGAGACTCGAGCTATGCAATATTTTAAAAGATGATTTTAAACTTGAGCCAATAGTATTGCAGGACAAACCAAATAACTCAATCGACACAATTATTTCTAAATTTGAAAGACTTGCAAGCGAGTGTTCTGCAGCCATTGTACTATTTACTCCAGACGATGACGCAGAAGGCAATAAGAGAGCAAGACAAAATGTAATTTTCGAGTTAGGCTATTTTCTTGGCAAATTTCAAGACCAGGAAAATAGACGAATTATTATCTTGAAAAAAGGGGCTGTTGAAATTCCCTCTGACATTTCTGGAGTATTATATTTAGAATACTCCAAAGCAGTAAAGGAATCCTTTTATGATCTCAAGAAGCAACTTGAACATTGGGGTTATAACGTTTAGACAAAAAAGGCAGCAGCTAACATGGGTTTTGCGTTAGTGGGCGGACAGAGCGAATAGAAACATTTGAGCAATTAATAAACTTTGGTGCGAGCAGACAGTTTTCGGTTTCAAAAGCCCACCAACGCAAAGCCCGAAACCGTTGTATGCCATTTATAAACTAACGAAAACCGAGTAAAAAAATGGACGGAGGATATTATGCTATAAAAGGATTTGAGTATCAAATCGACAAGACTCTACTTGAAGTGCTTACGGCAAATAGCGAAGATGCTGTTATTAGACTTGAACAAATTCAAGACATTGATTCTGATGCATTCGTTATACAAGTAAAGTATAAAGAAGCCTCTAAACTAACTCCTTCTTTAATTAGAAAGCCAGTTGTTCAATTAATTGAAGAATACAACACCAACCCAAGTAAGGAATATATCTTATACTGTTACTTTGCTGATAATAATGGGCATACTGAAAACGTTGATTTAGATTTTCTAAATAAAATCTTAGGTTCTCAAAAAGATAATTATTCAGATAATATTAAAAATAATTTCTTAAGAAATTTTAAACTCTGTTTTTCTCCCGAATTTCAAAGTCAATATGAATCTGTATTGCAGAATTTACAACGATTACCTTTCTGTAATTCAAACGATGATGCTCAATATTACTATTCAATTCTTGTAGATTATCTGCGAAAAAAGGTAGTCAATAATGCTCCTGAAAATACTAGTTTAAGACAAGTAACTAAAGAGGAGCTTTTAAAACATTTAAACAATGGCAGAAGGATAGTTTTTATGCCCGCATTTTTAGATTATTTAGGTCAACAAGCTTACTTAAAATTGCTTAAATCTCGGTTTCGCAAGCCAATTAAAAATCAGAATACAATTTTTAAATATGGAGATATAATAATTGATGATTCTTGCTCACTGGGTTCCCTCACACTTCAAATCATAGAAAAACATTATGCGAAAGCAACTCATGACGTTAAGCCATTAACTTTTGTAATCCCAGACAGTAAAATCGATTCAGTAAAAAAGCATCTTATTTCCAATGATTGTCTTTTTAATGATGGTTATGAATCAATTCAATTTAATCAGCGGCTATTTGAATCACCACCAATAATAAATAAGAAAACAATAGGAACACGCACAACAAGTAGTTTGTCAAAAACTTCATTCAAAGCCAGATTAATCAACGAAACTACTTTCAATCGATTATCAGAATTTGGACTTCAAGGAACATGGATATTAATAGATTCACCTTTAAACCATTTAATTGGTGAATCCAATGTTCAAGTTATTAATCAACTGAATACACAACAAATACTTAAGCTTTTTTAAGATGGACTCGAATAATTTTAAAATCATTAATGTTTCTTCAACGTCACTTAGTATTGAGATAGTTGATCCATCACAATTTGACAATCAGTTCAATCTAGGTAGTTACATTAAGATCCCGTACAAGAACAATGATAGAAAGTTTGTAATTGGCATTATTGAAAACTATCGCATTAAGGATCAAGATAATGGTGACGGAGCAACAGAATCTACTCCTCCATCGTTTGTTCTTGAAGTTAAACTCACTGGGACATTTGATACTGAAGGCGAAACCAAAACATTCGAACGTGGTGGCCATGGCATACCATTGCCACCAAATAACGAATTGCTTTGCTTTCTGAAGATGAGCTTTCTGGAATATTCACAACGAAAATAGAAAGTAATGAACGATTCTATTTTTCAAAATTGACAACATCAGAACTGAGGGTTCCTGTAAATGGGAACAAATTTTTCAATAAGCATTTTGCAATAGTTGGCTCAACAGGTTCTGGAAAATCACACACTGTGGCCAAAGTGATTCAAGAAGCTGTGAACCAAAAGAACTCTGATTATTCAGGCCTAAATAATTCTCACATTGTAATTTTTGATATTCATGGAGAATATGAGCAAGCTTTCCCTGATGCAAATAATCTTAATGCCTCGAACCTATTGCTACCCTATTGGATGTTAAATGGTGATGAACTTGAGCAACTTTTTCTTGATACCGGAGATCGCAATAATTACAATCAATCTTCTGTTTTAAGAAAAATAATAACGGAGAATAAAAAAAAGCATAACCCTAGTATTGATAAAATTCATTTTGACTCACCACTAAAGTTTGATATTGAGGAAGTTTATAACTGTCTTTTTAATTTTCAAAATGAGACGTATAATTTTAAGTCACCTGATAGATATATGATTCGAGGCCACGAAGGAGCGTATACTGGTGCGAACTCAATTTCTGAAAGTGATGGATTGTTATTAAATCCTGAATCAAGGATAGAAACCTATTTTTCACAGGCACACGAGTTTATACCAAGTAGAAATTCTAATGTTAATAAAGGTCTATATGCTGATGGAACATTAGATAAATTTATTGAGCGACTTGATAATAAAATTAAAAATTCAAGATTAGACTTTTTGTTTGGAGTTAGATCGAGAGACGCTTCATTTGAAGAAACTATCAAGCAATTTATTGGATTTCAGACAGAGGGTCAAGCAAATGTTACAATAATAAATTTAGGCAGAATACCTTTTGAAGTATTAAGTATTTCAGTTTCATTAATCTCAAGAATACTATTTGATTTTGGATATTTCTTTAATAAAATACTGAGTACTGGACAAAAAACAGATACTCCAATCTTACTATTATACGAAGAGGCCCATATTTATGTACCCAAAAGCGATCTTTTAAAATTCAAATCTTCAAAAATTGCCATTGAAAGGATTGCAAAAGAGGGAAGGAAATACGGTGTGACTTTAGGAATTGTAAGTCAAAGGCCATCTGAAATATCTGAAACAATATTTTCTCAATGTAACAATTTCATTGCAATGAGATTAACTAATCCAGAAGATCAAAATTATGTCAAGCGATTGTTGCCTGATACTCTTGGAAATTTGACTGAAACATTACCAACTCTTCAATCTGGTGAAGCCTTATTGATAGGAGAATCAATCGTTCTTCCATCTTTAGTAAAAATTGACCGTTGCGACCCAGAACCAAAGTCTTCAGACATTGAATATTTTGAGATTTGGAAAGAACAATGGAAAAATGTCAATTTTGAAAGTATCATGGATGCATGGAAACATTAATTAAACGACATACAACAGCAGTTTACCGTAATAGCGGGTCCAGTGCATCGTATGACAGTTTTGTGGTAGGTTCAAGTGCATTTCTTCGATTGAACTTTTGTGCTAAAATTCCGCCACTACGCAAAGCCGCAAACTTTACTGAATTAGTATTACAGCGCCTATTCGTTCAACAAATCCCCCCCACCAACCCCACATAACCATCGTAACCACTCCCCCTCTCCTAGCCCCGATAGTAGCAAAAACCCCGCAGCCAACCAACGGGCGGCGAGGAGTTGGAGCGGATAGCGGGTGAGGATGGTGATGCGGTGTTGACTGATGATGCTTCAATATTGCATTCAGCCAAAAGCTTTTACTCAGTTGGTGGCGCAAATACACCAAACCCAAACCTGAATCTTACACACTTGTTATGTGGCTTCTAAACCTGTTTTAAAGGCCTGAGGGCACGCATGTAGATGTTGGTGAATGTGGAATAGCCTTTGTTAGGGATTGCTGCCAGGAAGGTCTGTAAACTCGAATCATGCATATGTTAGTGGCCAAAAATAACAAAGGCTGCACGAGGCAGCCTTTGTGAACATATGATGACATACTTGCATCATGGGAAAATACCCATAGCAAGATAATCGCTGGCAATTTTGTTGATCGCTACAACGAAGGCTGCTGTGCGCAGGTTGTTGCAGGCAGGATTGGATTTTAATTGCTGGCGGATAGTGTGGTATGAATTAATCATCGTTTCTTCCAAACCGGAACGCACGAGGTCAATTTCATCAGGACCTTTTACGATGCGTTGGATTTCATCGGCATTCAATTTTTTACCGGTTAATTCTTCGAGGGTTTCAACCAGTCGTGTGTTGCTGTTTTGTTCGAAACGTTTGTTCAAACGACCAAAACGCACGTGCGACAAGTTTTTCAACCATTCGAAATAACTTACCGTAACACCACCGGCATTTAAATACATATCCGGAATAACCATGATACCCATGGCGTTCAGGATTTCATCTGCTTCGGCAGTAACAGGACCGTTTGCGGCTTCACCGATGATTTTTGCTTTGATATTTCTGGCATTACCCTCGTGAATTACATTCTCAAGTGCTGCAGGAATTAAAATATCACATGGTTGTTCCAGAATTTCGGCGGTAACATTTAAATTGGTTGCGCCCGGATAATTCAGGATGCTGCCGGTTGATTTGCGGTGATTAAATACGTCATCCACATCTAAACCATTCGCATTGTAAATAGCACCTTCATATTCGCCGATACCTACGATAATGGCGCCACCATCCTGGAAGAATTTCGCAGAATAATAACCCACATTACCTAAGCCCTGCACAATCACTTTTTTTCCGGCTAAACCGGCAGAGAGACCTAAAGCAGCCATATCTTCAGCAACACCACATGCTTCACGCACGCCATAGAATACACCAAGTCCGGTTGCTTCGCGACGGCCATTGATACCATGTTGCGTTACAGGTTTTCCGGTAACACAGCCATAACCATCAACACTACCCGGATTCAACGCCATATACGTATCTACAATCCAGCTCATTTCGCGTTCGCCTGTACCGTAATCGGGAGCAGGTACGTCGAGACCGGGACCTAACATATTGCGTTTGCTTAATTCAGCCGCGTAACGACGTGTAATGCGCTCGAGGGAATCAACACCAAATTGTTTAGGATTGATTTTGATACCACCTTTTGCACCACCAAACGGCACATCAACGATGGCACATTTGTACGTCATCAAACTGGCTAATGCCATTACTTCATCTTCATTTACCATGGAGTCGTAACGGATACCGCCTTTAGTTGGTAAGCGGTGATGACTGTGCTGAACACGCCATGCTTCAATCACCTGGAATTCACCATCAATTTTCACCGGAAATTTCATGTGATATACACTGTTACATACACGAATCTGATCGAGCAGACCACGTGGATGACCGGTTATTTGCGCAGCTTTTTCGAAGTTTTTTTCTACGCTTTCAAAGAAACTAGTGTTTGACATATCTGGTTATTGGTTAATGTTATATGAATAAATTAAATGAGTAGTTATTGTTGTGCGTTTGGGTATTTAATATATTACCTGCGTTGATTACTGGTCAAGGCCGTTTTCTTTTTCCAATTTTCGCAATTTTTTGTCGATGGTCCAGAGGTAATATATCATCCCCAACAAAATGATTAAAATCACGCCAACAACCACATAAATCATCCCGTTACTGCGCAGGAGATTTTCCTCGACGGGTTCGGGTGTGGCTTGAGCGTGTGCAAAGGTAGTATTTAGCAACAGAATGCAAAAAAAGGCAACTATGCGATTGAGTTGAGCGCGCATGATTAAACGGTTATATTGTTTTTCTTATAATGCAAAATCTGCATTCTGATGAGGACACTGGAAATCCATAATCCGAGCAGGATATAGCCGATTACCGCCGGGTAAAACACCATGCGTAAACCACTATCCAGATCGTATACGGTAAAAGTGGCATTTCCACCGGAACCGGGATGGAGAGAACTCTTTAAACGAGGTACCACATTGATACTCACATTCAACAGCGTAAAGGCAAAAATGCTATATACAGCCGCTACACGGGCGCGTTTTTCTTCATCGTCGATACTGCCTCTCAGAATAAAATAGGCAAAATACATGAGCAATCCGATAGCGGTGCCGAGGGTTTTGGTATCCCCCAGAATCCAGGAGATCAAATCGCCCCAGATATAATTGCCCCATAACATGCCGGTGAGATACCCTAAAACGCCAAAAACAAGTGCTACCCGCAGCAAAGCCACGGCTACAATATCATACATCAATCTGCCGGAACGCAGGTATTTTATGCTATATACCAGCGAAACCAACATCAAAAACAACATGGCAAACCAGCAAGGCACGTGGTAATACAGATTGCGAATGGTTTCGTGCAGAATGACCACATTAGGTACTTTATTCAGCAATCCAAATGAGAACGTATACAGCAGAAAAATCACCGCCAATCCCTTCCACCAATTACTATACAAATGTTTCAGCATTGTTCTTTTCAGTTTCCTGCTTAATCGCGCCAAAGATACGGAAATAATACCAGTGCCAATCCCACAATCATAACATCCAGGGCCGTGAGGTAAACCAGATCCTGCAGGTTTACGCGCAGGTCATCCGACTGTATGGCATTGAGGGAAATGCGAATTAAAATAATGAGAATGGGGATGAGCATCGGGAACGATAAAATCGCCATCAAAGTGCCGCTGTTTGAGGCTTTGGAGGCAATGGCCGATATCATACTAAACGAAGCGGCAAAGGCTATACCGCCCAACAGCATGGCCAAGAGGAAACTCGGTGTATTGACGATGGGATATCCGCTGGTGATACCGTGGAGTATAGCGGCTAAAATGGCCATGAGCACCATCATGCCCATATTGTAAAACATCTTGGCCAGGATAATGGCCTGCGGCGATGCCAGTGTATAATAATAGAGCATCCTCCCCTGCCCTTCCTGCAAAAAGCTTTTAGCAACAGCATTTACGGCCGTAAACAGCATGATAATCCAGTATAACACCACCCAAACGGGGCCCTGCACATCCTGCCCGAAGGTCATGAACAGAATGAAAACAATACAGAGCAAATACAGCATAATCCCGCTGATGGCATAGCGTTGCCGCCACTCCATGAGCAGGTCTTTCCGGAGCATTGCCCCAACTGTTGCCCAAAATTGCATGGCACAAAGGTAGGTGTAAAGTTGTGGCGACTATACAGGGAAATGCACATTATTTTACCTTTGTCTGTATGAAGATTAAGAAAATTCTGGTTGCGAACAGAGGTGAGATAGCCTTGCGTGTGATGCGCACTGCCCGTGAAATGGGTATTACTACGGTTGCTGTATATTCTTCAGCGGATAGAAATGCGATGCATACCCGTTTTGCAGATGAGGCCTATGAAATTGGTCCACCACCTTCTAATCAGAGTTATTTGTTGATGGATAAAATTTTGGAAGTGGCAAAAGCATGTGGTGCAGATGCCATTCATCCCGGATATGGATTTTTAAGTGAGAACGCAGAATTTTCGCAAAAGGTGACAGATGCGGGTATCATTTTTATTGGCCCGAGTGCACATAGTATTAATATGATGGGTGATAAAATTTCGGCGAAACAAGCAGCGAAATCATATCACATTCCGATGGTGCCCGGAACCGATCATGCGATTACAGATATTGCTGAAGCAAAAGAGGTTGCTAAAAAAGCGGGCTATCCAATATTAATTAAAGCAAGTGCCGGTGGTGGTGGAAAAGGTATGCGTGTGGTTGAACAAGAATCTGAATTGGAAGAACAAATGCATCGCGCCATGAGTGAGGCTTTAAGTGCTTTCGGAAATGATGCTGTGTTCATAGAAAAATTTGTCACCAAACCGCGACATATCGAAATACAGGTATTAGCCGATAATCATGGCAATGTGGTGTATTTATTTGAACGCGAATGTTCTATTCAGCGTCGTCATCAAAAATTAGTGGAAGAAGCGCCTTCATCTGTTGTATCGCCGGAAATGCGGAAGGCTATGGGCGAGAGCGCTGTTCGCGTGGCACAGGCATGTAATTATTCAGGGGCAGGCACGGTTGAATTTTTGGTGGATGATGCACTGAATTTTTATTTCCTGGAAATGAATACACGTTTGCAGGTTGAACATCCGGTAACAGAGCTGATCACCGGACTGGATTTAGTGCGCGAACAAATTTTAGTGGCGGAAGGCAATCCGCTTTCATTTACGCAGGATGATTTACGCATTCACGGACATGCAATTGAATTACGCGTAACCGCTGAAGATCCTACCAATAATTTTTTACCGGATATCGGAAAATTAATCACCTATCGTCGCCCTCAGGGTCATGGCGTAAGGGTGGATGATGGGTATGAGGAAGGCATGGATATTCCGATTTATTACGACCCGCTTTTATCAAAATTAATTGTGCATGCCGAAACACGTGATCTGGCATGTGCTAAAATGATACGCGCCATTGATGATTATCAGATTTCCGGTGTTGCCACAACCCTGCCCTTCGGCAGATATGTGATGCAACATGAAGCTTTTTTAAGCGGGCATTTTGATACCAAGTTCATCGAAACCTATTTTAAACCGGAAGCGCTGAAAACATCAGATGCAGATGAAGCCGCCATCGCAGCGCTGATTGCCACCCATATAATTGCTGAAAAGCCTGCTACCGACACCAGCAGCACTGCCATGCAGGCCCAAACTACCAGTCGCTGGAAAGAACGGCGCTGGGAGCATAATTAAAACTTTCAGGCAAATGGCGTGCCATTTCCACAAAACCTTTGTCAGATAAGGGGTTCAGCTCGTGTTTGCATGGCTGAACCCCTTGTTTTTTTGCGCACGAAATGTGTAGAAACGCCGCTTAAAGTGTAGCGGTGTTTGGCTAATTTTGCGGCATGGACGATAAACAGCAAAAAATTGCATCATTCGACGCGAATGGTGTTGGAGTGGGCAATGGTCAATATTTTGGACTTCCTTTTTCTTATGCAGAAAGTGCACTGGTAATTTTTCCAGTTCCCTGGGAGGTGACGGTGTCGTACAGAACCGGAACGGCAAAAGGTCCGAAGGCGATGTTGGAAGCCAGCACGCAAATAGATTTATATGATCACGATAATCCGAATGGCTGGCATGCAGGCATATTTACACAAAAGCCTAAACCATCCATGCAAAAACGCAGTGCTGAATTGCGCAAAAAAGCTGCCGCATATATTAAAGGTTTAGAGCAGGGAAAGGATATGAGTTTGTCGGGAGTGCCGGAAGAAATTCTTGCAGGATCTGAGCAAATGAATGCTTATGTATATCAAACGGCAAAAAGTATTTTAGCAGATCATAAAATTCCCGCCTTATTGGGTGGCGATCATAGCACACCACTTGGCTTAATGCAGGCCTTAGGTGAGCAACATGGCGGCTTCGGTATTTTACAAATTGATGCACATTGCGATTTACGTGATGCGTATGAAGGATTTACGTATTCACACGCCAGCATCATGTATAATGCGCTCAAACTTGAACAGGTAAAAAAATTAGTGCAGGTTGGTATACGCGATTATTGCGATGCGGAATTACAGGTAATAGATCAATCTGATCGACGCGTGGTAACGTATTTCAATGATGAAATTAAACGCGCAGGATTTACCGGTATGACCTGGGCGGATATTTGCTCACGCATAGTGGAAGAGTTGCCCAAAAAAGTATATATCAGTTTTGATATCGACGGATTAATGCAAACCTATTGTCCGAATACAGGCACGCCGGTTCCGGGCGGACTTGACTACGAACAGGCGGTGTATTTATTGAAAGCAGTTGTAGAAAGTGGTCGCACGATTATTGGTTTCGATTTAGTGGAAGTTGCACCGGGTGAAGATGACTGGGATGCGATAGTAGGCGCCCGATTACTTTACAAAATGTGCAACCTCGCCTTGCTGTCACAGGGATGAAGCGTCTGCTCCTGATATTAACCTGTGTGAGTATCGTATTGAGTGCATGTACACGTAAATCACCCACCGATACCCGACAAATCGATACCGATAATCGCTATTTATCGGCAGCACCGGTGATTGGAAGCGAGCCGGCAACGGTCATTACTTTTCTCGGACCTGAATGTCCGTTAAGTGAAAATTACACCAAAACGCTCAACGATTTGCAAACACAATTTTCTGCGCAGCACGTGCGGTTTATTGATGTTTTTCCAGGCACTTTTTATGATGAGAAAGCCATTGATAGTTTTATTCAGCGGTATGCAGTGCAGCAGGAAATTTTTCTGGATAAAGACCAATCATTCGTAAAACGCTTGCAGGCATCCATTACACCGGAAACTTTTATTTTTGACGAGCACGGCAAGTTGGTGTATAGCGGTGCCATTGATAATTGGGCGGTTGATTTAGGTGTGAAACGTCAGGTAATTACTGAATTTTATGTGCGCGATGTGGTGCAGGCATTAATTCAAAAAGCACCTGTTCCATATACCAAATCGCAGGCAGTTGGTTGTTTTATAGAACATACAGCACATCATGAATAAAATATATGGCTGGATAGTAACGGGAATATGTGTCAGCATCATGGCATGTTCAGGTGATGATACATCCGCATCGCCGGAGGAAAGCGCTGCATTGCCGGAAACCGTTACGTTCAGTGAACATATTGCACCGATTATTTATAAAAATTGTACGCCTTGTCATCGGGATCAATCTGCCGGACCTTTTTCATTTACCAATTACGAGGAAGTACGTGCCAAAGCAAAAACGATTGCAAAAGTTACACGCTCGCGTTTTATGCCACCCTGGCCGGCAGACCCAACGTATGTTTCCTTTAAAGATGAACGTGTATTAACCGACTACGAAATCAGTTTAATCGGCAAGTGGGTTGAGCAGGATTGTCCGATTGGTGATGCGCAATCGATACCGGCAACACCTGTTTATCCGATTGGCTCACAAATAGGTGAACCGGATATTGTTATTCCCTTTCCGGATATTGACATTGCAGGCAATAATACAGACCATTTCTTTTTAGTTAAGGTGCCTTACGAAATGCCGGAAGCCAGATATGTAAAAACCGTAGAATTTATTCCCGGCAATAAAAAATTAGCGCATCATATGAATGCGAATTTAATTTTATTTGATCCGGCTAAAAAGAAAGATGTTACTAAGGGTAAGAAGGTGTTAGCAACGAATCTTGCCGAAAGTGCGCTATTGGTGCAAACCGAAATGGATAATTTTCAGGATGATGGAAGTGTTCCGGGCTTGCAACCTTTGGTGTGTAATTATTTGCCCGGCGTTTCACCTGCCATATATCCTGCGGGCATTGGCGGATTTCTGATGCCTGCAAAAGGCGCTTTTTTTATTAATGATTACCATTTTGGTCCGAGTGCGAAAGATGAAATAGATTCTACCTCACATTTCAATATTTTCTTTTCAGATGCCCCACCTAAACGGCCAACTTACGAGTTGTTATTAGGTTCATTAGGAGTTTCGCCGGTTGTGCCTGCCTTAATTATTCCGGCAAATGAAGTAAAAACATTTACCATCGATTATCAGGTGCAGGAAACCATGAGTTTGATTACCGTTAACCCGCACATGCATTTAATTGGCAAAACATTTACCGCATTCGCCATTACACCAAAACAGGATACGATTAAATTAGTGCATATTCCGAAATGGGATTTTCGCTGGCAATATTTTTACACGTACAAACAAGTTGTGGTTATTCCGGCAGGTAGCAGGATACATGTGGAAGCAACATTTGATAACACGGTAAATAATGTCAATAATCCGAACCATCCGCCACAGGTAATTATTGACCGCGCGGGCAGGTTCGACAGCATGAAATCCACGAATGAAATGTTGCAGTTAATTTTAAGTTATATGCCCTATCAACCCGGTGATGAACAGTTAAGTCTGGAATAAAATGCTCAAAAAATTTCCTTACATAACACGACCTATCCTTATTTTAAGTGTTGTGAGTTTATGTACGGATATGGCCAGCGAAATGTTGTATCCGGTGATGCCTGCCTTTTTGCAATCCATTGGCTTCAGTGTTTTATTTATTGGGATTCTGGAAGGTTTTGCTGAAATGATTGCGGGTTTAAGTAAAGGATATTTCGGCAAGCGGTCTGATGTGCTGCAAAAAAGACTCCCCTTTGTGCAACTCGGTTATGCATTAAGTGCGATAAGCAAACCCATGATGGCAATCTGGGCCACACCGGTATGGATATTTATGGCACGCACCACCGACCGAATCGGAAAAGGATTAAGGTCGGCACCACGTGATGCCATGTTGAGTGCCATGACCACACCGGCCTATAAAGCCAGGGTATTTGGATTTCACCGGTCAATGGATACTTTAGGTGCGGTATTTGGTCCACTGATCGCCTTATTGGTGTTATGGATATATCCTGGGCAATACACGATATTATTTTTAATTGCCTTTATACCCGGACTAATTGCGGTAATCAGCACCTTCATGGTCAGTGAAACACCGGGAACACCGCGCAATGAAAAAGTACATCTGTTCAGTTTCATCGGGTATATTAAAGAAGCACCTGCCACTTATAAAAAGCTGTTGGCCGGTTTGGTCATTTTTGCATTGATTAATTCGTCGGATGTGCTTTTATTATTGCGCATGAAAGAACAAGGTGTTGAGGATCATACCATCATCACCATGTATATTGTATACAATATCATTTTTGCCTTGACGGCTTTCCCTTTGGGTATACTGGCAGACAAAATAGGTATTCGGAACATGCTGGTGATCGGGTTGCTGGTGTTTGCAGTGGTATATGCAGGTTTTGCTGCAGAACCGGCAACAATGTTTTACTGGTTGTTATTTGGATTGTACGGGATTTATGCTGCCGCAACAGAAGGCATTGCCAAATCATGGATAACCAATATCAGCCCTAAAAAAGATGCCGGTGCGGCGGTGGGTGCTTATTCGGGATTGGCCAGTATGGCAGCTTTTGCAGCAAGTACCCTTGCGGGCGCCCTATGGGCAGGCTTTGGCGCAGCAGTTGCCTTTGGTGTCAGTGCAACGGTTGCCATTGGTGTGGCCATCTATCTGATGCGTGTCCCCTACCGGATACATGCCGACGCCTAAACACCGTATATTTGCCAGTTGCCCAAGTCATGCACTCAACCCATACCATAAGGATCATGCATTTTTGAAGTTGCCGAAAGCCCGATGTCGCTGTTAAAAAAAATCAGATCCACCCATTGGACAACCTCCATCAACCTCATCATCAGAGGTTCTACGATGGTTGGTAAATTCATCCTGATTTATTTATTGGCAGATACACTTACCGTTGAACAAAATGGTATCTGGGGTATTTTCGCAACATCCATTTCTTTGTCGCTGTACGTTGTTGGTCTTGATTTTTACACGTACTCAACCCGTCGCATTCTCGACTATCCCATTGCTGAACGCAGTCCGATGCTGCGCGATCAGATGGTGTTTTACCTGATTAGCTATGCGGTGTTATTTCCGATACTGGCCATGCTGTTTGTATTTGATGTCATCGAATGGCGATTTGCTGTTTTCTTCTATGCGATTTTAGTCTTCGAACATCTGGCGCAGGAATCCTATCGCACTTTTGTCGTTTTCAGCAGACCGATTTTAGCGAATATTATTTTATTTCTCCGCAGTGGCGTATGGACCTACCTGCTGATCATATTATGGGCACTCGGGTTTGATGAAGTAAAAAACCTCAAAGCGGTGTATGTATTCTGGCTGGGTGGTGGTGTTGCTGCCTTCATCCTGACCCTGATATTTTTATCCAAATTCAAATTCAATGCAGTTCGGCATATTCCGATTAACTGGGGTTGGATTCGACAGGGAATTAAAGTGAGTGCACTCTTTTTTATCGGGACGGTTGGCTATAAAATCATCGAATTTGCTGACAGATATTTTATTGATTTTTATCACGGAAAAGAGGAAGTAGGTGTATATACTTTTTACGCCAGCATGTGCAATATGGTGGAAACATTTGTGCATACTTCGGTTATCATTTTATTTTCACCCAAGCTGATTGAGTCCTTCCACCGGAGCAACTTTGCTTATCGAAAAACACATGCCAAATTTGCCAAAAATGTGGTGTTAAATACACTGATTGTAAGTGTCGTTTTATTGTTGGTGATGATTCCTTTGCTGAGGCAAATCGAATCGCAGGAATACATCAGGGCTTATCCGACTTTCATCGTGCTGGTGTTAGCCAAGGTGGCGCTCAACTTTAGTCTGGTATTCCATTACATTCTCTATGTGCGCAAAAATGACTTCCCGATTATTAAGGCTACTGTGTTAGCTGCTATCATAAATATTTTGCTGAACTTTATATTGATTCCGCCGATGGGCGTAATGGGTGCAGCTTTGGCTACTTTGGCTAGTTTCATCATCATTTTGTTAATGAAAATGTATTACAGCCGGAATTTACCTGAAGCACAACAAATTATATATCTGCGTTTCCTCCGAAAAAAACCGAAAGCCCCGCTTAACAGCCAATCATAATTATGAAACCCTACTTTGAAGATCTTGCCTGGTATGATTACCTGTTGTGCTTTGTGTACAATGGTATTTTTTCTTATGTGCTCTATAAAATAGGCGAAGTATTCTTAAACCTGCATCACAAAAGTCTGATGTTGATTGTAGGCGCCTTTCAGGTTTATTTTTTTGTTACACTTGCCGATAGTTTTTTTGGATTTTTACCGCTGCATCCTGAATCGGCATGGTATGCCTTTATGGTAAGCAGTGGTCAATACCCGGAGAATGCGCAGGTCAATTTACTGGTGCTGTATTACCTGAGTTTGTTCTTTAGTATTGTGTGTTTGAATACACCTATCATCTATATTTTTCTCAGCGCCTTGTTGTATGGTATCGGCATTATGTTGTGCATTAAAGCATGGAAAATATTTCAGCCGGCTTATTCAGAAAAACAGGAATGGTGGTCGTCGCTGTTATTGCTGATATGGCCTGCACCCCTGCTTTTCCTGACTGCACCGCTGCAACAGGCATTTGTCGTACTAGGCTTCGGTTTGTTTTTTAACGGATGGGTGAATTATATCCGCAAAAACAATTGGAAATCACTGCTTATCGGTAGCCTGATTATGGTTGCCCTGCAATTTGAAAGTATCTATTGGATAGTACCACTGGTGAGCGGCACCCTCATCTTGCATCAGCCCATTGCCTTGTGGAAACGATTATCATTCGTTTTGATTGTTGCTGCTGCTTTAGTCATCGTGTTTGCCCAGTTTTTAATGGAAAGTCCGCTCACACCACAGGCCTTTGCCGATATGCGCAATACAAGCATCGCCGAAGCGGATGTTTATGGATATGGAAATGTGTACTGGACTACTTATGGTGAAATGATAAAAGATTACCCATTTATCGTGTTGCAGTTTCTGATCGCTCCCTTACCGATATTTATGCAGTTTGATCTGGCATCTTCACCACTTGCAACCATCGATGGCATTTTTACAGCCATCCTTTTTCTAACAGGCATTATGGCTATCGTGCGACACCGAAAAGGGTATGCGCCGCTGATATGGCTGCTGCTGTTTTTCATCATTTACCTCGGTGGCTCGGCCGACCATTGGATGCACGCCATCCGCGACAGAATGCCGGTAACGATTTTACTGATTTTGGTTGTGGGCACAGCGTTTGCGTCTAAAAATGAAACTGCCGCTTAATACGGCCGGAATTTTCTTTATTTGTTTATTTAAAAGCTTTTGATGGAGTTAGTTATCTTTGATTAACCCTTAAAACAAGTATATGTCTGTACCATCTAAACGTGCCCTCATTTTTGGCTCAACGGGATTAACCGGTTCATTTGTATTGTCGGAGGCAGTGAATGCCGATCAATACACCGAAGTCGTTTGTTTTAACAGAAAGGATATTCCGGCACAATTTCCCAAGCAAAAAAATATTGTAACTACGTTTACAGATTTACATATGTACGGCGATGTATTTACCGGTGCAGATGTATATTGTTGCTTAGGCACAACGAATAAACAAGTCAATAATAACAGAGAGGCTTATTATGAAGCAGATGTGGCACGTCCATATTTAATTGCTAAACTGTCTGCCGATTATCAGGCTGCTTCCTACACCCTGCAAACTGCAATGGGAGCTAATGCCAAATCGTCTATTTTTTACAATCGCTTAAAAGGAGAATTAGAACAACAGGTTATGGCATTGCCATTGCAGGCACTGTATATTTATCGGCCGTCGTTATTAACCGGGCCGCGCAAGGAGCATCGTTCAGGAGAAATTATAGGTAAGCGCATCATGTATATGATTAATCCTTTATTAATCGGGTCATTACGCAAATACCGCTCTATTTCCTGTGCAGACGTTGCCAAAGCCATGGTGACTACCGCCTTAAATAAAAAAGGCGGCACGCATATCTTTCTTTCGGATGCCATTCAGGCTATTGCAGATGGAAAAAAAAGCTGATTCAAACAGTACACTCGTCAAACAACTTGCCGCTGAGCAGGGCTTCAGCTTTTGTGGTATCAGCAAAGCCGAAAAATTAGAATCGGAAGCACGTCAACTGGAAAACTGGTTGCAGCAAAACCGACATGGTGCCATGCACTACATGGAAAATCATTTCGATAAACGGATTGATCCGACACAATTAGTGCCGGGTGCTAAAAGTGTGGTGTCGCTGATGTATAATTATTATCCGGCCCAAACCTTAACAAACGCATCCTATAAAATTTCGAAATACGCTTATGGTCTGGATTACCACACGGTCATCAAAGAAAAATTATATGCTTTATTTGAAGCCATGCGCACCCGTTTTGGGCATATTGAGGGAAGGGTTTTTGTAGATAGTGCACCGGTTATGGAAAAAGCCTGGGCCAAAAGAAGCGGTTTAGGCTGGCAGGGAAAAAATACGAATATTATTCACCCGAAAGCAGGTTCATTTTATTTTCTCGCAGTGCTGGTTTGCGATATCGAATTAACACCGGATGGACCGATAAAAGATTATTGTGGCACCTGCACGGCCTGTATAGATGCCTGCCCTACACAGGCACTCACGCCTTATGCCATCGATGCGCAAAAATGCATTTCGTATCTCACCATAGAATTACGCGATGAGCTATTGCCAAAAGCATTGCATCCACATATGGATAATTGGATTTTTGGCTGCGATGTTTGTCAGGATGTTTGCCCCTGGAACCGATTTGCAACACCGCACAACGAACCCCGGTTTTCGCCAACAGACCAGTTAGAAAATATGACAGACGGCGATTGGGAAGAGCTTACGGAAGAAACGTTTCGACATCTGTTTAAACATGCTGCCGTTTCGCGTACTAAATATGCCGGATTAAAACGGAATATTCGCTTTATTCAAGCACAGTAATTACGGCAGATTTCACTGACCTTAATGCATCAATTTTCCGTCGGGCGTTAAACGCTCCATTAAGGCTGCTTCATAGGCCAGCCATTCATGCCATCTTTTTTTAACGGTATCTGCATCTATATATTGATGGGCTAAATCTAAAAACATGCGATAATGTCCGGCCTCACTTACCATAAATTCATGATAAAAGCTGCGCAAATGTTCATCTTCCAAACCTATACTTAACAAGCGAAAACGTTCACAGCTTCGCGCTTCAATGAGGGCCGCCATCAACAATTTTTCCAGTAACTGTGTATCGCGGCTACCGCCTTTTTTTTGAAACCGGAGGAGTTCATTTACATAGCGGTCGGCACGTTGCCTGCCGAGTTTTAAATGGCGGCGTTTCAGCTCTTTAACCACCATCCTGAAATGCCCCCATTCCTCCGTAACTACAGGTGAAACTGCGTCAACAATTGCTTCATAATCAGGATACTGCTGAACAATGGATATACAGGCGGAGGCTGCTTTCTGCTCACAAAACGCATGATCGGTCAGTATCTCCTCCAGGCTCTTTTCAGCGAGGTTTACCCAACGGGGGTCTGTTGGCAATTTTAATCCTAACATGTCGCAATTTTTAGGCAAATTTACGCATGCCGAAAAAAATACTCATCATCCGTTTTAGTTCCATCGGCGACATCGTACTTACCACCCCGGTAATACGCTGTCTGAAAACGCAATTGCCGGGTGTTGAGGTGCACTATGCCACTAAAAAACAATTTGCAGGACTGCTATCGGCAAATCCATATATCGATAAAATACATAGCTTCGAAGAAAAAAAATTACCTACACTTATCGAGGCACTTGATGCAGAGCATTTTGACTACATCGTTGACCTGCATAATAACTTTCGCAGTTTTCTGATTCGCTCTAATCTTGGATTACACTATCGCGCTTTCAGAAAACTGAATGTACAAAAGTGGCTGATGGTTGCCCTGAAAATCAACCGATTGCCGGATATACATATTGTTGACCGCTATATGGAAACCGTAGCGCATTTGGGTGTGCGAAATGATGGTAAGGGTTTAGATCATTTTATCCCGGAAGGGCAACATGTTCAGCCTGCAACATTACCGACAGGATTTCAATCGGGATATGCTGCTTTTGTAATAGGCGCTATGCATGCAACAAAAAAATTACCTGTCGAAAAAGCCGTGGCCCTCACACAAACCATTGACTTACCCGTTATCCTGATTGGCGGTCCGGATGACAATGAGGCGGGTGAGGCTATTGTGGCCGCATCTTCAAACAGGGTATTTAATGCCTGTGGCAAATTCAGTATACATCAAAGCGCTTCCCTTTTACAACAAGCGGTGCGGGTATATAGCCATGATACCGGGATGATGCACATCGCGGCAGCGCTAAAAAAAGATGTAACCAGCATCTGGGGCAATACCATTCCTGCTTTTGGCATGTATCCCTACTACGGCGATGCCCTCAGCCTGCAGGCACAATATCAGTCGGGCAAGATCCTCGAGGTAACACCGCTTGCCTGCAGACCCTGCTCTAAAATCGGTTATGATGCCTGTCCTAAGGGACATTTCCGATGTATGCAGGATATTGACTTTAGTCAGCTGTCGAAAGGCTGAAATGCAACCTCTATGTGTATTTAACCCTCATTTAACATGATTGGGTTACCTTTGTACAATAATTGAGCAGGCATGGATACGCGCGCTTTGATGAATATTTCCCCTATTGATGGTCGTTACCACGATAAAGTGGCCGAGTTGTCTAATTATTTCTCGGAATACGCCCTGATGAAGTTCAGGATTTATGTGGAGATTGAATATTTCATAGCCCTGACAGAGTTACCCATTGCCGGATTGCGTGGTTTTAATGAGGACGCCCGTGGACCACTGCGCAAGATTTATAAAAAATTCAGCGTGGAAGATTGCCTGGCTGTTAAAGCGATTGAAGCTAAAATCAACCATGATGTAAAGGCTGTTGAGTACTATCTTAAGCAAGAATTTGACCAATTAGGGTTGAGTGCGTATAAAGAATACATTCACTTCGGACTCACGTCACAGGATATTAATAATACAGCAGTGCCTATCAGTTTTAGGGATGCATTAATAGATGTATATGCCCCTATGCTGGAGGAACTCATTAATACGTTAAGCGAATTAGCGGTGCAATGGACACGCATCCCCATGCTTGCCCGCACACATGGTCAGCCCGCTTCACCTACCATGCTGGGAAAAGAAATGCGCGTATTTATCGAACGCCTGATGAAACAGCGCAATTTGTTTAACAGCATTCCTTTCAGTGCAAAATTTGGTGGCGCAACCGGCAATTTTAATGCTCACTTTGTTGCTTTTCCGGATATCGACTGGATATTATTTGCAGATGAATTTGTTTCTTCCCGATTAGGCCTGGAAAGACAACGATATACAACGCAAATTGAACACTACGATAATCTGGCCGCTGCCTTTGACGGACTCAAACGCATCAACACGATATTACTGGATTTAAGTCGCGATATGTGGACGTATATTTCGATGGACTATTTCAAACAACGCATTAATAAAAACGAAGTAGGTTCATCCGCTATGCCGCATAAAGTAAATCCAATCGATTTTGAAAATGCGGAAGGAAATTTAGGTCTTGCAAATGCCTTATTTGAACATTTATCTGCGAAATTGCCGGTTAGCCGTTTACAGCGTGACTTAACCGACAGCACAGTATTGCGCAATATTGGTGTGCCGATGGCGCATACTTTGATTGCTATGAAGTCGGTATTAAAAGGCCTGAAGAAATTACAGGTAAATGAAACGCGTATGCATGAAGAGCTCGATAACAACTGGGCGGTCATTGCAGAAGCTATTCAAACCATTTTGCGCCGTGAAGGATACCCGCAACCTTATGAAGCGTTGAAAGAGCTTACACGTAACGGTCAGGCCATCACCAAAGACACGCTGCATGCTTTTATTCATCAATTAGACATTTCTGATGATGTGAAAGCTCAATTACTCAGCATTACACCGTTTAATTACACGGGTATGCGCTATTTCTGATTTCGCTTACGCTTATTTATGGCTCAGGACAAACTCGAAGAGGGCATTGATTATTATTACAACGCCGATGGCCGTATGGTGTTTACTGCGCATTTTTTATTGAAGCGGGGTTATTGCTGTGGTAACGGATGTTTGCATTGCCCTTACCCCAAAGTGCAGGAAAAGGATAATCCGCAGGAAAAGGAAAAGCCTTCAAATAATTGGTTGAAGCGCTGGATGCGTTAATTAAAACGTATGGCTTTAATTGGCCGGATACGTGCCACAATCAGTGAAGGAATAATCAGGAAGACAAGCGATACCACAAAGGTGCAGATATTTAATCCCAAAATCCAGAGGATATCTATTTTCACTGGTGCTACCGATACATAATAACTTTCTTCCGGCAATTTAATGAGTCCAAATTGTTGCTGAAGCATACAGAGTCCGATTCCCAGGATATTTCCAACCACCATTCCCCAGAAAATAATATGTCCGGCATTAAATAAAAATATTTTACGGATGGTGGTATTGTACGCCCCCATTGCTTTCAAAATACCAATCATATTGGCACGCTCTAAAATCAGAATTAATAAAGACGTTACCATATTTATCAGTGCAACCAAAAACATCAACACCAGAATAATCCATTCATTCACCTTTTGCAAATTCAACCAGTCGAAAACACTGGGAATAATTTCCTGAATCGTTTGCACTTCCCAAAACGGGTCAGCGGCTTTATCTACCTGCTTTTCAACAGCTCTGATATCCTCTGGGTTTTCAATAAACACTTCATAACCGCCAATACTTTCCGCCGACCAATTATTTAATCGCTGAATATGCCTGATATCTACCAGCATAAACAATTGATCAAACTCGGCTAAGCCGGTATTATAAATGCCGTTCACGCGGAGCTTTCTGAACATTTGCGCATACTCGCCATTTTCTTTTTGGTCAATGATATGTACCAATACACTATCACCAACCGAAAAATTAAGTCGATCGGCTGTATTTTTACTCAAAAGGGTTCCTCTGCTCACAACGCTGTCGGTCAGGGTGATGCCATCGCCTTTAATGATATAAGGTTTGAAGGAAGTCCAATTAAAATCGGCCCCAATACCTTTTAAAATCACGCCCTCCATTGCCGTTTTTGTTTTGATGATACCGGCTTTACGAGCGTACGTCTGAATATTAACAACACCCGGAATGGCTTCCACCGCCTGTTCGAAAGATGTATCTTCCTGAATAGGCATATCATCAAATGAATTGCGCAAACTCTGCCGGGAAATATTGATATGGCCCCAAAAACCATATACTTTATCACTAATGGTTGCCCGAAAACCGTTGACAAGTGAAGTGGAAATCAGCATTACTGCCAGACTCAATGCTATGGCAACCCTCGCTATTGCAATAATAAGGCGGGAAAAACTGCGTTCAGTGTTGTGCACGATACGCCTGCTGATAAAATATGCAAACCACATTCTCTAATCGTTTACCTTTGGCGTGAGTTTTGTAAATACATGCGTATGTCTCTTTTGATTTACACGTTTACCCTGTTACTCAGTGCTGGTGCCTGTAAAAATAGTGAATCCCCTGCGCTTGACAGGGATGCACATGTGCAACAGTTGGCAGCAACAGCAGATACCCAGGCTTTGTCTATCAAAACCGGTGCCGAACAAATGGATTTGTGGCTGAAGGATATTCAGGGCAAAACAGTCGGCCTGGTTGTAAATCAAACCTCTGTTGTGGGCAACAAACATCTTGTGGATACGCTTGTGGCATTAGGTGTAAACATTGCTACAATTTTTGCGCCGGAACATGGTTTTCGCGGAACAGAGGATGCAGGTGCAACCATTTTGAATGCGAAGGATACCGAAACAGGTATTCCGGTATTATCTCTGTATGGAAATAAAAAGAAACCTACATCACAGGATTTAGCAGATATTGATGTTTTAATTTTTGATATCCAGGATGTGGGTGCACGATTTTATACCTATATCTCCACACTGCATTACGTGATGGAGGCCTGTGCAGAAAATAATAAGCCACTGATCGTACTCGACCGTCCGAATCCAAATGGTTTTTATGTGGATGGACCTGTGCTGAAATCTGAATTCAGTTCATTTGTCGGTATGCATCCTGTACCGATAGTGCATGGCATGACGATTGGAGAATATGCTCAAATGATCAATGGAGAGGGCTGGTTAAGCCAAAAAATAAAATGTACACTCCGTGTGATTCCATGTGCGCATTACGATCATACCATGCTCTACAATGTGCCCATCGCACCAAGTCCGAATTTACGCACGATGAAAGCGATACACTTATATCCTTCTTTATGCCTGTTTGAAGGTACAAATGTGAGTGTAGGCCGCGGAACAGACAGGCCTTTTGAAATTTATGGCAGTCCATACATATCGAATCTGAAACTTCCTGACGATGATAAACCGGCCATCACTGAATTTACGCCAAAATCAGGGCCCGGTGCTAAAATGCCGCCGTTTATGAATACTGTATGTTATGGAACAAGTATTGATATGCGGGATGAATATTTAGTTCAACAACTTAATCATCAACTTTGGCTAACACCATTACTGAATGCCTATGCATCCTTTACGGATCAGTCAAAGTTTTTTCTTGACAATAATTTCTTCAATAAACTGGCCGGCAATACTGACTTAATGCAGCAGGTAAAAGCCGGTTTAACCGCTGAGGAAATCCGCATGAGTTGGCAGGATGATTTAATCGCATTCAAACAAATCAGAAAAAAATATTTATTGTATCCCGATTTTGAATAATGCCGCATAACCTTCGCATCATATTTATGGGCACCCCTGATTTTGCGGTGCCATCTCTGCAGGCTTTAGTAGAAGCAGGATATCAGGTTGTGGCTGTTGTAACAGCACCTGATAAACCGAGTGGTCGCGGACTGCAATTAAAAGCACCACCGGTAAAAATATATGCGCAATCACAGGGTATTCCCGTATTGCAGCCTGAAAAATTAAAGAACCCGGAATTTTTATCTGCGTTGCGTGCATTTCAGGCCGACTTGCAGGTTGTGGTTGCCTTTCGTATGCTGCCTGAAGTGGTATGGAATATGCCGCCAAAAGGTACTATCAATTTACACGCCTCCTTATTGCCAGATTACAGAGGAGCAGCACCCATTAATCATGCCATTATACAAGGTGAAACGGAAACCGGAGCCACTACATTTTTCCTGCAACACGCTATAGATACCGGTGATATTATTGATAGCATTCGCGTGCCTATTTTACCTGACGACAATGCCGGCACCCTGCACGATAAACTCATGCTAGAGGGCGCGCAATTAATCGTAAAAACCGTTGACGCTATAGAACAGAACACCTACACGACACAAGCGCAATCAGGTGTTTCAGATAAAACGGCGCCCAAAATATTTCGCGATGATTGCAAAATTGACTGGCATCAACCTGCCATGCGTATTCATAATTTAATCAGGGGACTATCACCCTACCCTGCTGCGTTTACAGATGTGGCCGGTATTCAATGGAAAATATTTCAGTCGACGCCTGTCATTACAACACATCAATTGCAACCGGGCACTTTAGTAAGTGATCACAAAACATATCTGCATATTGCTTGTGCCGATGGTTTCCTGAATATTATATCCTTACAGGCAGAGGGTAAAAAAAGAATGGAGATTGCAGAATTTCTGCGCGGCAATCGAATACCTCAATAAAGGCATCGGTTAAAACCACCTGATTCTTCTGAACACCCAATACAGGGCAATAGAAATCAGGATAGACAGGAACATGATGACATAAAATCCGCTGTTAGAATTTTCCAAAGGCAGATTAGAAAAATTCATGCCATAGAAGCTGGCAATTAAGGTGGGCACCATTAAAATGATCGTGATGGACGTAAGGCGTTTCATCACACTATTCAGGTTATTGGAAATGATGGAACCGAATGCATCCATGGTACCATTTAAGATATTGGTATACACGGTTGCCATCTCAAGGGCCTGAGAACTGTCGATAATAATGTCACCCAAATAATCATTCTTTTCCTCATCATTTTTGATGCCGAGGAAATTAGTACGCTGAATTTTCATCATCAATAATTCGTTAGCGCGCAAGTCGGTTACGAAGTATACTAATGATTTCTGGATATTGAGCAATTTCGCCAATTCCGTATTTCGACTGGAGTGCATTAACTCCTTTTCGATGAGGTAGCGGCGTTTGTTCATTTCATTCAGGTATTGGATGAAATAGAACACGTTTTTTTCGAATATTTTCAATACAATCATCGCTTTTTCAGCGGGCGATAAATGCTTGATAGCGATGCTGAAAAACCAATCGATGACTTTGTTTTGTGCTGAGCTGATGATGATGTTATAATCCTGTGTGAGGATGATACCAATTGGCACAGTAATATAGAACGCATCATTATCAATGGAGTTCTCCATATCATTCTCGATAGGGGTATTGATCACGATGAGCTTCACATTATCATCTTGTTCGAACCTCGAACGTTCGTTGATATCGATAGAGTCGAGCAGGTAATCAATCGGGATATCGATGGCATCGCTTAAGGTGGCGAGGCGCTTATGGTCGAAGGGGGGGTATACGTTTATCCAGCAGTCTTTTTCAGGCCGTTCGATCTCTACGATCGCATTATCGATTTTCTTGTAGTATTTGATCATCGCCTTCCATCTGGACGGTCCTATAAATTGGTGCGCAAAGATACGGAATTTTATTGGAGATAGGGTGTGGGTTCGAAATGCACGAGACCCCGCCGTAAGGCGGGCAGGCAAGGAAGACAGGAAGCCGGGAATTTATATGTCAAAAAAAACAATCCTCATTCCTCATTCCTTATTCCTCATTCCTCATTCCTCTCTACACCCCTATTTCCCCTTCAAAAACAAATGTGCCCGGCCCAATAAGCCAGATATCGGTGAAGGCATCCCCGGTGCGGGTAAATTGCACCTGTAACTTGCCTCCCATTGTATGCAGGGTTTGCGTGTGAACCCCTTCCGGCAGGTTTTGTCGGATGGCGGCAGCTAATGCAGCGGCAGTGACGCCGGTTCCGCAACTGAGCGTTTCGTCTTCCACCCCCCGCTCATAGGTACGAATTTGGAGAGCCCCATCGTGCCACTCCAAAAAATTCACATTGATACCCGACGGCATAAAGGCCTCACTATACCGAATGGCTGCTCCCTGATTTTTTACATCTACTGACAGGATGTCGTCTGTAAATTTGACATAGTGCGGTGAACCGGTATTCAGGATAAAATGGTCGGGATGCTGTTCAATTTCCTGCACATCCTGCATACGTAAATGTACAATATCTCCGCGCATATAGGCATCATGCGGACCATCGACAGCCAGAAAATGATATTGTTCCCGGATGAGTCCCAGTTGAGCAGCAAAAGCGATCATACACCTGCCACCGTTGCCACACATCGTGCTCGGGTTGCCATCGCTATTGTAGTAAACCATCTCGAAATCAAAGCCTGCTGCGGTTTCCAGCATCATCACACCATCTGCTCCAATGCCAAAGCGGCGATCGCAAATCTGTTTAAACCATTGTGTATTTGCTCTGTCTATTACACCAGAGCGGTTATCAAAAATGATAAAATCATTACCTGTTCCCTGATATTTCCAGAACTTCACAAGCATCTCTATTGTTAATAAAACTAAAGCAGGTTAAATATTGTTAAGCGAAAATACGACAAACTTTCATTCGTCGTTTAGTGCATGAAATTTGCTGTAAAGCACATGAACCATAAAATGATTATCAAATTATGAAAGCCAGGATCTATGTTTTTATTGTATTAGTGGCTGTTGCGAGCTCTTTGGCCACTATGGTGGTGTATGACCAGTTTATTGCCGACCAATCGGGTACAGACACCCTTTCATCACCCTATGCCTTTACAACAGCTAAATTTCCGGTAGCGCCGTCGGGAATGGCACCGGTAGATTTTACCTATGCTGCCGCTTTAACTACGCCAACCGTAGTGCACGTAAAAACAACCTACAAACAAACTTCAGCTTATAGCGCGCAAAGCGATATGTTCCGTCAATTCTTCGGCGATGACTTCACGTGGGAATCACCTGAGGCTCAAGCCAGCGGCTCGGGGGTCATCGTTGATGCAGATGGATATATTGTCACGAATTATCACGTAGTAAAAAATGCAGAAAAGATTGAAGTCGTATTTTTTGACAAACATTCTACCTCTGCAGAATTAGTTGCAACAGACCCGAGTACCGACATTGCCGTACTGAAGGTTGATATGGAAGGACTGCCTGCCATACAATTCGGTAATTCTGATTCGGTGCGGGTGGGCGACTGGGTAATGGCCGTTGGAAATCCCTTCGACCTGAGTTCAACCGTTACGGCCGGTATTGTGAGTGCTAAGGGGAGAAAAATTGATATCCTGGGCGAAAATGCCAGCACACCTGTTGAATCATTTATTCAGACAGATGCCGCTGTAAACCCGGGTAATTCAGGTGGTGCGTTGGTTGATTTACAGGGCCGGTTAATCGGTATCAACACAGCCATTGCCACGCCAACGGGAACCTTTGCGGGATATTCTTTTGCCGTGCCGGTTAATATTGTGCGTAAAGTAGTGAAAGACCTGAAAGAATATGGCGTAGTGCAACGCGCTTATTTAGGTGTGGAGGTTGATGTAAAACGCGAAGACGTTGGTGGTGTTTACGTAAGTAATGTCGTGCCAGGCTCCGGTGCCGATGAAGCCGGTTTAAAAGAGGGGGATGTGGTTACGCATATCAACAGCACGCCAATTAATTCATTCCCTGAAATGCAGGAACAATTGAGCAAATACGGCCCGGGCGATAAAGTGAATGTAAGTGTGCTGCGCGATAAAGAAAAGAAAAACCTGGTAGTTGTATTAAAAAATCAAAAAGGCAACACCGAAATCATTAAGCGTGAAACAAACGAAACCGTAAGCAGTCTGGGCATTGAAACCGAAGAATTAAGCTCCAGAGAAGCTGAGTATTACGAAATTGAAGGGGGTGTTCGGGTTACCGGAATTAAAAACGGAAAGATCTATCAGCAAACCAGAATACGTGAAGGTTTCGTAATTACTGCTGTGGATGATAAAAAAATTGCAAATTATAATGATTTGGCAAAGATTTTGGATGATAAAAAAGGAAAGAATGTCATAATTGAGGGATTTTATCCTGCTTATCCGAACAAAATTTATAATTATGGGTTAAGTTTATAAGAAGACATTCGAAGTAAACGTTTTGAAGATATAGGGTAATTGGGTTTTCAAATGTGAGCTCCGCCAAGGCCTCTCGGCACAGCGGGGCTTTTTTTTTGCTAAGGGCATTTTCGAGGCCGGGTTTTCGAGGCCGGGAAGACGGGGAGACGGTAAGGCATAAAGGCATCATGCCGAAGGCAGTTTGCATTCGTCTCACTACCCACTACCCACTACTCACTACCCTCCCTCACGAAGCAAAATACCTGCTACCTGATACTTGATACCTGATACAATTAATACATAATCTGCTTCACCACCTCAATCACCTTTGCGGGATTTGGTAAATAAGCATCTACCAGGTTTGGAGCATAGTGCATGGAAGTATCCGCACCGTTTACGCGGCGAACAGGCGCATCGAGATAATCGAATGCATCTTTTTGTAATTGATAAGCAATTTCAGATGCAATTGAACCGTATGGCCAGCTTTCGTCAACTACTACAATGCGGTTTGTTTTTTTAACGGATGCTACAATCGTTTCTATATCGAGCGGACGTATGGTGCGTAAATCAATTACTTCAGCATGAATATTGTCTTTCTCTAATTCTTCAGCCGCTTTTAAAGCCACTTTCATCATTTTATTGAAAGATACAATGGTAACATCTGTGCCCGGGCGTTTTATATCCGCTTTTCCGATTGGAATGTAATATTCTTCCTCCGGCACGGCACCCATATCAGAATACATCATTTCACTCTCCATAAAAATTACCGGATCGTTATCAATAATGGCTGATTTTAATAAACCTTTCGCATCATATGGATTCGATGGCGAAATCACTTTTAAGCCGGGGACATTCGCGTACCAGTTTTCAAACATTTGAGAGTGTTGCGCACCTAACTGACCTGCAGAACCACTCGGACCGCGGAATACAATCGGACAAGAAAATTGGCCTGCACTCATTGCCAGCGTTTTTGCGGCGGAGTTCACCACCTGATCGATTGCGAGTAAGGCAAAATTAAACGTCATGAATTCTACAATGGGTCGCAATCCGTTCATCGCAGCGCCTACGCCAATACCGGCAAAGCCTAATTCAGCGATTGGTGTATCAATCACACGCTTTTCTCCGAATTCATCTAACATGCCCTGACTGACTTTATAAGCGCCATTGTATTCGGCCACTTCTTCGCCCATCAGTAGAATATTTTGGTCTTTGCGCATCTCTTCTACCATAGCCTCACGCAAAGCCTCACGAAAGCGAATCTCTCTCATTGTATGCTGAAATTTCGGGCAAAATTAGTCTAAGTCTGCCACTCTTTCATTGAAAAACTTAAAGTATCACCACCCTGCCCACCTGTCGCTTCCCGGCTGATAGCGCTTCTACCAGATAATTCCCTGAAGGCAGCGTTGCCGGTATTGCCCATTCCAGCCTGCCATCCACAGCCCCGGAGGCTATTTGAGCCACTTTGCGGCCCTGCAGGTCGTATAACGAAACGGAGGCTGTAACACCTTCAGGTAGGGTAAGCGTCAGATATAAGGCCTGTAACGCAGGATTAGGGGCAATTACCATCGCAAAACTCTCTTGTACAGGCGATGGCACTACGTCAACGGCATCTATATTCGTGGTTTTCCATAAACCTCCCGACACCGAGCCTGCCCAAACCGTTTTACCGGTCGGGTCGTTCGGGTCAACCATAATGGTTCTGGTTCGGCCACCGGTTGATGCAGGGCCCCGCTCTGTCCATATGGCTTCATTCGAGGTGCCGCCCGTTCCCAAACCTATATCACCCTGCCAAAATCCGCGACCATGGGTAACAGCTAAGAGCTGTCCGTCCTCACGCATTTTAACCTGATCTGTGCGCACACGCGGAAAACCTGAACTTGGTATCCAGTGCGTTTCGTAACCATTAGTTTGATCCGTATAGAAAACACCCATTTCGGTAGCGATATATACCACCTCATCATTCAATGGATGCAAGGCCGACCAGTATACCGGAATATCCGGCAAATCGCCTTCAATAGAATGCCAGGTTGGTGTGAGGCTTAAGGCATCAAAAGATTCCCAGATACTATTGACATTATAATTCGAATAGGTAACAATTACATGGTTAGCATTTTCTTTATCCGCCACAATACTGCTGCAATATAATTGACCTGTAAAGGCCGCATCCGGCAAAGAATCAAAAGGGTCGATATTCAATGGCGTTGTAATACTGTTACTGGTGTAAGCAGTATCTAACCGATAAATTTCGCCTGCTCCTGATTGCTTGCCCAGAAATACCACGCCCGGTGCAGCTGGTGATGTTTCAACAGCTGTTAAAACGCCGCCAATTGACGCCGCTTTCGACCACCCACTGGTATCGGAAGTAGAGGCGCCAGAAAACCGCCATAAACCTAAATTGGAACACATGAATAATATTTCCGGGTCACTGGCGTCCATAATAAATGGATTAATAAATAACACATTGGCATCATTCAAATTTGGATTCGTAATCGTGTCCGGAAATTCGAAGCCGCCATTATTAAAACGGAACATTCTGCGCAATTGCGAGGCAGTATAAAATAATTCCGGGTCATCATAATTAAAGGCAACAAAGGCACCATCGCCACCACTCACCATTTTCGCTTCCCTGAATCCTGTTCCATCAATATAAGGTGTACCATTATCCTGAGTACCACCCATTACATCATAGCGACTAAAATCCGGATGCATAGCGCCGGCATAAAATTGCGTTACGGCATAACCGGTATTTCTGTGGTAAATAAATGGATGTTCATCAGAAAAATTTTCTGTGCGCCAAATACCGCCATCATTTCCAAAATACACTTCATCATCGGTATGAAAAGTAACTTCATGCTGATCTACATGCACAAAGCGCACTAAATTGCTGTCTAATCCACCACTGCTAATCTGATCCCAGGTATCACCACCATCGCGTGTGCGCCATAAATGTAAACCGCCCATGGCAACTACATCGGCATCACCGGGTGAAACAGCCAGCGATAAATCGTACCAGGCCTGCTTGGCCGCAAATTCTAAATTATTATCCGGGGTGTTGATGGCAAACCAGTTTGCGCCTTTGTCTGTTGTTTTATAAACACCTTTCACTTTATAATCGGTGCTGTTGCAAAAAATACTGTAGGCAACATTCGCATCAGAAGGAGCCGTGGCCATTTCAATTCTAAAATAACCTGAGGTTGGTAATCCGGTAGTTTGTTTGACAAAAGTACCTGGATCTCCTGTCGGTGAAAAATAAATGCCATCTGTTTCAAAAATACCGATGGCAGCAAATACGCCACCATCTGCGGTTAATTCAATATCGCACACGCTATTACGTGTAGACCCAACTCCATATCCCAATACTTTTTGAAAGGAAGCACCGCCATCTGTTGAGCGTTGTAATCCTCCTGTTCGTGTGGCCACATAAATATCACCCGTAACCGGATGCACGACCATATCCTGACAATAATCAAATAAACTTGTATCCGTAGCAGCTAATTGATACCAGGATTCACCGGCATCATCCGAACGAAATACACCTTCTCCTTTAACTGCATCAAAATTGTACCAGCCTTCACCGGTGCAGAAATAAAAAGTATTTGTATTAGATGGATCGTAGGTAATACGTGTAATCGATAAAGTGGGAAAATGATCATCAATTACCTCCCAGTGATGAACCACATCGGCAACGCGATACTGCGCACTTTGCAGGTTAAAACCCTTTTCTTGTAATTGACGATACGCACGCATTAATGCTCCCGATGGCACTTCACCGGTAACAGGATCAGCCGTTCTGGCCAATTGCCAGCGCATATCGGGTGGCACACCACCATGATTATCTAAACGGGTTTCTATAGTTCCGGGTGATACAAGCGCAATCGCTGCACATAAGATACCGGAAGCACATATTACTGGAATTGTAAGTCGCATGTAACAGGTTAAAGGGTAAATATAGGAAAATAGGGGCAGTTAATTAACCTTCAGCGTGTGCAAGCCTTTGCACATCCGACGGGTTTAATGCTACTTGCGTGTATAAATCACAATTTTAGTTCGCTTCCCGCAATCCACAAGGGCATCATTCGGAATGGAATAAGGTTCAGATAAATTATTGGTGCAAAAAGTGGTAACGCTGTCATAGTGGACTTTATAATTCGACCACCAGGTATCTAACGTCTGTAAATTTTTTTTGTTAGGACCGGTATCACTAACATCCATGGTCACCATAATTTCAGGTGCACTCGTTTCTAAATCGTTAATGAAATTCGCTAGCAAAGACTCCGACATTTCAGATGTTTCCAGTAATGGATAAGTAAACATTAAATCTGTGGCTGCACGTAAACCACTGTACACATATAATTCGGGTTCGTTGCCGATCATGCCCATTCGATCATCCTTACCCGCAATATCTCGAATAAAGGACCCAATTTCAGGAGCATCCTGAAAAACGGACCATCCATGAATTTTTCTGGTAAGCGATTTACTGTCTAACTGATACGACCAACGCAAAGATTCCGGCACCTGCTGATATAAAAATCCTGCGGCAATTATGCATACAGCTGCTGTATAACGCGTAACAGGATAGGCAGGTAATTGCCAATCACTCATCCGATGCAGGGCATAACCTCCGGCAAGTGCTATTACAGGGTATAAAAAAATAAAATAGTGTATTCTGAAATAGAGTCCGGGAATTACAGCCAGCGCCATACTTAAACATGCCATCATTAACCAGACGCCTGTTTTTTTATGTATATCGAAAATGGATAACACTATGCCAATAACACCTAATATGACAATAGGATAAATACTTTGCCAAATTTGCCCAAAACTCGTTTTGCATAAATACCATCCAACATGCCCATCCACCAAACCGCTATAGGCGCGGGCATATACAATGGAGTAATCATAAGCGGCCTGCAAGGCACCCTGTGCGTATAAAATACATACGATAAGCAGCGCTATACACATGCCGCCAGAGGCCCAACTCAAAAAAGATTTTATAAACCGATCACGGGGCCAAAACAATAAGATACTGCCGGCAGTTAATAATATAAATCCGAATCCTTGTTGTTTAATCAGTACGGCAATACCTACACTCAAACCGGCCAGAAATGCATGTGCAATTTTCTTCTCCTTCGGATATATCAATAAAACTACTGCCAGCCACCCAAATAACTGAACAAATATTTCTGCATTTGCATATAAGCCTTGCGTTATCAGCGAGGTTTGCATCATGGTAAACAGAATCACGGCATAGCGGGCGGCAATGGCCGACCAGATTCGACATGCAATTAAAAAAATAAACAGCGCTGATAATAAAAATACAACTATTGAAGCTGCGCGAATATTTTCAACATCTGCTGATGTAATACCAAAAATGCCTGCATAGATATAATACAATCCGGGCCATTTCATGTTGGCAAAATCAACATAAGGAACATCACCCCTTAAAATACTCTGGGCCGCATAGGCGTATTCACCTTCGTCGCGATCATAAGGTAAATGGATATGCAATACACGTATATACAATGCAAAACCCAATGCCAATATCATCAACCAACCTGAAACACCTGGCTGTTTTAATCGCTGCGTTATCGTATTGCGCAAATCAGTGGCCATAGCGTATGTATAATTTTACGATAAGCCGATAAGAGTGTAAATGCGCATGGCACCAGTCACGGTGCATCAACATGGGGGTCATCAGATGCCGAAATTAGCAGAAAAAGGCTAATGGGCAAAAAAGTAATGGGAAAAAGAAATGCGGTATCGAATTAATTCAACGAAATCTGACTGAATGTCTGATGCGCTGAATTACTGAACATCAGCGGCTGAATTCGAAACGACATGTAATCTATAATCGGAAATTCGTTCAGGTAATCGGCAACCTGCTCTTCGTTGCGCGCTACCATAATCATCCAAAGTTTTGAGCGGTCCATGGACAAACTATATTGCACGATTTTTCCTTCAAACATCATGGCATTCACCATGGCGCGCTGACGGGGAATTAATTGCATAAACGCATCGGTATCTGCATCATACAGATCGATATCCACCATAAACTCTGTCATTTCGCGAAGTCTGCCCATGCGTGTACTACTTATATACCTCTATAATACGCAAAAATCATGCAAAAGGTTGTTTCAATGCCTTAAAACCAGGTATATCCATATTGTTAAAAAGCCCCGAAATACATGTCAAATGGAACTTTCAGACAAATGTTAACAATTTATATCCATCTGTGACACGAACAGGAGTCTTCCCCTTTCTGGCATTTTTTGAGGGGGTGGGAGATGTATGTTATGTCCTAAACAGGCTGTGCGTCTGCCTTCGAGTACCCTGTGTGGGGTTAAGAAAAATATCAGCTCCGCGCGGCTGAATTCAAACACAATTCTTATAGGCTTGAAGGTTTAAATGAAAACACCTGAATGGAGTCGGTTTACTCATACACTACCACTACCAGAAAGGCTATTTCAAATCGTTTCTTGTTGAGGACGGATGCCGTACAAAAACAAATACCCAATCATCCACAACTCACCTATTGTTGCCGGAATTGGAATGATATTCAATATAGCGCCTTCCACACCCATTACACTCAAAGCAGTTTGAACTAAATAAGAAAATCCGCCTAAAACTAAAACACGACCCAGCCAAACCGACATGCTTTTTGTTTTAATAACTACATAACCCATCGGCAATAACCATAGTCCAAAAAAGATCCCCCCCAAACTCCAGGCATTTGACATAAATGACATGCATAGTGCAATCAACGACAATTTTTCTGTATCGGCTAATTGTCCGGACAATGCAAAATCAATAGATGATTGAATGGCTACAGCGCTGATCATAATGATCATGGCATTTACTGTTCCCCATATACCTATACCCAATGCTAAAGGTTTGTTGAGCGGTGCAAATAGTTTATAAAAATAAATTGCCGCCATTGCCTGTGAGGCAATAATGATACATTCAAACAATAATCGCCATCTGGCTATGCCGGTATGTTCTACCAGGTTGTTTAATGTCTGCTGATAGTCATCTGCAATATACACCTGACTGTTAAACACCATAAATCCGAAAACGCCCGAAATGGCGAGCATGAGGTACCAGAATCCTGTGATCCGGGCTGTTCTGATTTGTGCTTTGTGTTCCATTTAATGCTTGTATAAAAAGTTTTAAAAGTATGCCAATTCTAAAAACAGTGCTAAAAGGGTTAATCGAAAAAGGCACCGTATAAAGTGCTATCACGCCAAACCGCTGTTTAGACGTATAAACCCGATAAAAAGTTACAGCACCGTATAAAACTAATCAAAAGTTCCTGTTTACCACATCACGCTTTTTGAAGGTGCCGTTAGCTGAACAGTATTTGTGTGCAGGTTTTTGCACCTGCATTACAATTGCCAATACCCTTGATATGGCTGAACTCCGATTAATTTAACTGAAAGAAATTTTCAATGATGCGGAATTTAATCTTCGAAGTGTCCACCGGATTGGTATACCCATATTCTTCAAAGGTAGCGCCCCAAACCACTCTTGGGTGTTCTAAAATATGTTCAACAATCATGGAAGAGGCGGGGTATGGAATTAACTCAATCGCCTCTTTAATCGGCACCCATTTATAAGATGAATCTATTATTTGGTTTGCATCCAATTGACCTGTATATTGTATAACAAAATATGGGCGAATATAGGTGCTATATTCGTTTGGATATATATAGGTGAATATACCACCTAGTCGAAGATTTTTATAGGTGATGCCCATGTCTTTTGCAGCAGAATCAACATAGGCTTTATATGAAACAGGACCATCCAATGTACCTATACTGGGCACTTCATAAGCCAGTCGACGCGCATCATAATACAACAAGACCTCCTTCTTATTTTTTACTGCAAGCACCTTCGGAAAAACAACACTGATGCTATCTGCTGCGGTTTGGGCGCTGAGATTTGCTACACTGATTACACTAACTGAAATAACAAGAACGAGGAATTGCTTAAGGGTCATTTCTTCAAATTTAATTCACACATCTAAGCACATGAAAAATAGGTGTTTATTTTGATTTTGATTTTGGTGTCAGATGCTTTTCATACACGGCGAGCCAATCTTTTACCGTCATTTTTTTCATCAATTCGCCAATCAGTTTATACGGAATATCATCCATTTTTTTGAAGCGGACACAGCTTTTACCCATATCGAGTTTATGTTTGGTATGTTTAGGATATTCTTGCTGGAACCACGCTAATAATGCTGGTACGGCATAAATACCCATATGGTAAAAATTAATGGATCCTTTTTGCGAGGCGATTCCTGCAAAGGGCACGGGCTCACTTGGTTTGCAATGATAGCCTGCAGGATATATTGTATGTGGAACCACGTAGCCTAAACCTCCATAACTGATGGCGGGTTCGAAGCCCTTGGGTAAGTTTTTCATGATGACTTCATGTAACTTATTAAAGGGCCCAAGTCTATCCTGAGGCACATTCATCAAAATTTCCTGAACGGTATTGCCGGGGGTTTTCATTTTATTTTGTTTGAATACGAAGTTAGGTAAAATGCTTATTTTGTGTAAGGGTTTTTCAGCGCGAGGGTTTAAAGGCAGGAGCAGGAAGGCGGTGAGGCGGGAAGAAATGCAAAGTGTCGACGTGTCGATGTGCCGACGTGTCGACGTAACAAATGCATTAAGCCCCAGAGGGGCGACACACCCACTAACAAGCAAGCACAGCACCAAAATAAAAGCCCCATAGGGGCGACACAACGGCCTATATCGAAGCACCAAATCTGATTCAATTACTATTTCTGGAACAATTAAGGCGGTAATTCGGGAAGTTGCTATAAGAAATTCAGAGTGTCGACGTGTCGATGTGCCGACGTGTCGACGTAACAAATGCATTAAGCCCCAGAGGGGCGACACAACGGCTTATATCGAAGCACCAAATCTGATTCAATTATTATTTCAGGAACAGGTAGGTTGGTAATAGAAGGGTACGGTTGATAAATGAGATAAAAATTATTTTAAAAACAAGCTGGAAACCCTTTTTTTCTCCCGCAGATGTACGCAGAGTTGCGCAGAGATAGTTCTTGCATTCATCTGCGTTCATCTGCGAAAATCTGCGGGAAACCCTTTTTTTCTCCCGCAGATGTACGCAGAGTTGCGCAGAGGTAATTCTTGCATTCATCTGCGTTCATCAGCGAAAATCTGCGGGAAACCTTGTATTTCTCCCGCAGAACTACGCTGATGGGCGCCGAATTGAAAATTGCATTGCTCTGCGTCTTTGCGCCTTTGCGTGAAATTGTATTTATTCTGCGGGAAGACGGTGGGACGGTAAGGCGTGATGTGAATTCCTCATTGGTTATTCCTCATTGGTTATTCCTCATTCCTCTTTAATTATTTCTCCCCACGCCCAAAATCATCGCACCCTGCCAGTTTTATCTATTTCCTTCCACTTGCCATCCATCATGACTTCGGCAGTTCCTTGATTAAAATCTCTGGCGTCTTCAAATTGTAATGGAATTACCTCCTTTCCTGTTCTGTCGATATAACCGAAATAATATTTTGACCCTTCACGTTTGGCAACACGGGCGAGGCCTTCCTGAAACCAAATACCAATTTCGTACTGGTGTGGAATTACCGTTTTTCCTAAAGTATCTATGTACCCCCACTTATCGTTTAAGCGCACATCAATTAATCCCTCCGAAAACTTTCCTGCACCCTGGTATTTGCATTTAATGATTTCCTCACCTGTTGTGTCAACAAATCCGATTAATCCTTTTCGGTTTACCTCTGCCAGTCCGTATTCGTTAAAGGAAGAGATCAGCATATAATATTCGCAGGGCACAACTATTTCTCCATATTGATTCATCAATCCCCACTTTTCGTCGAGCATGATATCGGCATGATTATGATGAAATTGTGATGGCTGCATAAAATATTCCGTCGTGCTGAAAACCAATTCCAATTGCTGATTGCGCCATTCAAAAGTGCTATCCTTCTGACAGATAAACATTTCACCTTCAGGCATAATATAATTGTATTCCATAGGTAAAACCAGATTTCCTAAGCTATCAATTAAACCTATAGTGCCATTTTCGGCATATCCACTGCTGCCCACCTGGTAATACGGAATAAAGCGTGTGGGTACTTGCGAAAAGCCCAAATAACTGCCAAATAAGGATGCTAATCCATTATGACGCCTGGCCACTTTTTTGGATGCTTCAACGCTGAGCAACTTCTCTGACGTGACGCCACCATATTGTTTTATGATAACACCGTTTGTATCTCTAAAAATATACACATTTGAAGCGGGTGGGCCCAGTACCATTTCCCATGTTAAGGCTCGCGGTTGCGCTTGCTCGAGGTAATTCACGCGACCATGGTAAGCCGACAAATAATCAAATTCGATCATCTGCACGCCATCATAAAAGGCATAATATACAGGCTCAGGAATACCGGTGGGTTCGAAATCGCGATTGCCAAACAAAGAAATCTGTGCATCGAGCAGGAATGGACAGATGCATAACAGGCCGAGGAGTCGTGTGCGCATGTTCCTTTTATAGCAAAAAGCGCGCCGAAAATGAAACTAGATGCACAAATTTCATTTTGCCATTCGCTCCGGTAGTATGGTAAACCTATCGTTCGGCAAATCTATATCAAGCGGCACTACACAAAAACTTGTCTTGCCTAAAGCGCAATCAAGAATAACCACATCGCCTTTCTCTATACGAACGGTTTGCAAATAAATAGATAAATAGCCATATGCCGAAACAGTTAACCGATAACTGCCGGGCGCCAAAAACAGCTGATACTTGCCACTTTTATCACACACTGCTTCAAAAAAATCATTTGACCGTAAATTGATAGCAACAATAGAAGCTTTATCAAGAGGATAGGAAAATAAGCGACGTGCCGAGCTATCCAAACCATACACCTTCCCTTTACACTCCCCTAGCGGCAAACCGGTTGTATCAGTCCACTCAAGCCGCAAAACAGAAGACGGTATACACTGCGTGATAGAATCAGCATGTGAGCCTATATATCCAATTTTAGGCGCACAGCTAAAGCAAATTAAAATTACACTGGTCAATGCAAACAAGAGCGCCCATCTCATCATAAAAAATATTAAAACAACAGAATATTATACATATCAATCCTTACATCCCGGCTTCAAATACTTTGATGGCAAAAAATCAACTGAAGCATAATTAATTTCATCCTGCCAACACACCCATCTAAACCTTACATGTTAATTCTCTTTCCCGTACCGCTTTGGATAATCATACCACATCAACTTCCCTTTTCCGGCAGCAATGGAATCCGCAAAACTGATGGCCACGATAGCACAGGTTGGCATGTCATCCAGAAAATCGGGACACAATAAATAAGCCAGATTACTATGTGTCGGGTTATGGCCGAATAGTATGATACTGTTGTGTTTGAGAGCATAAGGCTGCAGCATCGCAACAATGCTTTCAGGTGAGCCGAAATACAGCTGCTCTTCAATAATAATATCGGATTCCGGAACACCGGCAGCACGTGCAAAAAAACCACAAGTGGTGCGTGCCCGAACGGCAGGACTACTCAAAAAAAGCTCAGGAACGCCCGCGCGTTTCACAAACTGCTCTGCCATAAACGGGGCATCTTTTAATCCACGTGCATTTAATGGCCGTTGCTTATCCGCAAGCTCACCATTCGACCAATCTGATTTAGCATGTCTGACAATATAAAGATTTTTCATGCGCAGTAGTTTTTACTATTAGACATCACAGCGCAGATTCAAACAACCTTATGGCTGTTTTACAGGCTGACGTACATAAAAATAATACCCGTTTTTGGATTCCACTAATGAAATATCGGTACGCACTTCCAAAAAATCTTTTTTGCGGGCATTGGTAATCAAATAGGCCGGCTTGTCAATTTCGCCATACATGAGCCACTGACCATATAATTTACGGTAATCTAACGGGGTTAAAACAGTAGTGTCAGGATGTTGTTCTTTTATCCATTTCATGTACAAGGGATTGGTGGTGTCTTCCAATTTCCGCTGACCATAAAACAGATGCGCATAGCTTTTAAAACCGATAATTTCGGTGTAACAGGATTCCTGACTTTTCTCCTCCAGAAAATCAATCATGGCCCCTTGAGAATAGCGTTCAATTTTTGGTGTAATGATCGTGATGGCGATATTTATAATAATCATGACGCTCACGAACAAAGCCGACATAACTACATCAGCACTGCGCTTTCGGGCTATTATTGCAATAATGCAAATCACGATGATGCTGATCACCCCTAATATCCACTCCCACCCCATCCACAGTCCATCCGCATAAATGGCTTGTTGGGTAAAAATATCCTGCATGTATGGAAGTAATGCATCGGGATGCTGCAATACAATAGGTAAAGCAATCATGCATATGCCAATGGTGATACCGGTGATGCACAACAGAATGACTTCAAGCTTTGTCGGCTTTATCATTTCTCTTATCCGCAAGGCCGCCAAAAACGTGAGTGGAAAATATGCCATGGAAGAATAATGGGCGATTTTCGTTTGCACAATACTAAATACAATTAATACCACCCAAAATAAAATCAACATCCATTTGCGCATGGTTTGCAATTGCGGTGTGCGATGTTGCTTTACCGCCATATTCCCAATAGCAAAGGTGCTTGCCGGGAAACAGAAAAATAATAACACTACAAAATGGTATCCGGGAAAACCACCGTGACTGGCATCTTCAGTAGTGGCCAGTCTTGTTTGATAAGTAAAAAATTCCTGAATAAACCAGGTGCCGTTTTTAGATACTTCTACAGCTACCCAGGGCATGATAGGTAATGCCAGACAAAGTATATACAGGAGTAAATGCCAGATGGGCGGAAATTGTCTGAATCGTGTGGTGATATAATAGATACCAACCGTTAATCCGACTAATGCAACACCAACAGGGCCTTTAGTTAACACAGATAATCCTGCACCGAGAGCGCTGATTACTAACCATTTAAGTGAGCGATATTGTTCGATGTAGCGAATAAATCCATAGATACCTAAAAATATAAACAGATTAAACCAGGGATCAATGATGCCGGACTTAAAATAAAACTGCGGTAAAATACTGCCTGCATAACATAACACCCACCACCAGCCCATACGCCGGTCGTAGTGAAATGTGCCAATAGCAAACAGCAGCATCAGCGTTAAAATGCCGCATACAGCATTCGGGAAACGGGCCGCATATTCATTGATGCCAAACAGGTGCATAGAACCGGCCTGCAACCAAAAAAAGAAGGGTGGTTTTTCCCAAAACTGCCTGAAATCGATTTGTGTTTGGGTATAATTTCCGGTAACAACCATTTCACGAGAAGCTTCGGCAAAATTGATTTCATCCCAATCGAACAGATGCGATTGTCCAAGAAAAGGGAAGAAGAGCAAAGCTCCCAGACAGGCAATTAACAGATAATCTCTCAGGTTTTGCATGTAAACAGCCGGAAAATTACGAAAAGGGGCGGAACTCCTTATCTTTATCGTATGGGGAAGAAAAAGAAAAAGGCCGGTTCTAAGCTGGTTCCGGCTGGAAAAAATTTTGAAGAGGAAGTATTTGCATTCATTCGGGATAAATCCGGAAAAGGCGCTTCATTGAAAGCAATTTTCAAATGGGCATCAAAAACCGGTGAAATGGATGGTGTGTATGATGCATTGGAAAATCTGGTAACGGCAGGTAAGCTGGAAGAATTTGCACCTGATTTATTTCGTGCAAAACAATCAGCATCCAGTGGAGCCACAAAAGTGGGTATTGTGGATATGACGCAACGAGGTGATGCCTATGTTGTAATTGATGGTCACCTGTATGATGTATTTGTGCCTTCGCATAAAACAATGCGGGCATTTAATGGAGATACCGTTCGCGTACGAATTACCTCAATGGGTAAAAATAAAAAACCGGAGGGCGAAATCACGGAAATTATCAAGCGCGAAAAAGAATTATTTATTGGCACAGTTGATATTAATGGTCCGCATAATTTTGCTGTAACTGACGACCGTTTTAATAATTACGATTTTTATTTACCGGCAGAAGAAGTTAAAAAGAAAAAACTGACTGCAGGCGACCGGGTGATTATGCGCATTAAGGACTGGCCTCCGGGTATGAAAAATCCTATTGGTGAAGTAGTAACTAAATTAGGAGCACCCGGCGATCATAAAAGCGATATGGAAGCCATTTTGGTAGAAACAGGTATTCTCTACCATTTTCCAAAAGAAGTAGAAAAAGAAGCCGATGCAATTCCGGAAGCGATTCCACAAGCTGTTATTGATGCCCGTCTGGATATCCGCGATCGCTTTACCATTACCATCGACCCGTATGATGCAAAAGATTTTGATGATGCTATTTCCTATCGGGAACTCGAACCCGGTAAATACGAAATTGGTGTGCATATTGCAGATGTATCTTACTATGTGCGGCGCGGTTCTGCTATTGATAAAGAAGCCTATAGCAGAGGCACTTCCGTTTATCTGGTCGACCGGGTTATTCCGATGTTACCGGAAAAATTGTCGAATCATGTTTGTTCGTTGAGACCACATGAAGACAAACTTACCTTCAGCGCCATTTTTGAAATGGATATGGAAGGGAATATTTTATCGGAGTGGTTTGGCAAAACAGTTATGCATAGTGACAGGCGGTATACCTATGAAGAAGTGCAGGAAATCATTGAAAATGGAACCGGTGAACATGCCGACATTATTGCCAACATCAATAAAATAACACTTGCCCTGCGTAAAAAGAAATTTGCCAATGGAGCGATCAGTTTTGAAACACAGGAAGTGAAATTTATACTCGATGAAAACTTTGTGCCAACCGGACTCTACGTAAAAGAACGGAAAGAGGCACACATGCTCATCGAAGATTTAATGTTGCTTGCAAATAAGCGTGTGGCCACTTTGTTGGCAAAACAACACAGCCGGGTGCCGTTTGTATATCGCGTGCACGACTCACCGGATATGCAGCGCTTAGAAGAATTCGGATTAAATGCCCGCAGGTTTGGTTATAAATTAAAATTAGATTCTCCTAAAAATATATCCGGTGCATTAAATGCACTCATGCAGGAAATTAAAGGCAAACCGGAACAAAATATTTTAGAAAACCTCGCTATTCGGTGCATGGCAAAAGCAGTGTATACCACAAAAAATATTGGACACTACGGATTGGCTTTTGATTATTACACGCATTTCACTTCCCCTATTCGTCGTTATCCCGACTTAATGGTGCACAGGGTTTTGGAAGACGTATTAGAAAAGTCACCCCTCACCTACCCTAAGCAGGAAGACCTGGAAGATCATTGCAGGCATTGTTCTGCCACCGAACGTAAGGCGATGGAGGCGGAGCGTGAAAGTGTAAAGTATAAACAGGTTGAATATCTCTCCAAACATGTAGGCGAAGAATTTGATGGTGTTATCAGTGGCATCACTCCTTATGGTGTATTTGTAGAATTGATTGCAAATAAATGCGAGGGGATGATACATGTAGATGAAATTCGCGATGAACTGATGTACGATGATGCGCGACGCAGATTAGTCAGCCTCACAAAAAGCCGTAATTACGAACTCGGAGATTCGATTCGCATTAAAATTAAAAAGGCCGACATGGGCCAGAGGAGATTAGATTTTCAGGTGGTAGAACATGATTAGCCGATTAGCCAATTAGCCGATTAGCCGATGAATGCAGGTGTGCGGACGTGTGAAATGCAGGTGTGCAAGTGAGGTCCGCCGGACGGCGGATTTGTGTGTGGGAGTGTGAAAGTGAAATGCAATAAATGCGATATTGATTCTCATTTCAACCATTTATTATTATTGAACCTCACCCCCCGCCCTCTCCTTGATGGAGAGGGAGCTTGCTTTTTGTTTTGATTGGAAAGTATAGGTTGGAACAAATGTCATGGGTGTTTTCTGTTTTCCACTATCACACTTGCACATACAAATACGCCGCACGGCGAACACATCTGCATTCCCCACGTCGACACGTCGGAACGTCGACACGTCGACACCAATGCATTCCCACGTCCGCACGTCAACACCTCCGCACCTCCGCACATCTTCCTTTCACAAACTCACACCCCAACTATCGGGAATTGGCGCTGAGAAAGTTACTTCACTTTGAGTGGCCGGGTGGATGCAGGTAATGGCACTTGCATGCAGTTTAATCATGTTTGTATGAAAAGGAGTGTTTGATCCGTAGAGTGCATCTCCTACAATAGGTAATTCAGCAGCGGCTAATTGCGCACGAATTTGATGGTATTTTCCACTATGCGGATGTACTTCAAGCAAATGTGCTGCACCATATGTACCTAAATGTTTATAGGTAATCGAAACCGGAACAGCGCGTTTGCTTTTCTTTGGAGCAATAATGGCTTTTTTCTGTACCGGATCTTTCATTAAGAAATTCGACAAGGTTGTTTCACCCGCTTGCGGATTTCCGGTGACCATAGCAAGGTATTTTTTTTGAACAGTTCCATCGGCAAACTGGGTATTCAGACTTACTAATACTGATTTCTTTTTTGCCATTATCACCAAACCACTTACCGGACGATCGATGCGATGAACGATACCTAAAATCGCATTGGATGGCAATTTGATGGTATTGAAATAATCGCGCACCCAACGTTCGAGACTTGGATAACCAAATCGGTCAAGCTCAACAACTATGCCTGCCGGTTTATTCAATACAATGAGATGTCCGTCTTCAAATACAATTTCGGGTTCCATCGCATAAAGATACCGAACATGCCGGGAACCTTTGCTTTTCTGATTCAGCAGGGTGAACATTTAGGACATATTTGCATTTATCTGCTAACAAAGCGTACCTTTATATAAACAGCCCTTATGCTTCCAGAATTTTACCTTTGGTTAAACGCCGTTATCTACGCCATATTTGCCGTTTGGTGTGCCATTTCACCCACATCTACCGCAACATTTTCGGGAATTGGATTTTTGAATACCAATGGGCGTTCTGAGTACTTTGCGCTTTACGTAGGTTTGCAGGGTGCCTGGTCAGTGATGTATGCCGTATGTGCATTACATCCGGATTTGTTCTACGCAGGTATTTTCTTTTCAGTATTCATCTATGCCGGAGTGGTAGCAGGGCGATGGATTTCAATTTTCCAAAAAGGCGTTTCGGGGAATAATGCCTACTACATCGCGATTTTAGAGCTCATTTTGGGGTCTTGGGCGGTATTACTTCTCACGAATTTTTAATCTGACCGGAGCGGAAGTGCTTGCCTCAAAAGGCTTACTGCTGTTGCGTTTGACGACTTCAGCGCTATTCTGTATTCAAACCGGGAACTTTTAGGACATACTTTTTGTATGTATCTTTGTAACGCGATGAAATTTACTTTGAATATATATAACAACAGCATTGGTATTCACGAATACCCATGGCACGGACAACATTGTTGAGGCTACTCCGCCCAAGTGTTCGGTAGGTTGTTATTTTTTCACGTATTCAAAGTCTGGTTATGTTTTCTTTACAGTTTTCTGAAATTCTTACAATTAGTTTAACCCTGTTTGCCATTATTGATGTATTGGGCAATGTACCTGCCATTATCAATATGAAAAGCAGAGGCATCATATTACAACCTGTTAAAACAAGTGTTTTTGCAGGTGTACTCATGGTCACCTTCCTATTTTTAGGTGATTCGATTTTACGCTTATTAGGTTTGGATACGCAATCATTTGCTTTAGCCGGTTCAGTGGTGATATTCCTGTTAGGCCTGGAAATGATTTTAGGTATGCATTTCTTTAAAACGAATCCTGACGCCGGTGATGCAGGTAGTTTAGTGCCTATAGCCTTTCCATTATTGGTAGGTGCCGGAACCTTAACCGTACTCATCAGTATGCGGAGTATGTATGCCACATCCAATATTTTGGCTGCCGTTATTATCAATGCGGTCATCATTTATGTGGTTTTGCGTTCAACCGGCTGGATAGAAGATAAGGTAGGTAAAACAGGTCTGCACGCGATTACAAAATTCTTTGGGGTAATTGCACTGGCGCTGGCGATAAAAATATTTCTGGCCAATATGGTGTAAACAAGCCTCCGGTCAGGGCCCGGTTTGAGCATCTTCCTGCAAAAATATTCCTACAGTAAGGTCCCAATGTGCGTATGTGGGATTATTACAATTGCCGTAAATTTGATGCAGTATGCAGCCCACCGATCACCTTTTCAGGCTGATAAAGTCCCTTGAGCCCAGTGAAAAAGGGTATTTCAAAAAATTTGCCAGTGGTTATGGTAAAACGCAGAACTATCTGCTGATTTTTGATGCGATAGATGCGCAGGAATCTTATGATGAGGCGGCGCTGTTGCATAAATTTCGCAAACAACCTTTTTCGCGGCAGTTTAGTGTAGCCAAAAACTATTTATGGGAACTCATTCTTAAATCACAGCGGCAGTATCGGGCTGAGGGTTCCAAATTTGTGCAATTAAATACCCTGCTCGAAAATGGTGAAATACTATTCGAAAAAGGGTTATATGATGAAGCTATGCGCGCCTGGGATAAGGCTGCAAAATTAGCCGAAGCCTACGATGAAAAACCCTTTCAACTGGATATCGAAACTGCGCGCCGCAGGTACTATATCGAAATGACGGCCAGTAACTGGCAAACGTATTCGGATCCGAGTTATGCTAAAAGTGCGGCATTGCTGAATAGTTACGGACATATGTTGAATATTCAGCAAAAGTATGTTCAGATTATTCAGTGCATTAAAACACAACCTTTTTTTAAAACAGACGAGCAGCGTGCCGAATGGGCCAGGTTCATGGAAGACCCGATATTGCAGGTAGACCGTGAACCGGAGGATTTTTATGGTCGGTTGTATTTTTTGTATATCCATAATATTTATCACCTGCTATGCAGAAATAAACATGAAGCGCTTGCCTGGATTCAAAAGGTGGTTGCCTTATGGGATGCCCAACCGGAATTAAAAGCGATTGAGCCGATCAAATATATTTCCGCAGTAAATAATTATCTCACCAATTTATTTTTATTGGGAGAGCAGGATGCGTATTGTCAATACGTTGAGCAATTTAATCCGCCAAAGGGCTTTTCAAAATCTCAGTCGGCTGTCATCTTTGAGCATGTGTGGGTGATGCGCAGCAACTATTATGTACTGAAAAAAGATATCGCCGGTTATGGTAAAATGATTGCTGATACCTTGCCGGACATACACAATTATGGACCGCTGATTAATCAGGTCAGGTTACTCATTATCAAATATTCTATGGCCAGTTATTACACCTTCATCGGTGAAATTGAGCAATCGAATAACCTGCTGACGGAAATAGTTGAATCAAAAGAAGTGGCACTTCGAAAAGACCTGCAATCGGTATCGAGGGTGTTACAGATGATTAATCATTTTGAAGCCGGCAATCTGATGTTGCTGGAACATTTAATGCGTTCGTCGAAGCATTTCATGCGGCGTAACGACATGTACTATGAAACAGAAAAGCTCTTTTTTAAGCACTTCAGTTTACTCATGAAAGCCCCTGACAAAACAGCGCGAAAAGCAGTTGCCAGTCAGATGCATGCCGAAATCCTAGAAAATTTCAACAACAATGATGCTGAGCGTTTTGTTTTTGATTCGATGCATCTGATGGAATGGATTGAAAAATACATGTAAATCATTCAGCAGGTGCAAACATACTTAACACGCAGATATATCGTTCATTTCTGATGCGCAACTTGTTCTCCTTTACCCCGGCACTTGTTACTATGGCGACACTTATATTTGCGTGCAATCAAAACACGGCCCATACACAAGCAGGTGCACTATCTGATACCATGACCCAAACTCACTTACGCAACGCCACACCGGATACCCCGCTCGACAGTTTGCTGAAACCTTATGGAGAAAAGCAGGCACAGATCTGGCTTTATATCGATAAAAGCGAACGCATTCTGCAGGTAAAAATTGATACCGAAATAATAAAAACATATCCGGTAGTTTTAGGCGGGAATCCGACTGGAGATAAACGCATGGAAGGCGATCAAAAAACGCCGGAGGGTGTGTTTCAATTACGCAATCTGTATCCGCATGCCCGTTGGAGTAAATTTATGTGGGTAGATTATCCGACAGCAGAAAGTTGGGAAAAGTACAATCAGGCTAAAGAGGATGGTACAATTCCAAAAGATGCGTCAATTGGTGGAGAGATTGGTATACATGGGGTGCCGGAAGGCATGGATGCACTCATAGATGAAGGGCAGGATTGGACGCTCGGATGTATTTCTTTAAAAAATGCGCATATTGATGAGCTATATGCTGTTTGTAAAAAAGGGACAAAAATTGAAATTGTGCCCTGAAAGACTATTTTTTGCCTTTACCTATCTGCAATCTATATAAAACAGAAAAGCCATTCCTGACGAAATGGCTTTTCTGTTTTATGGAGTCTTAAACTTACTCTACAACAATTGTTTTTGTAATTACTTTACCATCACCATAGTAAGCATTTACAAAATATAATCCTGTTGGAGCATTTTCCAATACTACAGGAACAAATTTACTTACATCGTTAGCCAAGTACACGATTTCGCCAAGTGTATTTGTAACCACCAGGTTAGCGTGCTCGATTTCGAACAGGTTTACGGTAAAGGCGCCATTCGATGGGTTTGGAAACGCCATCATTTCATTATTCAGGAAGGCATCCGGATCATTTAAATAATTATCTAATACTTCTTCACCATATCTAGCCAAAGTACCGATTGTTGCACAAGCGGTTGTGGTGAGTGTTAATTGATTGGTTAATCCGTCTGGCGTTAACATGGTAGAATATGTGAAGCAATCGCAGGCATTATTCGGGAGTGAATCAATTTTAAAAGATATCTGGATTGCCTGATCTGCTGCAACAATACCGGCAGTTTGTGTATAGCCGGCGGCTCCGAGCCACATGTCGGATGGCTCGCCCATCGCGAAATTGCCATGAGAAACTTTAGCACGTGGGTCAGCAGAAACGTAAGCCATATAACAAGGCGATCCACTCACACTACCTGCAGTAACTTGAGCATAGCCTGCTGTTGCGTATTGCTTTTTTGCATTGTTAGATGTTGTGAAATCGCCCGTAGTTAGTTGATCATTGTCAGGATCGGCATTACGTGCATAAAAAAGATTTGTAATGTCATCCCCATCATTACAGATATCAACAACTGTAATATAGGACTGCTTTGAAGCCAACCAAAATGTTGTTTGAGCAACCGCTAAATCGAGGTCAGTATTTACACCCTGCCACAATGTTTTTCGAGTTGTGCCGGCATTAACATTGGTCACATTATTTCCCGGAAATCCAGGTGCATTAGCAACAAACATGTTGTAATTGTAGCACCATGGTTGGGTGTTTGCATAAACAGTACCGGCACCACCGATCTGAATGGCAAAACCTTCTTCTGGTGATCCTGGCATTACAAAATCACCACACTGATCCGGCACACCGATATTCCAACCATCTTGTGTAACATCATTGGTAAAACTAAGTGAACCGTCAATTGTGTTTTCATTATAACTACCCGGAGCAGCAACAATTGCCCCATCGGAGCCACTGGTATATGTTCCGCAATCAGATACGGCTAATTGTAACCAGCTACCCTTCAGAAAGCTTACACCGCTTACAATTTGTGCATGCACACCAGTAAACGTACCAACTGCCAGAGCAGTGGCTAAAAGAATTGATTTTTTCATGGTTGTTAATTTTTAGGTGAGGAGATTTGAAATGCTTTGTACGTTTCGGCATTTGCAGCAGCCTGAGTTTCCAAATAGGCATTCCAGTCGGCAAGTGTCCAGGTGTGTTTACCTAAACGTTCCGGATACAGATGCATAACAACTGTTTGAGCAGCAAAATCAACCGTGTAATCCGTCAGGTTGTTTTGTATGGCATGGAAATACTTAACAGCAGCAGCTTCATCTGCAAATTGCAAATCGCTGATGTCGATAGTTACAGCCTTTTGTGCCAATAGGGATTCGGTTAACTGCAGCTTAAACTCGGTATTCAGCTTAACTGCATTCTGGCTGAACCCTGAAACTGAAAACAGCATTCCAACTGCGAGGAGTGCGGGTAAAAGGAATCGTTTCATACGTTTTCGATTTAAGTGAGAAAATTTGATTTCAATTTAAATCTAGGCAACTTGTTTCGAAATCCCAAAAACTGGCGAACATTTTTTTGCTTTTACACCGGTTTTAGTGTGCCGGGATAAAACCAGGTATTGCCAAAATGGCAAAAAAAAGGGCCGGCATATGCAAGCCGACCCTGTAAAAATTAGATAATCAATCTTAATAACCCTCGTTTTGAACCAAAAGTGGATTTTTCTCAATTTCAATCTGTGGAATTGGGTAAATCATTTTAGGGTCATCATAGTTCATGGTACCAATCATGCCTTTTGTGCGTTTTATGTCATGCACCCGGAAACCTTCGAAGGCCAGCTCGAGTCGGCGTTCAAACAGGATATCATCGAGTGTAACAGAAACTGCTTCAGGCAATCCTGCACGGGTATGCACCATATTGTAGTCATCTACCGGATCAGCGCCTACAGCAGTACCAAGACGTTGGTTGCACTCTGCGCGGATGAGATACATTTCGGCAATTCGAATAGCAGAGATATTACCGAATTCATTGTTGAATTTGGATGTATACCTTACATCGCCATCAACAACAAATAATAAAGAGCGTGCATCAGCCGGATCGTATAAAGCGAAGAAAGCATCTAAAATCTCAACATCACTTCTGCCACCAAAATCGTTCAAAGCATAATACTCATTTAAATCATTGGTGCCATCCAAAGTAGAAATTTCTACGCTAAATACATCTTCATCCGTTGCTTCATCCTGACCATAGGCTTCGGCAACATCAGCAAGTAATTCGAAATCATTTGAACCAATAACGCGATCAGCGGCATCACGTGCATTTTCGTAATCTTCTTTTTGCAAATACACGCGAGCGAGTAATGCAGAAGCTACGTAAGTATTGATAAATTCATCATTCTTTTCCGGTAATTTCTCTTGTGCTGCTTCGAGGTCGGCAATTACCTGGTTGTAACATTCCTCAACAGTGTTTCTTACCATTTCAGAATTTTCACCGATTGCCAGTGTTGGTTCGAGCACAATCGGAACCGCGAGATCAGTACTTGCACTTGCTGCTTCATATTGGTGACCGAACATGCGTGTCAGTTCAAACAGACACCAGGCTCTGAGTGCGAGTGCTTCACCTTCTACCCTATCGCGATCAGCGGCATCAACAACATCCAATGCATTCAGTATGTTGTTACAGGTATTGGTTACTTCATAAGCCGTTTCCCATAAATCCTGCACAGCTGCATTATTCACCAGAATATCCCGGTTATAAATTTCCTTATAGCTTTCGTAGGTGCCTACCCATTCAAGATCATCAACACCTGCATAGAGGTCGGCATTCATATAAATATCACCGCCTAAAATGCCAGATTGTGCCATGCGGTCGTAGGCGCCAATGAGTGTTTGTTTAACACCTGTATCATCTGCCAGTGCCACTTCATTACTCAGGCTTTGGGCAGGTTCAAGATCGAGGATGCTTTCGCAGGAAGTAACACCTATAAAAAGTGCTCCTGCAGCCATCCAGTTCCATATATTTGATTTCATAATCTTCATGTTTTAAGGTATTATAATCCCAAGCTTAAGCCAAATACCATAGTACGTGGTTGAGGTGCACTATAGAAATCGATACCATAATAAATATTGTCAACAAATGAATCGCTGGATACTTCCGGATCCCATCCACGATAGTTAGTCAGTGTGTACAGGTTATATGCAGAAGCATACAATCGGATTGATTCCATTTTCAATTTGTTGGTTACACCTTTAGGCATGATATAGCTCAGGGTTACTGTTTTCAAACGCACATAAGAACCATCGCTGAGGTAACGGCTGCTACGGGCGGCAGTACCATTTTCGAACAGGAGGCGATTTTCAGGAACATCTGTTTCGTCGCCTGGTTCTTGCCATGCCTGCAATTGATCAACTGTTTGATTATCCCATTGACTGGCGTTTGAAGACATCCAATAATCGCCTGACAGGTGCACATCATTTCCATAAACACCCTGGAGGAATACATCTAATTGAATATTCTTGTAACCAAAGTTGTTTGTGATACCGGCAATAAAGTCAGGGTTAGGATCACCAATAACGGTAAAATTTGCGAGGTTGAAATCATTTGTTGTTTCGTCGCCACCTGAAGGATCGTTTACATAGTATAAACCATCTCCGTTATCAGGATCGGCACCGGCAAATTCAGCACCATAGAAAACACCAACCGGTTGGCCAACCATAATCACGTTCATAAAATCGCTTCCACCATAATCGATGAGCGTTTGTCCGTCGGCCAATTCAGTTACTTCATTGCGGTTAGCAGCAAAATTAAAGCTGGTGCTCCAGGTAAAGTCGCGAACAAAATTTTCGCTGGTTACTGAAATTTCAATTCCCTTATTCGTCATCGCGCCCACATTTTGGGTTTGCACGGTGAAACCAGTTGTTGAAGGAATTGGCACTTCAAGCAGCAGGTCTGTAGTATTTTTCTGATACACATCAATTTGACCTGTAAGCCTGTCGCGATAGAAACCAAAATCAAAACCAATATTTGCCTGAGCTGTTTTTTCCCAACTCAAATCAGGGTTTGCAATGGTTGAAGGATAAATAGCACTATAAGCTGCATAAGAGCCGATGGCGTATAATCCTTTATAGTCGAAGTTTCCGATACCGGCGTTACCGGTAATACCATAGCTGGCGCGGAGTTTCAATAAGCTAACTGTTTTGCTTTTTTTCAGGAATTCTTCATTTGAAATTACCCATCCAAATGAACCTGAAGGGAAGATACCGTAGCGATTATTTTCACCAAAACGGCTTGATCCATCCGCACGAACGGTTACGGCAAACACATAGCGTGAATCGAAATCGTAAGTTGCGCGTGTGAAATAAGAAAGGAATCTGTAATAATTTAATACTGAAGTTCCTTCCACAATTTCAGCTGCACTGGCAAGTGTTTGTAACTTGTCTGACGGGAAACCCTGTCCTTCTACTGAATTATAATAATCGTCGTATGTATTTAATTCAACACCGGCAGTTGCGCCAAATGAATTTTTACCGACCATCTGGTCGTAAATCAGCAAGGCCTTAGTATCGAAATATTGAACACCGCTATTGTAATTAGTAGCATAACCACCTACAGACAAACCAACTTCTGATTTGCTGCCATAAAAGCGTTGCTGCCAGTGGTTGGTAATATCACCACCTGCTTCACCACGTAATGTCAACACCTTTGTCAACTTATAATCGAGAGCGATGTTGCCGATTGTGCGGAATGTAGTGCTCTCGAAGAATACATTATCAATCTCAATAAGCGGGTTATAGTATAACGTTGTAGGGCGGTCGTAGTATTCGCCTGTTGTATCCTGTGGAGGTGTCAGTGGCGACTGAGCCACCATTTGAAGTGGTGTACTAAAGGAGTTATCATCCGGAATATCATTGTTGATTGAGCGGCTGATTGTCATACTGGTAGACAACTTCAGTTTTTCACTTAATTGTGCATCCAGGTTATTCGTGATGTTGAAACGGTCGCCGTGGTTACCAATCATAATACCATCATTGTAGCTATAGCCAACGCTGGTAAAGTATTGAAATTTTGCTGTACCGCCGCTCACCGACATATCCACCATACTGGAAACGGCATCCTGGAATGCGAGTGATTGCCAATCTGTATTGGCGAAGTCATTTCTCCAATCTGTATAGCCTTGTAACTTATCAAATTTCTTTTCAACATCACTGATATAATCGTCAATAGCTTCTTCCACAGTTGCGTAACCGGAAATGCCATTTGCGAAATCGTATTCACCGGCATTGATCGCTGCCTGTGTATAATAGCTAATATATTCCTCGGCATTCAGAAACTCGCGTAAACGCGTTGGTTTGCTGACACCGTATTGAAAATCAAGTGAAATTTTCGGCTCACCTTCTTTTCCGCGTTTGGTCGTAATAATCATTACACCATTTGCACCACGTGCGCCGTAAATCGCAGCAGCCGAAGCATCCTTCAGGATTTCGATGCTTTCGATATCGTTAAAGTCGATATCGTTGAGCGGGTTTAACACTACGTTGAAATAGTCGTTAACGCCCACTGTATTAATCGGAACGCCATCCACAACGATTAAGGGTTGGTTGCTGGCATTAATGGAAGAGTTACCGCGGATGCGAATACGAATATCGCCACCCACTTTTCCGTTGTTAGCTTCAATGAATACCCCGGCCGATTTACCCTGAAGCGCCTGCTCCAAAGTTGGCACCGGTGTAAGGGCTATTTCATCAGCCTTTACTTCATCGATACTACCTGTAACTTTTGTTTTGATTTCGGTACCATATCCCACAACCACTACTTCTTCAAGTATTTCTTGTGACATTTTCAATGATACATAAACCACGTTTTTGGTACTGAGCGTAACTTTCTGGGTTTCGTAGCCAACGAAAGAAAATACCAATACGCCGCCTTCATCAGGAACGTTGAGGGTATATTTTCCTTCTTGGTCGGAAACGGTTCCGTTCATGGTGCCTTCGAGCAACACGGTAACACCTGGAATGTACTCACCATTATCAGCGTCTGTGACGCGACCGGTGATGGTGCGACCCTGTGCAAAAAGCTGCATGCCGGTAAGTGTGAATAAGGCAAGGAATAAAAACTTATGCATAGGTAATTGTTTAGTCAGTGGCTAAAGTAAGGTTTTTCCCTAAAACAAAAGACAAGAAAGTTGTAAAAAAAGGCAGTTTTGTGACAGGGTAAATCAGGCATCTAATTGGGAAGTCGTATATTTCGACCATGAAAAAGTGTATCATTTCTCTGTTTAGTGCCTTGGTTTTGCTGGGTCAAACCGTGTGGGCACAAGCGCCCGAGCCGCCAAAAGCTGAGCGGAAGCCACATACCATTCATGGGACTTTTGGTGATCGTGAGGACCCCTATTTCTGGTTAAACGACCGCGAAAATCCTCAGGTAATCGACTATCTGAAGGCAGAAAATGCCTATCAGGAGCAAATTATGGCTCCTACAGCCGGATTGCAGGAGAAATTATTTACCGAAATGGTAGGTCGCATTAAGGAAGATGATGAAAGTGTTCCCTACCAGAAGGGAGATTATTGGTATTACACGCGGTATGAAAAAGGCGGCGAGTACCCTATTGCCTGCCGGAAAAAAGGCAGTTTAGAAGCCAAAGAAGAAATTGTTGTGGACGGAAATGAATTGGCAAAAGGCAAAGACTATTTATCGTTTTATATAGAAGTAAGCCCGGATCAAACCAAGGCAGCTATTATTAGTGACTTCGAAGGCAGAAACTTTTACAGTATTCGCATCAAGGATTTAACCAATAACAAGTGGCTGAAGGATGAAGTGCTTGATACACGGAATGGTTGTGTGTGGACTAAAGACAGCAAAACAATTGTATATGGAGTGCCTGATAAAGAAACGCTTCGGGTATTTCAGATAAGCAGGCATGAGCTCGGCACAGATGTGAGTGAAGATGTGTTGTTATTTCAGGAAGATGATCCAACGCTGGACATATATGTATATGGCAGCAGAAGTGAAGAATATATTTTCGCCCAATGCAGCAGAACTGATGCATCAACTTCATACTATGCCAGTGCTGTAGACCCACAAAAATTTCTGCAAATTGAGCCTCTCGAAGAAAACATTGATTATAGTGTAGACCATACAGGCGGTAATCAATTTTATATCCGGACAAATTATAAAGCCAAAAACTATCGCTTATGTGCTGTTGAAATCGGTAAACAGGGAAAAGGTTTTTGGGAAGATGTAATTGAGGGTCGCGAGGATGTATTTTTAACACAGGTTCAATTTTTCCGGTATTTTATGGTTGCGGAAGAAATGCAGAATGGACTAACCACATTGCGCATAATTGCGAAAGATCGCAAAGATGAATATATCAAATTTGAAGAGCCTGCTTATTATGCCACATTGGACGGAAACCCGGAATTTAATACGAATAATTTCAGGTATATTTATTCCTCTTTAATTACACCTTATACCACCTATGAATATGATGCGCGAACCTTAACCGGAAAAATCATCAAACAGGAAATCATACCGAGTGGTTATGACAAAAAATTATATACCTCTGAACGCATCATGGTAAAAGCACGCGATGGCAAATTAGTGCCTATGACTGTTGCATACCGTATCGATAAATTTAAAAAAGACGGCTCTAACCCTGGATTTATCTATGGATATGGTGCATATGGTTATAGCAATGAAGACTATTTCGACAGCAATATTCTGAGTTTGCTTGACAGGGGTTTTGTGTATGCCAACACACATATTCGCGGAGGTCAGGAAATGGGTGGTGATTGGTATTTGGATGGAAAGATGCTGAACAAGAAGAACACCTTTTACGATTTTATTGATTGCAGTGTATGGCTTCAAAATAACAATTATGTTTCGCGCGACAAATTATTTGCCAACGGTGGAAGTGCGGGAGGATTATTAATGGGCGCTATTACGAATATGGCACCGGAGGTTTATAAAGGAATTATTGCCGATGTGCCTTTTGTGGATGCCATTACAACAATGGAGGATGAAACTATTCCATTAACTACATTTGAATGGCTGGAATGGGGAAATCCAAAAATTAAGGAGCAATATACCTATATGATGAGTTATTCGCCCTATGATAATGTTGAGGCGAAAAATTATCCAAATTTGTTAGTTACCACCGGTTTAAACGACAGTCAGGTTCAATATTTCGAACCAGCAAAATGGGTGGCTAAATTGCGTCATACAAAAACAGATAATAATTTATTATTATTTAAAATTAATATGGACGCAGGGCACGGTGGAAAATCAGGGCGTTATGAATATTATCATGAAGTGGCCTACATGTATGCCTTTATGTTGCATTGTTTAGGTCAGGACCATTAAGCATACGCACAACAGATAAAATAATAAAAGAGGCACCACATGGGTGCCTCTTTTGGTATGTACAAATCAAACAATTTAGTGTTGCACAACAAACTTGGTATTAACAAATTCCGTTCCCGTTTGCATCATGAGCACATACATGCCTGAAGGCAGGGTGCTGATATCAATCTGCAGTTGTTGTTCATCGCCCTCCATCGGACTTGTTTCGATGAATGGCGTTACCTGTTTACCCGACATATCAGTTATTACGATAGTGTATGATTCATCCACAGTCAAATTGAAGGATATCGTAATTTGATTGCTGGCAGGCACCGGATACACTTTCAGATGCGTATCCGTTAAAACAGTGTTTTCTGTTTCAGGAGCAGCTTCCGGATCAAATCGGACATTATCCGGATCGTAGGCACTTACTTCACATGGGTCAATTAATGCAACAAAAGTTGAACCAAATTTAGCTTCGAAGCCCGGATTTAATTGAATATATCCGGCCGATTCAAAAGTAACTGCTGCCGGTGCATAAATAGTTGTGTTACAATTTGCAAAAAAATCGTTGAGCAGAATAGTAGCATTTTCTATACCGTACGTTGCATCTGCATAACCGGTCAGTGTATAAGAGCCACAAACAGAAGCAAGATCAAAACCAGTTGCAGAAGTAACTCCAACAGCCTGCCATGCCTGACCAACGGAAATAACTTCCTGCGAGCAACTACCGAATAAATCGATGGCAGCCTGGATCCATGCGTTGCGGGCTGTAATATAACCATCATCGCTGTCGAGGTAATTCATCATAGCTGACCATGCAATATCCCGTGCGTGATCATATCCGATACCCTCAACGATATATTCCAAACCATTGTCATTCGTGCCGGAACCACCTTCGCTTAATAAATAAAACATATGGTTTTGAACAGAGCTATTGGTATGCACACCGCCATTATCATCACCACCTAAAGGCGCCCAGTTGGTTCCAAAATAGGTGTCCGGATCGCCGAAACCATTCGGGTCAGAAAAAGAGCGAATTGCTCCGCGGTCTTCAGCCATCAGCCATGACAATGTGCCGCCTTCCGTATAATATTCAACCATTTCCCCAAAAATATCTGCAAAGGATTCATTTAATGCACCACTTTCATCTGCATAATCCAGTGCATCGAAATGTGCATAATTGATAACACCATGAGTCATTTCATGTCCTGCAATATCAACCGTATTATAATCATCCATTGTTCCAGGTGCGCAATCAGGACCGGCACCAAAATACAGATTATCTAAAAAGCTGTTATAATTGGCATTACTGCAATGTGGATTATCATCCTCATCGAAATAGGTTTTATTGCTAAATACATCCATAGTTCCACCGGAGCCATCAAAGCCTTCGTGCCCATGCACATTTAAATAGTAATTCACCGCTTTTCGAGTGGCCCATAAAGTAGAGAGCACCATTTGTCCGGATGCTAATGGGTCCCAACTATTGTCGCCATCGCACAATAAATAATCATCGCCATAATTAGCCGCATAATAGCCGGCAGAATAATAACTGCGTATTTCTGTACCATCGGTGCAATCATCTATGGTAAAATAGGATGTTGCATCTGTGTAACTTGCGCCACATTCTTCAGTACGATAATCCGTATTTACTGTTTGGGAGCCATTAAATGTTGTTGTTATCGTTGTCGGATTGCATAGGATATCAGCAGTGTGTTCGCGCAAAACTTCACCGGTGGATGCATCAATATATACATAGCTTGACATATATGGTTTTTTTGCACCGATATACATGCGCCATGCGAGTGTCCAATTATCGGGTTGAAGACCACCTTTGGCATCTCTTTTCACGATTAATAATTCCGGTTGCGGATATAGGGTAGCATTTTCGCCATATTTATCCTGGTAGCGCAATTGTTCACGCGCATCCTGCCACACATAAACTTCTGCCGGAAAGGCTTGAAGTGCTTTACTTACAGCCTGCTCAGAAGTGATAGCCGGTTGTGTGTTTACATATAAACCCGACACCACATTTCCATTAATTAAATGCACACGACCGCTGCGTTCATGCACTGCTGTTTCTAATCCCTCTATTCTTACGCCATTGTAATACTGTGCATATTTATAATGCATATTTCCGGCGGCATCCTGGTTTGACCGCAACATTTTAAAAGAATTTTGCGGAGAAACATTTAATAATTCAGGTGCCTGTGAAAAAATCTGGTCGCCGGTGAAAGGAGCCCCCTGGCGCAGATTAATCCACTCTGTGGTGCTGCCCGGTTTTATCCAGTCGCCATATTTTTGCTGCACAATATCAGGTAGTACCGATTGTGCATGCGCCATAAAACTGCATTGCAGACTTATGAGCATAATGAGATATATCTTTTTCATAATATTCAGATTTACGTGTGAAAAAGATTATTCTGCTTTCAATGTGTCGATCTGTTTTTGCAGTTCGATGATATATAATGTAAGCTCTTCAATTTTTTCCATCATTTGTTTTTGCATTTCACCAACGGCGATACCTTCTGCAGCCACTTCTTCAGCTGAAGGAATGCCAGGTAAATGTTTTTGATTTTGGATAGCCGCTTCTAATTCGTATAACGACATCAGCTTGTAATCATCCGCAAATACATAATCAGGCCAAGACTCGCTCATTTGAACTTTAAGTTCTTCGCACATCACTTTGCCATCTACACTCAATAAATAACCTGCTGCGGGTGTAGAAGCACCAATCATTACAGAACCGCTTGTATAACACATATTAATATTGCCGCCTTCATAATTCAGGTGTAAGGTAGATGCAGCACCATTATCGCGTGCCATAATTTCGTTGTTATCCATTACGATGTTTGCGCTGCTTGTAGTACCAATGGTTACGAATCCACCGGTAGCTAATTCTGCATCCGTTCCACCCATTACCTGCAATTTAGTTGCAGGGCTGCCGGTTCCGATACCGAGGTTATCAGAAAAATATCCGCGACCTACAAAATAGCCAGCCCATTCAGATGCACCACCTGTAGTTGTGCCATAAACACCAATTGCGCTGTTGGTTCCACTGGCTGAACCGTATACACCATAGGCTGTTCCTGTGCCACCACTCGCATATCCATAAACACCGTATCCAACCTGATCGCCGTTAAATGCAGCACCTTTAATACCGGTTTTACCGCCATAGCTATATAAGCCACTACCATAGCCGAAGGTATACAGGTTACCTACTTCCATCAGATAAAAATCTGTTGTGCCTGTTCCGGTCCATGGTTTCTGGAATTTCACAGCGGTTGTCGTTCCGGTTGTTTCCACGCTCAGTTTATTTCCGGGCGTTAAAGTTCCAATACCCACATTACCGGCATTATCCAGTACAAGGCGATCGCCAGTATTATAAAATCGCAATTGATTTGTTGCCTCATCAAAATAGGTCCATGCTTTAGCGACACCGCTCACGGAATATCCATAAAATGGTTTTCTTCCGCTGGTTCCGGCCATATCTACATACATACCACCATAACCGGTTGTTGCTAATGATTTTGAAACAAAGTTTGCGGAACCAATCATGGTAGTCGTATTAATACCAACGTTACCGAGGTTTTCATACAATGCTGAATTACCTACGGAAGTAGCTCCAGTAAATTTGGGCAGATATGCGGATGTTCCAGTGCCGCTGATACCACCACCACCTCCACCACCGGCAGTAGTTTGCGTGGTACCATCCATGAACTTAATGGTGTTTACATATAGTTCATTCCAATTATTGGTTGTAGAACCTAAATCAAGTGTGTTGTTTGCATTGGGAAGCAGAGGCGCGTTAATACTGGTAGTAGCAGCGAGGTTCGACAGAGAAGTATTCGCACCTTTTGATGCTAAGGCTGTCCAGGATGACCCATTATAATAATAAAACCCGGGTTGGCTGTTCGTTTGGTAGATTAACAAACCGGATGCCGGGGCAACAATGGCATCTCGCTGCGTTTTTGTCATACGAGGAGCCAGTAGCCCCTGAGTCGTACTGTTAATTTCGATTGCAGCTGAGGCTACCGGTGTTGTAGTTCCGATACCTGCGCTACCAGTTGCAGGGAATGTGTTGGTTTGTGCCCGTAAACCTGTACTGAAGGCTCCGCAGGCGAAAAGAAAAAGCAAAGTTTTTTTCATGACATTTTATTGATAGGGTTAATTGATTATGATGCAGCAAAATGACGACATATACACACTTTGTTCAAGTAGAAATTTTTTCATTTGTAGCACATTGATGACCTTTAGGGGGTGGAGAATACCAGTTTACAAGAATTGCTTAAATCCTTTAGTAAGTCAGACTGGAAGGGGTTTGGCCTGTTTTTGCAGTCGCCCTATTTCACGAAGAGTGAGAAGTTTCTAAGATTTTATAACGCATTAGACAGCTATCACCCTGCATTTCAAGTGCCGGATGATGCCCGCAAAGACCTGTATTTGCAAGCGTTGCAAACGAAAACCTTCACTGAATCCGGCTATCGGAATCTATGCAGCGATTTTTTAGAGATGGGTCAGCGGTTCTTATCCGTAGAGCTCAATTACCGCAACAGCGCCCAGGCCGAAATAACGCTAAACAGAGATTTGTTGCATAGAGGGTTATTTAATCTTGTGGAGAAAAATATGCGCAAAATAGAAGCCAGGGCAAATCAGACGCAGTATCACTTTGCAGACAGATTGCGTTTGATAAGCGGTCTGAATGATCTCAAAACCACCATGGCCATTGAACAAAACCGGCATAAATTTCACGGCCCGGTAGAAATTATGGCATCCGGCAGACCAGAATCTGCACACGCGCATGTGTTACTCTTAAAAGCATTTATCTACTTATCCAATTATTTGCGTGCATCAGACGAGCTTAAAAGGCCATATGATACCGAACGAGTGGAAGCTTACCTGAATTTATTTCAAACCGTTCGCGCAGAGGCTCCACCTGATTTGAATCTGCACTATTACCGCTTTCTCTTAAACTATACCAAAACAGAGGATTATTACTGGGTTTCCAAAAAACTATTTCTGGAGCAATTGCCTAACATGCACCCAAGAGATGCTGAAAATGTGCTCATTGATTTACTGTCATATGCAAACGGAATTGCCGGCCATGATGCAACATGGCAACAGCAGGTGTTTGAATTATATGATATCAAATTGCGCAATAAATTCTACGAGAACCTGCGCTATTTGTCGTATACAAGTTTGTATGTGGCATTTATCAATGCCATACAACTGTCAAAGAGAGGGTATGCTGTTTTACTTATAGAAGAATTCATACCGGCCATACCACCAAGTGTGCAAAATCCTTTGCGCAATTTGTGTCTTGCCTGGATTGATTTTTTCGACGGAAAAATAGATGCAGCGCATGAACGGCTGGTAGTTGTTGAAACCGAGAACCTGCTCATTAAATATGAACTGAGGGCATTGCAATGTATGATTTATTTTCACTATCAAACCTTTGATGTATTGCAAAATGCGTTAGACAGTTTCAGACAATTCAATATGTATAATAAAGCATCCATCAGCGCATTTCTAACAGATCAATACACCAGTTTTATACGCAATATGCTGCTTTTAATGAAGCTCACTCCATTTCCGGGAGATAAAAAATATGCGGCTATTGTAGAGGAAATAAAACAAGAGCCCTTTGTTTATATGAAACGCTGGATTTTGGATACAGCCGCTGGATTAAATAAAGGCAAGTCCTAAATCAATGAATACAAGACAATACCTGATGCACAAACTTTCATCGTGCAACAGCTCAGTAACAACGCATTTATTGTCGGATATCAAATACCTCTCCCGGGGTATAAATATTTAATTCAATACCTCTCGCACCAAATAATGTATCCGTTGGATGAGTAATAGAATCAGGTCTGGAGAAGGTGATTACCTGGCTGACACCATAAACGGTAGCTTTTCCATCGGCAACTAAAATGGCTGTACCTTCATCGATACCCACGCATTGAAAATCAGGGTTTTCAATTACTGCGCTCAACAATCTGTTATATCGTGAACGTGCTACAAAATGTTGGTCAATAATGACAGAGTCGAGTAATCCTAAGCCTTCTGTGAGATCGAGATTACCTCTCCATAAAATTGAATAGGTGCCACTATACACAGTATCGATTCGGCCATCACCGGTAAGCATACGTTCACTTTGGATACTGGCGCCGGCAGAAGTTCCACTAATCATGGCACCATCCTGATAAGCTGCCTGAATTGCTTTCTTTATATCTGTTCCGGCAATCATTTTCATCATTTTATTCTGATCGCCACCGCTGATAAATATTACTTTTGATCTACGCAATGAATCCAATTTTTCAGGAACGTGAATAGCAGCGGAATCAAATTTCACACAGTTTTGTCCGGTAAGTTTTTTAAAATCATTATTTAACCAGATATAAGCGCTATCACCCCAACCGCTTGGTAAGGTAATGGTGGTAATTAAATCTCCTGGTTTCCATCCGGCCGCATCTAACATTGCCTGCATCAGGCTATCACCTCTGTCGCCTCCACCAATAATAAAGAGTTTTCCTTTTGGATAATCCTTTTTTTCCGCTTCAGGAGCAGAGGTAGAGGAAGAACAGGCTGAAATAAGGCAACAGGCGATGCCTATCGCGAAAATCGTGTGAATGGGTTTTGTGAACATTCTACAAAGTAAAGGAAATCAGGCAGTTTTATCAATTATATACCAGGGAATTTTAATTCTAAGCGAAATACGGCAATTTTATTCCCGATTTGTCGACCATCCAAACATATCAAACTATCCACTCCCCCTCTACCGGAAGCTACAGCGAAAGCGGCAGTAAGTTTTTAGCCTTTGCACAATCTGTCAATAGTGAGCAGTCAGTAAGACAACTACGCGATTTGCTGCACAAGGAGCACCACAAGGCCGTACATGTGGTTTTTGCAAGCAGAATTGGGTGGGACGAGATTACAGAGCGCTCAAGTGATGACGGGGAGCCGGCAGGCAGTGCAGGTAAGCCTGTGTTGAATGCCATGCGTTCATTTGAAGTGACACAATCAGTTATATGTGTTGTGCGTTATTTCGGTGGTAAAAAATTAGGCATTCCGGGTTTAATACATGCCTACAAGGCGGCTGCAGAAGATGCACTTACCCATGCCTCTCTGATTACGATTACGCTGTATGAAAAATATCAGGCAACATGCAGCATGGAGGATATGCAGGGGCTGCTGCATCAACTCAATAAAGCAGGCGCTCGTGTAGTGGATAGTGAATTCGGAGAAAACAGTACCTTTAGGATATTAATACCCAGGGCTAAACTTGAAGCGTTTCATGCATTACAAAAAGATATGTGGCAGACATCCTTTACACATCTTGGCAGCACTGATGATGCTCGTGGCATTTAATCAGGGTAATGCGCAGATTCGTTCCATTTATCTAACACCACATCATGTCATTGCTGAAGAAGATGCTGCCTCTGTTGCAACATTTTTAGCAACCACACTTCCATCAGGCATTCAATTTAGGGCTACGGAAAAACGCATCTCGCCCTATGCTACTTATTTCACCTTTCAACAGGTAATAGATGGTATTCCGGTTGAAAATGTGCAATTAAAAGTAACTGTCCAATCCAATCATATTCAATACATTTCAGGCACCTATTATCAGGTTCAGGAAACTGATCATGCACGTGTGATGGCGCAGCATGTTGATGGGCTTGTTTTTCGCGTTAATGACAACAAACTTGAGCAGTACACCCGGCAACTTGTTTCTCGCGGGAACAATGATCTGCTCTTTGAATACCGAACACCTGATGGACAGTTGGCTTTTGTGGATGACCGTCGCAGTTACTTTATTTTACCTGATACTTTGGTGCATGCCCTCGTTTTTTTACCTGATCCGATTACCACGGCTGAAACAACTTATGGCGGGCTATTTGTTGATATGGATGATGCAGATGCAGTAGCATTAAATAATGAACGAGTTGATTTACTGATGCCGGCTACATTTGAAAATGATACCTTTTTTTTACGCACAGAAAATATCGTATTAAAAGATTTGAATGTACCGGTGATTCCGATTGCTTATGCATTAAGCGATACATTTCATTATACCAGAGAAGAAGACGGGTTTGAAGATGTTCAGGCCTTATTTCATTTAACCAATATGGTCAGTTATTTAACTTCTATCGGATACGAGGTATTAACTGATTTTTATATTGAAGTTGACCCGCATGGCGCAAGCGGTGCAGATCAAAGTTTTTATGTGAGCGCTTCCCCTCCTTCCATTCAATTTGGTGTTGGTGGTGTTGATGATGCAGAAGATGGGGATGTAATTATTCATGAATATGTACACGGTCTCAGTGACTTCGCCTCACCGGCCAGCAACACCGGCTTGGAGCGCCGTGCTATTGATGAGGGTTATGGCGACTATTTCGCGGCAAGTTATTCCAGAGGGTATAGTGAATATGATTGGTTCAACATTTTTAATTGGGATGCGCATAATGAATATTGGGCAGGGCGCAACGCGAATACGGATAAACACTATCCGGAAGATAATAGTGATAATTACTATGCAGCAAGTGAAATCTGGTCTGGAGCGTTGATGGATATTTATGATATAATTGGCAAAGAAGCCTGCGATAAAATTGTATGTGAGGCGTTATATGCCAGTTTTGCCAACATGACTATGCATGAAGCTGCACTTGCACTGTTGGAAGCTGAAGATCTGGTCTATGCGCAAACTTATCAAGCTGAGATTTTTGATGCTTTATATGCACGCGGTTTAGTTTGGCCCGACGATATTACTAACCAGGGTGTGCCTGCTGAAATACAGATTTTAAATAGTATGGGATTCGCTGCCGGAAGCGGCCCTTTAAGCATTGAATTCCCTGAAAAAGCACATACACATTGGCAATTAATTGACATATCCGGACATTTAATTGTTCAGGGTGAAGAGGAAAATAACAGCTTTCAGATTGCACCTGTTGATGCTCCGCCGGGCGTATTTTGTTTGCGACTTAATGTGGATGGTCAGGTATTCAGCACCCGACTGATTATCTATTAATAACAGGATGGATTTAATCCTCTTCCGGTCTAAAACTCAACACCGGAATGCGCGCATTTGAAATTACCCGATTAATTCTGCTACCGAATAACCATTGATTAAATAAATTTTCTTCATGACCCATGATTACTAATAAGTCTGCATCTATTTCATCTGCATACAACTGAATGGAATTAGAAACCATATCGTGGCGAATCATTTCCGTTGTACATTTCATTCCACCTTTCCGAATGGTGTCTGCAGCTTCCTCCAGTTTATCGGCAAGAGTTGCCTTTGAAGTAATAAATTCCTCTAAAAATTCACTCACAGCAACCAAATGTATGGTTGCATCGAAGCCTCTGGCAAAACGCATAATTCGTTCTACTTTTTCCTGCGTATATTTTGTCAGGTCAATCGGGAGAAGAAAATTCTTGAATTGCACGGGTTCTTTTACTGAGCGACAGGTGAGTACCGGAAAATCTACATTTTTAACCACTTTTTCGGTGTTGTCACCTAAACTATGCTCCTTTTGTTTCGAGCTCACCCCACTTGTGCCGATACAAGCAAGTGTTGCATGAATTTTCAAGCCATAGTCGCTGATTTCATCTGCTATGCTTTGCGTAGTGGTGATTACTTCAGCATGGATGCGAAACGCTGCGCCGCTGTGATTTTTTACATAATCCAGCTTTTCCTCAAGTAATCGTAATGCTTCTTTATAGGCAGTAATGGTGGTTGCAGTTTCTTTCACCTTAGACCTGTCGGCAAAATGAATCAGGTAAATCCGTGAATTTGTGCGGTTTGCGATATAAATCGCATATTGCAGTGCAGCATACGAAGGTTCAGAGAAGTCTGTAGGTACAAGAATGCGTTTATTCGTATCAGCCATAGCCGGTGCAAAAATAATCCAAAAATTTACAAGTACTTTTGGTGGATGGATAAGCGCGTACCACCTGCCTCTGAGCTGATTACGAATCCTGATGGCAGCATTTACCATTTACACCTGCATCCACATGAAATAGCTGACACGATTATTACGGTTGGCGATCAGGAAAGGGTGAGTCAGGTAAGCAGGCATTTTGACCGGATTGTGCATCAGCAGCACAAACGGGAGTTTATTACACACACCGGATACATCGGCAACAAGCATTTAACGGTCATCAGCACCGGTATTGGCCCTGATAATATTGATATCGTATTAAACGAACTGCATGCACTGCGTCATTTTGATATGCACACACACCAGCCTGTTGCGGAAAATCGTGTTTTCACTATCATTCGATTTGGTACCTCAGGCGCTATCCAGGCAGATATCGAACCCGGTACCCTGCTTTGTTCCGCCTATGCCATCGGAATAGATAATGTTATGCATTTCTACAGGCAACAACCATTTGCTGACGAGGTGCGTTTATTAGAAACGTTCAATCAGCAATGCCATTTAGACAAAACCATAACTCCATATGTTTATGCAGCAGACCCTACCCTGCTTGCGCATTTCTCTTCGGTAAGTATGACCGGTATCACACTGACCGCTCCCGGCTTTTACGCCCCACAAGGCAGAGCTGTCAATTTACCTTTAAGTCATCCTGAATTTTATACCGATATCCAATCTTTCCGGCATGATGAAAAACGCATCACCAATTTCGAAATGGAAACAGCTACGATGTACGGATTATGTCGCTTGTTAGGGCACCGTTGCTTATCCTTCAATGTATTATTAGCTAATCGTGCAACCGGAAAATTTCATACCCATACGGATACAGCCATTGACCATATGATAGATGTTGGGTTAGAGCGAATTTTATCGCTTTAACCGTTATACAACTGAGGGTGTTTCCCGGTGTATTTTACCAATAAAGGTTTCCAGGGCTTTACGCTTTGTGCCGTCGAGCTGATAATCAATATTATGTGTGAAATACGTGCGTACCGTTTCCTTATCAAATTGTTGGCCGGCGTACATCTCCACCACTGTATCAATATGGTCTAATCCAAAGGCTAAAGCTTTATTTAATCCATCTATTACTTCTTGCGGAATATCTTTTCTGGTTATCCAGGCTGCAAATACGAAAGGCAATCCGGTCAATGATTTCCAGGCAGCACTTAAATCATACACGTAAGGAAATGCATCAAACATCGCCAAAGCACGATCACCAATAATTAATCCAGCCGTTGTTCCCTGAATAGCATCAATGTATCCGGTCTTAGCTTCCAGATACTGCGGTGTTCTTTTCCAGTACTCACGGAATAAAATCTGTACAAGTTGAACAGAAGTCATACTGTGATAATCGAGGTACACCTCTTTTATTTCTTCAATTGGCACATGTGAAAATAAACAAACACTTTTCACATCGCCATCGGCACCTATACAATAATCTGAAATAATACGGGCATCCTGTAATTTGGATAGTACAGCTACCGGAACCAAACCAATATCCACTGCATTATCTAAAATTTTCTGTCCACCTACCGAAGGAATATCCAATTCCAAAGCAAATTGCCTGGCTTCTTCGGCATGTTGTAAACCATATAGAAATGGTTTTGTATTCAGGTAACTCACCAGCGATATGCGATATTTAGTCGGCATTCAGATGCGTTGTGTCGTTGAATAATTCAATTGTAAAACCTTGTCCGTCGAATAAAAGTTTGTATAAACTTACATTTTGATGCGGAAAGGTATCCATTTTATGTAAAGGCTGATCCAACATTGTGCACAATAAAATGCGGATAGCGCGGCCATGGCTGCAGATCAGCACTTTTTGTTCCGGTGCGCCCCGGAGCTCCTCTATAAACTCAAGTTGCCGGTTTTGCACCACAATCGGGCTTTCACCATCCTGAATGGAAAGCGTCACATTTCCCTGCTTCCATTCGTGCAAAACGCGATAAAATTCTTTAAAAGAGTCCTGGTCCTGTTTACCCTCATGAACACCCCAGCTGATTTCATCCAATCCGGCGTGAGCCTCATGCGGAATACCCATTTCAATAAATGGCGCTACTGTTTGATGTGTGCGTTTGAGTGTGCTGGTATATACTTTTTCGAAGCCTGTTGATTTATACTTTTCGAAAAACAGCATCGCCTGTGCGCGGCCCACCTGATTAATATGGCTATTTACACCTTTACCCTGAACGATACCCATTTGGTTAAAATCAGTTTCACCGTGCCGGATAATATATATTTCTTTTTGCATGAATGGGTCTGAACAGCTGACCGTGATTAAAGCTGTTGTAAAGGAAGTTCAATAAATCCATCAACCCCAAATGTTGCATCTAAATCCACCTCACTATAATCGCGAATGGTATGATACAAGGTATCTCGTTCTACCGGACGTTTATGAGCAGCCAAAATTAGCTCGCAGATTTGTTTTGTTGTCATTACAGGCGATTGCTCCTCAGCACCGGCCATAGAATAAATTTTAGTGCTATCATCGATAGTACCATCAATATCATTCACGCCATAATGCAGACTCAACTGCGCCTGCTCACGGCCCAGCATTGGCCAATAGGCTTTCAGATGCGGGAAATTGTCGAGGTAAATTCTGGATATGGCATAATTCCGCATATCCTCAACAGCACTCACTTCGGGCACATGGCTCATCTGATTATGCTGATTGCGGAATTTCAGTGGAATGAATGTATTAAATCCACCTGTTTCGTCCTGCATGGTGCGTAGGCGGTCCATATGATCTATCCGATGCGCATATGACTCAATATGTCCATATAAAATAGTTGCATTGCTATGCATACCTAATTCATGTGCTGCGCGATGTATATCCAGCCAGGTTTGTGCATCACATTTATCAGCACATATTTGATTTCGGATGTCCGTATCAAAAATTTCGGCTCCACCACCCGGTAATGAATCGAGGCCAGCTTCCTGCAACATACGCAAGCCATCCTTATAGGAAAGTTTAGCCTTGCGAATCATATATTCCAACTCAACGGCAGTAAATCCTTTGATATGTAAATCAGGGCGCAATGCCTTAATGCTTTGCAAAATATCCGCAAACCATTGCAGATTTAATTCCGGTAAAACACCGCCAACAATATGCACCTCCGTAACCTGTTTATTGGCATATGACCTGACGATATCAAGCATCTGTTCTTTTGTCATGACCCATCCATCGCCCCGCTGCTTCAACAAACGACTATAGGAACAAAATTTACAATCGAACACACACAGGTTAGTTGGTTCAATATGAAAATTTCTGTTGAAGTAGGTGATATCCCCATGTTTTTGGGTGCGTAGAAAATCAGCCAGTGATCCAACAAAACCAAGAGAGCCTTTATCAAACAAAGCCACACCTTGTTGAGGAGTTATACGTTTACCAGCTAAAACAGTATCTGCAATGGCGAGTAATTCAGTGTCCTGAGTAGTAGCCCGGAGCAGAAATTCGATATCAGAGTTTGATGCCATATTGAACAATTAAAAGAGCAACAACAAAGGTATAATTTCAGTTTACAGGAAATAAAAAAAGTGGCAGGAAAACCTACCACTTATATATCTTTTAGCCATTTGCATTACTTAACAACGGTTATTTGTTGTGTCAGTGTAAACTGGCCATCAGTAGCTTTAATTAAATAGGTGCCACCTGGCAAATCTGCAACCTGTAATTCCATTTTTTCATCACCGCTGTTTGCAACCATCATGCGGTCAATCAGGTTTCCGGTAAAATCATATACATCAACGGTTACTGTGTTGCCTTCAAAGTTCTTTAATTCACACACAATCACATCAACACCCGGATTTGGGTATGTTGTTAATGAAATTAATTGTGCTTTTAAGATGCCACTGATATCATCACCACCCTGCACACAACCAACTGATTCGAGGATAGAAGCGCGTGAGCCTTCTAAAACAGCACGCATCTCATCTGCCTGATCATTTGTAAACATATTCATGGCGCCGTCATCCACATAATCCATATAATTCATAAACATGATACCGGGCGCAACAGGAGAACAATCGTCTAATTTAGGGAACGAAGGCGCTCCGTAAGTAGCATCTTCCTGATTAGGTGTATCATCCACACCATCAGAACCGCCGCACTGAGGTTCGCCTGCAAAATCATCATCACCCCAGGTATGGTTTAATCCTAACCAGTGGCCTACTTCGTGCGTAGCAGTACGTCCTTTGTTGTAAACACCGCCCGGACTACCATCGCCAAAATATTTGTAACCAATTACTACACCATCTTTTGCAGATGGACCTCCCGGAGGAGTTGCATAACCTAAAATACCACCGGTAATATTACATACCCAAATATTTAAATAATCAGTTCTTGGCCATGCATCTTCACCACCTTTTTCAGTATCCTTCACATTATCAGAATAATTATCGGCAGTAGGCGAAGCAAATAATGACCAGCTGGCGATATCTGTTTCTGTGCGGGTGATACCGGTTGATAACACGCCGTCAGGATCTTGTTGTGCGAGGCAAAACTCAATTTGGACATCAGCAGCTAAACCTTCAAATGCAGCTGGCGTTTCATCGGCATCATCATTTAATCTGCGATAGTCCGCATTTAATACGTCTATTTGAGAAAATACAAATTCATCATCAATGTTTTGCGCAGCGTTGTTATATACGATATGCACAACAACCGGGATGGTATACACACCACCATTAGTCCGATAGGTTGTGGTAACTGCCTGTTGTTGTTCAGCAGCAGCTTTGATGGCAGCGTATTCTTCAGGGAAATACACTTCCAGATTTTTCAGATAGGTAGGCGTAGCGCATCGAGTTACCGTTTGTGCATTTACCATGCCGGCAATCGCAATAAGCATACCTGCGAGTACTGTTTTTCTCATGATGTTATTTTGAAATGGATTGGTTAGTTATAGGACTTCAAAGTTACAAAGTAAAACGGAAGTACACACAGCTAAAGCCTCCCGACTTAGCCTTTGCAGGCCTTGAGTTCCTTACATAATGATAAACGTCTTGCTCAAAAAGTACGTTCCGTTGAACACGGTAACCACATAGGTTCCTGGTGGAAGTCCGCTCAAATCGGCATATTGAGCCACATTATTACCTGATGCCATTGAGGCGCCGGAGATATACTGGCCGGTGGTATTGTAGATGGAAAAGTCGATGGTTCCGAGTGTACCGGCGAAGTTCTTTACGGAGATGGTAAACTGCCCGTTATTCGGTACCGGGTAAATGGAAAGCTCTGCCAGATTGCCCGGAATTGGTTCAATCTCGTTACAACCGGCCACACTGGTAAGGAGGGATGCACGGTAGGATAATAACACGGAGCGCATGCGGTCCTTTTGGCCCTCAGTAAACATATTCATACAGGCATCATCCGTATAATCCATATAGTTCATAAACTGAATACCCGGATAGTCGACCGAACAGTCGTCGATGAGCGGAAAATCCGGACACCCGTATGTACTGTTAGTTTGCAAGGGTGTATCGCCGATACCGTCTTCCCCATCGCAGGTGCCACCATCATCTCCCCAAACATGGGTTAATCCGAGCCAGTGGCCGATTTCATGTGTAGTTGTGCGGCCTAAATCGTATGGTTTTGAACTGACATCTGCCAAGCCAAAGTTTTTATAGTCGATTACTACCCCGTCAACATCAGCAGGAGCACCGGGAGAAACCGCATAACCTAAAATTCCATCCTGCAAATCGCATACCCAGATATTGAGATAGGTTGACGCGGGCCATGCATCATCACCGCCTTCAGCTGTTTTCTTTACCTTTTCTGAATAACCCAGATTCCAAATAGTTGTATCGGTATAGGTGCGAATAATACCAGAGGTTGGATTTCCGTCGGGATCAAGGGAAGCCAGACAAAATTCGATTCCGATATCGGCTCCGGAAGCACTGAAGGGTTCAGGCGTATTGATTGTGTCGGGATTGAGCCTTCTGAAATCTTCGTTTAATACATTGATTTGCGTAAACACCCGGATATCATCCAGATTTTCAGCAGCGTTATTGTAAACGATGTGAACAACAACCGGAATGACATAAATTTCGTCGGTTACCCTTGTGTTCGCGAGCGTTTGTTGCCGAATTGTGTTGATGCGTTCCCATACTTCCGGTTGGGTTTGGTAAATCTGTTCCATAATTGTGGTAGTGCCACAATTTTGCGATTGACCGAAACCGGTAGTACACAGGAGCCAACAAATACAAGCACCGGCAAATGCTTTCATATAATAAAGATACGGGGGTTTTGGCGAAAAGAGTAATACATTGACTTAAATCATGCCTGAAAATATGAAACGCTGATTTTCAATCATTTCGTTTAATCTGTTTAGCGTATGCCCTCCACTTTTCAACTGCAGCTTCAAAATCGGCCGGCAGGGGTGTTTCAAAGTACATATGCTCCCCGGTGCGTGGATGCACAAAACCCAGGGATCTGGCATGGAGGGCTTGACGAGGTATCAGTTCAAAACAATTCTCAACAAACTGCTTATACTTCGTATAAATAGTTCCTTTCACGATGCGGTTGCCGCCATAGGTGTCGTCATTAAAAATAGGATGACCGATATGTTGCATATGCACGCGGATCTGATGTGTACGTCCGGTTTCTAACTGACATTCTATCAAACTGGTATATCCGAATTGTTCCAACACGCGATAATGCGTAATGGCATGTTTACCGATTTCACCGTCGGGCGGATACACATCAAACATTTTTCTGAACCTTTGGTGACGCGCAATATTGCCAATGATGGTTCCGGCGGGTTCATCAAATTCACCCCAAACCAATGCTAAATATCTGCGTTGAATTGTATGATCAAAAAATTGTTTAGCCAGATGTGTCATCGCATATTCTTTTTTCGCGACAACTAAAATGCCTGAGGTAAATTTATCAATGCGATGCACCAATCCGGGTCTGTATGGTTCATCGGCAGGCGCAGGTAAATGTTGAAAATGATGCAACAACGCATTCACTAGAGTCCCGGAGAAATTGCCCAGTCCGGGGTGCACGACTAATCCGGGTGGTTTATTTACAACTAACACATCATCATCTTCGTATAAAACACTTAAAGGAATAGGCTCCGGTTTTAAATCAAACTTCATGGGTTTGTAAGGCAGCACTACCGAAATTTCATCGAAAGGTTTAATTCGATAATTCGATTTTACTGCTTTACCATTCACCAGAATACATCCTGCATCCGCTGCATTTTGAATGCGGTTGCGCGATGTATTTTCTAAACGTATGACCAGAAATTTATCGATGCGCAGCGGTTCTTGTCCCCGATCGGTAACCACGCGGAAATGCTCAAACATTTCCTCATCAACATCGGTTGACAGTGGTTCCAACTCCATATCTTCTTCGTGCTGCATCATGGTATGAGTGTGCAATCAAATACAGTTGCAAAATGTTTTTTTACTAAAGCTTTTACTTCTTCCATCGGTATTTTTTTACCCAATTCTTTTTCAAGAGAAGTAACTGCTTTATCCGTTATGCCACATGGAATAATGACATTAAAATGTTCCAATTGTGTATTCACGTTAAAGGCAAAACCATGCATGGTAACCCATCTGCTGGTGCGAATGCCTATTGCGCAAATTTTTCGTGCCGACCATTTTCCGACATCCAGCCAGACACCTGTTTCACCGGGCGACCGTTCACCTTGCAAACCATATTCAGCCAGCGTGCGGATGATGACCTCTTCTATATTACGTAAATATACGCCCAAATCGGTGGTAAACTGGTCGAGGTCTAAAATGGGATATCCAACTAACTGTCCAGGACCATGATAAGTAACATCACCACCTCTGTTTATATGAAATAATTGTATGCCTCTGGCTGCTAATGCATCCTTTTGCAACAATACATTTTTTTCATCGGCACTTTTACCCAGCGTGATTACAGGAGGGTGTTCAACAAACAGCAATTGATGCTCAACCGATAATTGGTCGTCAAGCGGTAATACCCTGTTTTTTAATTTGCGATCTATCAGGTTTTTGAAAATAGATTCCTGAACATCCCAGGCATACCCATAATCCATATTCCCTAAATCGCGAAAGTGCACGATATTTTTCATGCCTTGCCGAGTGCAGATTTTAATTGTTCGAGTATCGCAATATCAATCGGGTCGACACCGCGGATGGCTGCAAGTTCAACACTCAGCCAATCGCCAAAATGCAGTAAACTGAAAATTTGTTGCCAGATACCTTCACCGGTTGCCTCCACTTCACATAAAGAACCCGTTTTATCATCCATGAGTTCCATGGTATAGGCAAAGCGTTCCTGTATGCGCGCGTGTTCGAAACTATGGCGTAAAAAAATTGGACAAAACCGCTGGTCGGGTTCAACATAGGCCACCAGTTCGTTGTGATTCATTTCTGGGATTGTATGATCGAAGGCGTGCACCTTGGCATTTTCATTTAATTGTTGTTTCCATCGCACGGCAACACCCGACATAAGTTGATCACTATAAATAATCGGAATAAAAGGTTGTAGTAAGGAAGCTAATTGCTTAGCCTGACTGCGGATATCGGCACCTGACTCCTGCAAAAATTGCGCAACTCCACTGATGTGTTGTTTCCAATTATCTTCGATAATACCGGCATGCGCCAACAACGCGAGCTGACCAACAATCGAATAGCCAACACATGAACGCGGTGGCATGCCGCCCGGAATTTTGATAGTTGGCATACTTGTCTGTTGTGCAAATGCCAGCAATTTTCCACCTGTAGTAACACAGGCAGTCATACAGCCTTTTGCCACTGCATCCTGATACGCTGCGATGGTTTCTTCCGTGTTGCCGGAATAACTGCTACAAATAACCAGCGTATCCGCATTACACCAAACCGGGATGTTGTAATTGTTGACGACTAAAAAAGGTATACGCAACGATTTTCCGATGAGCGATCTAACAATAACTGCACCGATTCCGGAGCCTCCCATGCCGGTAATGACTACACTAAGCGGTTTTCTTGGCCATGCAGGCAGGTTGGCTTGTTCAACAATTTGCAGTGCCTCTGTAAGCTGTTCAGGAAATCTCTGTATATATTTGTCCATAGCGTGAGCGGACAAATTTACGGTATTATGCGGAGCGGACATGCATTAGGAAAGGCGGGGGAGGATTTTGCAGCGGCCTATTTGTTGGCGCAGGGTTATCATATACTGGAGCGCAATTATCGGTTTGGAAGAATTGAGGTGGATATTATCGCCCGTGATGGACAGTTTATTGTATTTGTTGAAGTGAAGGCCAGAAGTTCAATCCGCTATGGATATCCGGAAGCGGCTATCGACCGAAAAAAAGTTAACCGGATTGCACGTGTTGCAGCACATTATATGTACGAAAAAGGTATTGAAGCCTTTATGCGTTTCGATGTGGTTGCTTTAGAACGCAAGGGTACTGAATGGATATGCGCACATACACCTGATGCATTTTTTCCTGAATCATGATTACCGGATTACACCATATTGCCATTATCTGCTCCGACTATGAAAGGTCGAAGGATTTTTATGTGCGCATTTTAGGATTTGAGATACTGGCAGAACATTTTCGTGCAGAGCGAAATAGTTACAAACTTGATTTACGACATCCATCACAGGTACAGGTAGAATTATTTAGTTTCCCCAATCCTCCGAAAAGACCCACGCTTCCTGAATCGTGTGGTTTACGACATTTGGCATTTTCAACTGCTGATCTGGATGCAGCTGTAGCGCAATTAGCTGTAGATGGTGTTGTTTGTGAACCCATTCGTGTAGATGCTTATACAGGTAAGCGATTCACATTTTTTGCCGATCCGGATCAATTACCGATTGAGTTATATGAAGTCACTGATTAAGCATATGTGACTTCAGGGCAAAAAAAAATCCCCAAAGTTGCGCTTTGAGGATGTTCGTGTTATGTCAAACCAACTTTAAAACCGATCAAATCCTTTATTGTCCAGAAAATCTTTCATTTGCTTTCTGGCAAAAAATATTCTGCTTTTCACGGTGCCTAAAGGCAGGCGCATATCATCTGCAATTTCTTCATATTTATATCCCTGAAAATGCATAAGAAATGGCTTGCGATATTCTTCATCTAATCCCTGAATGGCTTTCATTAAGTCGCGCATAACGAAATCCTTTTCTGCCTGGTTACCGGCAGTGCCTACGCCGGCGTTGAGCATATACAGGTTATCGGAAACATCCACAACGGTTGAACGCTTAGATGCTTTGCGATAATTATTAATGAAAATGTTTTTCATGATGGTGAGCAACCAGGCTTTGAGGTTGGTGCCATCATTAAATTTCTCCTGATTGGATAGCGCTCTGAAATACGTTTCCTGCACCAGATCGAGTGCATCGTCCCGGTCGCGTGTCAAATTGAGCGCGAAAGCTTTGAGGGGAGCTTTCAGTTCGATGATGTTTTCTTGAAATTCGGCAGGTGTCATACCAATTGATTTAGGACAAAAATAAGGGGTTCAGGTCGGGAAACCAAATTTTTGTTTAATCTTTTTTTATTTTCATTAAACAATTTTAGCAAGCTGCGGTCAATTCCTCTACCCGGCTCACTACTTGATCGATGCTGTGCAGCACGCTGACATTGCGTTCCAGCCCTCTCGGCGCGGTTTGCATAGCCCCTCCGCTCACGAAAACCCTTGATTTCGGAAACGTGGTTGCCAGGGTGTTCAGGTAATCTACGATGCTATAACCAATAGGGTTTGTGGTGATAATGGTATAGAAACCATCCGGCTGAATAGCCTCTCCCACCTGAATAACATCCTTAATTGGCACAGATCCGCCTAAATAAATAACGCGGTGCTGGTGCGATTTCAACAGATAATGCAGGAAAAGCAAACTCAGTTCATGCCATTCTCCATTAGGCAAAAACAGCACAAACGTGCGTGTATCAGGCGTTTGACGTGTGGTTTGGCCATCGATAGCCACAATCAGTTTCTGACGAAGCAATTGTGATACAAAATGCTCCTGGGCGGCGATTACCGTGCCCGAAACCCACATCATACCAACTTTCTCGAGGTAAGGAAATATCACTTTGATGACAGTGGTTTCAAACCCAATTTGCAGAATACAGGTATTGATAATCTTCTCAAACCGGTCTTCATCATATTCCATCGTGGCTAATAACAAGCCTTCTATATGCGATGCGTACTCCTGAGGGGCCTTTACCATATCCTCAACCATCTCCGCAATCTGCTCCTGAGGCATCTTGGCCAGCTTGCTGATTTTAAACCCGTTTCGGTTCAGCAAAGCGAGTCGCATCAGGTATTTCAGTTCAGACTCACTGTAATATCGTATGCCGGTATCCGTGCGGGCTGCCTGTAAAATGCCATACCGCTGTTCCCAAATACGTATTGTGTGGGCCTTTATTCCGGATAAATGCTCCAATTCGCGTATAGAATAAATAGCTGCCATGTGGTAAAGATACTGTTTAATCTATAATGCAATTAATTAAACAATGTTTAAACCCCTCACTGAATTTTAGGATTGGAGGCCATTGGAGGGATGCCGGGCGCATGGCCCATGACGGAGGACATTTGAACCTATAACCGGCATTTCGACTTAGCTACTTTTCGTTAGGAATAGGCAACTGAAGCGAAAACCCGGCCTGGATGGGCTTTACAGCTAAACATTGCTACCCGGAATAAGAGAGAAACAAGCCGAAGTCTCATTTCAGCCACAAATGGTGACTTATTTCATTCTTTCGCATGCCTAAGCCCCCTAACTTTATGGAAAACCCGGAAATATGAAATTGATACTTTTGCCCACCGACCTGAAGCCTGAATCAGATGCTGTATGGCAATACGTTTTACCTATTGCCAAAGCTGCTCAGGCCAATATTCACTGTATTCACGCCGTAGATGATTTATTTGTGCAGGAGGAACGCGACCATGAAGGCGAGGAAGGGGTTGATAAAATAACTGTCGACCTCATTTATAAAATGCGCGCCGATGCAGATAAAGGCATGGCAAGGCTGATTGAAAAAATTCAGGAAACATGTGCCGCTCACCAAATACCTGTTCAGGTTACCGGTCAGGTAGAAAATGGGGTTGCAGAAGATGTCATTCTGCAAACAGCGGCTGTTATGCAACCGCAGCTCATTGCCATGGGTGCACATGATCACAGTAAACTCGACCGATTAATTTTTGGCAGTATAACACAGTCTGTTATTCGCAAAGCACACGCCGCAGTTCTTGCCGTTCCGATGCAATATACCTTTAAGCCAATACAGGAAATATTATACATGAGCGACCTTGATCAGGAGGATGCATTTGCTGCAGGAAAACTGATTAATTTGTTTGGTGATTTTCCTATGCATTTGCATATCACACATTTTAATCTGGATGATCAACCGAAAGATGCCGCCTTATATGCAATAGGTGATGCTGTTCGAACTCAGTATGCTCAGGTTCCGATTACCTTTGAGGTGATTGATGCACGCATATTGCGCGATGCCTACAAACAATATATCGACATGAAAAAAATCGACTTGATTGCACTTACTACGCGCAAACATCAGGGTGTTTCCAGATTTTTACATCAAAGCACTGCAGTGGATGTCTTATATCACAGCAAGTTGCCAGTGTTGATTTTTCATAAGCCATAAGTAATCATGCACAAAGGTGGTGATAGCATGGAGTGCACAGGCTGCAAACACAATACCTGGAATGCCGGTTAGCAATCAATCACTCAGTACCTGTAATTATTCGGTCTGGTATACACCATCTGCACTACGTTGATGTTTCGCATGTTAAACGCCGCTTCGCAATACGCAAAATAATAATTCCATTTGCGAATAAACGTTTCATCGAAACCCATTTGCGCAACCTGGTCAATATTGGCATTAAATCGTTCACGCCAGGCGGCGAGCGTAGTGCCGTAACTGCGTCCTAAATCTTTTAATCCAAACATAAATAAATCGCCGGTTTTATTGACCGATTCATTGATTGCCGCAATACTCGGCAGCAAGCTTCCCGGAAAAATATGTTTCTGTATAAAATCGACATTCTTTTTAAAGGATTCGAATCTGGAATCCGGACAAATAATTGCCTGAAGTGCTAAAACACCGTCAGGTTTTAATACGCTTTGAATTTTTTTGAAATAGGTATCTAAATATTGTGCACCTACAGCTTCAATCATTTCGATAGAAACCACTTTATCAAACACACCTTCGATATGGCGATAGTCACGCAGTAATACTTCTACCCTATCAGACAGTCCGGCTTTTTGGAGTCGCTCTGTCGCATAAGCGTGTTGCTCTTTTGAAATGGTTACTGTGGTAATTTTACATCCGTAGGTTTTAGCCGCATATTCTGCAAATCCTCCCCAGCCGGTGCCGATTTCGAGCACATGATCAGCGGGTGTTAATTTCAAGGATTGGCACAAGCTTTCATACTTTGCGGTTTGAGCACTTTCCAAATCCATATTAGGCTGAACGAACATGGCAGAAGAATACGTCATTGTCCGGTCCAGGAACAATTGAAAGAAATCGTTGCTTAAATCATAATGCGCCGCAATATTTTTTCTGGAACCGGTGATGCTGTTTTTCCTTTTGGCGTGAAAAACCTTGTTGAACAACTGCAAAGCATTTAACACGATTGTTCTGGCGCGACTACCGGATAAGGTTGGTGCGTGATCAATATTGAGCAAAAACCAGCTTAAAAGGCGGGTAAGGTCTGTAGTTTCCCATTCCCCATCCATATACGCTTCTGCAAAACCGATATCTCCAAACAGCACCGCACGCTTAAAAAATGCTTCTGTACAAATGTGCACATCTGCATGAAGCGCTGCGGCAGCATTTCCGTAAGTGCGTATAGATCCATCAGGCATGCGCATTTGCAAATAACCCTCCTGCATGGGTTCGAGGGACTTTAAGAGTATGTTCTGATAGAATGTTGACATGATCGCTGTTAAAAATACGTAATTCGTTTAAACATGGGTTTCATCCGGTATGGCAACCCTGTCGTTTGTAATACCGCGTTGCAAAGTTGCGTCGTCGGATTTACGGTGAAAAGGCAGTTTTTTTAACCATAACCGGAATGCATGCCAATGAATAGCCCCCATAACCTGCAAAGTTATCAGCGGAAACCGGCACACATACCATAACAACCGAAAGTCGGAAAGTGTTTTACGATTGCCGGATAAGGTGCTGATAAAGTAGCGTTCGCCGGCATTGTTCAGCGTGTCGATTCGCAGTTGCAGGCGCTCGGCCGGAATGGCATATCTGAAAACAAACCGATCATCCATTTCTGTAAAGGGACTAACATAAAAATATTTCGTATCCTCCTGTAAAAAGCCCTCTTTTTCTTTGGTGTTTACCAGAAATAATTTCATTTCACCAAAGGTGTTACTTACTTCTGTCACCACCCGGGTGCAATTTCCATCCTCATCATAACAAAAATAAAAACTGACCGGATTAAATACATATCCAAATAACCGCACATGGGTCAACAACATAACCCGATGTGGCATTTCCTGAATACCCTGCTGTTGCAACCACGCATTTAATTTTTCGCGAACAGATTGTGCATTCCGTTGATCGCCTTTTTTATATTTAAAATGATCTGCATGCACAAAACGAAAAACATTACCTCTCCGCAAACCAAAAAGGTAAAGGCGACCGGCTTCTTTTTCAATTTCATCAATATCCAGCCAGAACATAAACACGCGATAACTGAACCGATGTTTTTTCGGTGCCAGTCTGTTGTGCATGACCTGAGCGGTATAGAGAGCGGATTGCGACATGCTTTAAAATTACCGGATTTATTTTACGAAACAGGTATTGGACGTCCTAAAATCTGTTCGCACACAAGTGCTGCACTCATTAGGGCATCTTCGTGAAACCCATATCGAAAATAGCTGCCACAAAAGTAAACGCTGCCGTTTTCATTGAGTTTGGCTAATTCCTGTTGAGCCTGCATGGCTTCTACCGTAAATATGGGATGCTCGTAATCAATCACCCTGCATATTTTTTGTTTTTGAATAATACCGGGGTTATTGATGGTGACAAAATAATTTTGCTGTTGGGATACGCCTTGTAAACTGTTCATCCAATAAGTACAGGACGACACATATTTTCCGTCAAGCACTTCAGTTCTGTAATTCCATGAACTCCATGCGAGTTTCTTTTTCGGCATGATGGATGCATCGGTATGCAATGTCGCTGTGTTCAGTTCATATGTAAATTGGCTAAGCAGTCTTTTTTCATCCGCAGTAGGTTGTGCAAGTAAGTGCAATGCCTGGTCGCCATGAGTGGCTATAATTACCTGATCAAATACATGCTGATTGCCTTTGCTATCGGTGAGGATTACCTGACCCGCATTTCGCTCAACCCGTGTTATTGCATTTTGAACCTGGATTTTCTCTTTAAAGGGTGCAATAAGTAGTTGCTTATACACTTCACTTCCCCCATCAACCGTATACCATTGAAATTGTGTGTGCAAACCCAGAAATCCATGATTATTAAAAAAACGCACCAATGTCATCACCGGAAATAGTGCAGTCGTATTCGGAGGTGTACTCCAAAGCGCAGAACTCATTGGCAGTAAATACCAATTTAACAAATCCGGGTGGTAACCTTTATGTGTGATATAATCCGCAATGGACATTTCCTGATATGCCGGATTCTCCAACACCTCGAGACAAGACTTATTAAATGCATTTAATTGGATCAAAAACCGGATATATCTCGGAGAAAACAAGCGTTTTCGCTGTGCAAACAATTGATTAAGGCTGGAACCACAATACTCCAGTCCATCCTGCACAACCTGAGCCGCAAAGCTCATATTTGTTTTCTTTACAGGCACTTGTAAGGCACGAAATAAAGAAAGTAACCGCGGATAGGTTTCATTATTAAAGACAATAAATCCGGCATCTATTGGAATTTGCTTATCTCCTTCCTCAACAAAAACAGTATGCGTATGTCCGCCAATGCGATGATCAGCTTCAAACAGTGTGATATCGTGGTCTTTATGCAGATACCAGGCAGCACCCATTCCGGCAATACCCGTACCAATAATTGCTATTCTTGCCATTTCAGGATACTTTTTTAAACAGGTAATGACTTACCATCCATTCACGTCCGTTATCGTAATTCCACAACTCCGCGCAGGCCATAAAGAAAATACGCCAATAAACCCACCATTTGGTAGCATTTTGCTGCCCGTAAGTTTCCGTAAGAATGGGCATAATTTCTTTCTTGTGCGCATCCATATTTTGCAACCAGGCTTCAGATGTTTTTGCATAATGCGTGCCATCCCATTGCCAGTGATTGGTGACCGTCAGATGATCATTAAAATACAATAACAAATCATCAGAGGGCATCACGCCTCCGGTAAAAAAATATTTACTCATCCAATCGCTTTCATCCACCACATCAAAAAAATAGGTCAGGTCTTTATGGGTAAAAATATGCACAAACAACTGTCCATCCGGTTTCAACATGCGACTGATTTTCTCCAACAATTTCTCGTAATTGCGCATATGTTCGAACATCTCAACAGATACCACACGATCGAATTGTTTATCGAGAAAAAACACATTCATATCCCGAGTCAATATCTCCACATTGTGCAGATTTCTTTCTGCGCAACATTGCATTATCCATGCGCGTTGGGTAGCAGAATTACTGACTGCCGTAATTCGGGCATTTGGAAATCGTGCTGCCATAAACAAAGTCAGGCTTCCCCAACCGCAACCCAACTCTAAAATTTCCATGCCATCCTGCAATCCGGCTCGTGAGCAGGTAATGTCCAGGGCTTTTTCTTCAGCATCCGATAAATCCAGCACACCGGGTGCATAATAGCAGCAACTATATTTCATATGTCTGCCCATTACATACCTGAAAAAGGCGGTGGGCACTTCATAGTGTTGCTCGTTGGCTTCTGCCGTAGCGATGGCTATTGGTGCCTTGCGCAAATCGGCCACCAGGTCCATCAAATGTTGTTGTTGCTGAGCGGCAGTTGGCTTGCGTTCATCGGCCAGTCTTTTACGCAGTAAAGAGCGTATGCGGCTGCGAATTAAAAAGTCGGGAATCAGGTCCCTTTCCAATAAAGTGTCGGTAAATGTGCTCAAAACGTAAAAGTCTTCAAATAACCTGAAAAAGGTATCGGGTAAAGGTAATTGAATTGAAACATATGCATATACGAAAGGTTCAGAACCTTAGTTTGTGACATGATTAACATACACTTAATAGGAAAATGTGCAAAAACCCTTTGCGGAGGTGAACAAAACGAATCAATTTTACGTATAGAATTACGTATAGTAAAAACAATAAAACAAAATCTCGTTTACAATCCCATGGTAAAGCAATTTGGATTACCCTCATACGTTATCTGGCTTTTTGCCGGACTAGCCTTTGTGGTAGTTGGTATCATTTCCGTATTTCACTGGACTTACGGACTGGCTACGTTCATTCTTAGCTCAGGCGTAGCATTTGCCGGATATTGGTTCTTTTTTCGACCGGCGTTTGTAGCTATGGACATTGTTCGCTCCGGCGAGCCGGCCATGGCCATTATCCTGCACGTTACAGAAACCGGTCGCACGGTAAACCATCATCCGAGGATTAAACTTGTATTAGAGATTCGCCATAGCACCATGGTTCCTTATGAAGTGGAATTGCTCCAGAACATTCCGCGTGAAGAGTTGCGCAATTATCAACCGGGGCGCACACTTCAGGTGAAAGTTGACTCTCGCGACCCGAAAAAAGTGGCCATTTTGGCTGCCTGAAAGGCTTCAATCTCTCTATTAACCTTATCTTTGCGGCATGGTCTATCTTACCCGAAGAGAAACCTTCAATGCTGCACACCGTTTATATGTGCAAGCCTGGACGGAGGAGGAGAACTTTGCCATGTTTGGGAAATGTGCAAATAAAAACTGGCATGGCCACAATTATCAGTTATTTGTGACAGTCAAAGGTGAGCCTGATGTGCATACCGGATTCATCATTGATGCGAAAAAACTGAGTGAAGTCATCAAAAAGGAAATCGTTGATCGCTTTGATCACCAAAACCTGAATGAGGACACGCCCTATTTTAAAACAATTCAGCCGAGTACCGAGAATTTCTGTAAGGTGATTTGGAACATTCTTGAACCATTAATCACCGATGGTGTTCTTCACTGTATTAAGTTACAGGAAACAGAAAACATCTATGCAGAATACTTCGGTGAACAGGAACGGAAGCATCCATGATGCCGACGATATCGAATTTACAGACAGATTTTATACAAAAATTGAATCGTACGGCATGGACACCATCGAACAAATTTCAGAAAGCTACCGCTCCATTATTGAACGGTTAGGGGAAGATCCGGAACGTGAAGGTCTGGTAAAAACACCCGAGCGTATTGCTAAAGCGATGCAATTTCTCACGCAGGGGTATGCGCAGGATGCAGAAGCTGTAATACGCAGCGCCATGTTTTCTGAAAACTGTTCAGAGATGGTCATCGTTAAAGACATTGAATTATACTCCATGTGCGAACATCACATGTTGCCATTTTTTGGTCGCGCGCATGTAGCCTATATCCCAAATGGAAAAATTGTAGGTCTGAGTAAAATTGCACGCGTGGTGGATATTTTTTCACGTAGACTGCAGGTTCAGGAACGACTGACACATCAAATTCTGGAAGCGCTTCAAAATACGCTCAATCCAATTGGCGTTGCCGTAGTAATTGAAGCCAGCCATTTATGCATGATGATGCGTGGTGTGCAAAAGCAAAATTCGGTTACCACTACTTCTGCTTTTACAGGTCAGTTTCAGGAGGTGCAAACCCGCAATGAGTTTATCAACCTCATTGGCTCCAGGTTAAGCAAGTAATAGCTGTCTTTTTTCTACTTTTATGGCCTGAATCAGTTGTAGCTAAATGTTAGGGACGCGAATTGGCCTGTTGTTATTATGCACTTGTTGCATACATATGAGCTATGCCCAACCTAAAAAAATGCGTATAGCCGGTAAAAAATGTGCCCGCGTTGAATTACAACATCCAGAGCTACTTATGGCCGCACATACACTGACTGAAACAGAAATTCAACATTTACTTGAGGCGGGCGTGAAGATGAAGGCTATCGAGGATATCCTGCAATTCAGTCAGGAAATAAACTGGCCCGAACAAACACGCAATTTACAAGCGCGAATCAGTCACCCCGATTCTATGCAAGCTTATGTGCTGTACGATGTTGCAGCCATTAAAAACTGGCATTTATTGTGTGCACCTGTCAAATATAACCGGAAACTTTCTCCGGGATGGGCATTACCAAATACGATTTATTTTATTGTACAAGAAAAAGCATTAGTACCCTGACATGAAAAAAGCATATGTATTTCCGGGCCAAGGCTCGCAGTTTCCAGGCATGGGAAAAGATTTGTATGAACAACACGCATCTGCAAAAGCCATGTTCGATCGTGCAAATGTTCTTTTAGGATTTGACATTACTGACATCATGTTTAACGGGACTGAAGAAGCCCTGAAACAAACTAAAGTTACCCAACCCGCCATCTTTTTACATTCGGTAATTCTGGCATCCACCCTCACCGATTTTGCACCTGATATGGTTGCAGGTCATTCGTTAGGTGAATTTTCTGCTTTGGTTGCCAATAAATGTTTGTCGTTTGAAGATGGACTAATGCTGGTTTCGAAACGCGCATTAGCCATGCAACGTGCCTGCGAAATGCAACCTTCCACTATGGCTGCTGTGTTAGGATTAGCTGATGAAGTAGTTGAGCGCATTTGTGCCGAAACAGCCGGTGTAGTTGTAGCTGCCAATTATAATTGTCCTGGCCAATTAGTCATCAGCGGTGAAGTAAGCGCCGTAAATGCCGCATGCGAAGCTTTAAAAGCTGCAGGTGCAAAACGCGCACTCCTGCTTCCTGTTGGAGGCGCCTTCCATTCTCCATTAATGGAACCGGCCCGTGTTGAACTTTCAGCCGCCATTGAAGCAACCGAATTTAAAAATCCGGTATGTCCTATCTATCAAAACGTATCTGCATCCGCAATCGTAGATCCTGATACTATCAAACAAAATTTACTGATTCAATTAACCGCACCTGTAAAATGGACTCAAAGCGTCATGCAAATGACCAACGATGGTGCAACACATTTCATTGAGGTAGGTCCGGGCAAAGTATTGCAAGGACTGGTAAAAAAAATAAGCCCGACAGCGGAGGTTGCTAGTGCTTGAGGAGATTGGAATGAGGAATAAGGAATGAGGATTTTTTTTTGAATGGGCGGGTAGTGAGTAGTGGGTATTGGGTAGTGAGATAAATACAATAAGGCCTACGGCCTTAGAATACAGCTTTTTCTTATGACAGAAATAACCGAAAGTAAAATTTCCTTCTCCACCAAAATCCCTGCATTGTCCCACTACTCAATACCCACTACTCACTACCTTTTTAAAAGGAATAAGGAATAAGGAATAAGGAATGAGGAATGAGGATTTTTTGTTTTGAATAGGCGGGTAGTGAGTAGTGGGTAGTGGGTAGTGAGATAAATACAATAAGGCCTACGGCCTTAGAATACAGCTTTTTCTTATGATAAAAATAACCGAAAGTAAAATTTCCTTCTCCACCAAAATCCCTGCATTGTCTCACTACTCACTACCCACTACTCACTACCATTCAATCGGAACAAAAAATGTTGTTGGCACAAAATCGGCCTAATAGTAAAAAAGCCCTGCCCCGAAGGATATTTAATTCATGTAGAAAATTATTTGGTGATAGATATGGCTTTTATTTTGGTGAGAGATGTGTGCGTTTAGCTAGTGCATTATTTTCATTTAAGTCCATATTCTAAATCATTTAATATATCCTGAATATTTTCGATACCAATGCTCATGCGCACGAGGCCGTCGGTAATTCCGGATGCAAGGCGGCGTTCTTTTGGTACGTTAACATGTGTCATACTGGCGGGATGTTGAATTAAGGTATCCAGCGTTCCAAGGGTGGTGATCATCTGGCATAATTTAACGCGTGATAATAAGCGTTTTCCGGCTTGCAATCCACCTTTTAATTCAAAACTCAGCATACCTGAATAATCTGTCATTTGCTTTGCGATAATGTTCGCCTGCGGATGATCAGGTAAACCACAATACAACACTTTCTTTACGCGATCATGTGCACTTAACCAGGCGGCAACCGCAGCAGCATTATCGCAATGACGCTGCATTCGAATTTCTAAGGTTTTCATCCCCTGCAGCAATAACCAGCTTTCAAAAGGATTGTGATTTGCACCTAATAATTTTATTTTAGTCCACACATGCTCTTGCATAAAGCGTTTATCTCTCCCTACCACTACTCCACCCAATCCATTGCCATGGCCGTTTAAATATTTAGTAGCGCTATGCACAACTAAATCAGCACCCTGTTGCAAAGGTTTTTGACAATATGGAGATGCAAATGTATTATCAACAGCTACTTTACATCCATACTGATGTGCAATTGTGGCAACAAGCTGAATATCTACCACTTCCATCATTGGATTAGATGGTGTTTCGAGATAAACAAGTTTGATTTTTTTATTTTTCTTAAATATACGTTCTACTGCATCAGCATTATTTAAATCAGCCCTGACGATAGTGATATTCCAGGCGGCCAACTGCTTTTGCATGAGTTCATCTGTTGTGCCATATAATTGCGGTTGGGTTAAAATAGCATCTCCCGATTGTGCACAGGAAGTA
>JAKQVC010000157.1 GCA_029571985.1 Bacteroidota bacterium | reverse complement strand
ACACCGCCCGACTTTGCGCCTGCGCTCGAGCCATATTTTGGCACAGTGCGGCGGTTTATTACAGGTACTGAATTTGTGCAACCGCTGCCGCCACTTCCGGCGTTTTCAGTAAATCAACAGGATGTTTGGCATACAAACGCACGTGCCGTTTACGACAGCTCGTTTACCCTTACACAAAAACAACAGGCAATCGTGTTTTTCTGGGATGATAATCCTTTTGAAATTGTTCAGAAAGGTCATTTGCAATATGCCATCAAAAAAGTAAGCCCTGCGGGTCATTGGCTTGATATTTGTCGCACCGCATTAGACAGCGTACATGCCGGCGCATTGCAGAGAAGTCAGGCATATGCCTTGGTGGCCGTGGCAATGGCAGATGCCGTTTATGCGGCCTGGGACACCAAGTATGCATATTCAGTATTACGGCCGGAGACGTATATTAATGCCAATATAGATGCCAATTGGCGACCGTTGATTCCTTCGCCGCCATTTCCGGAGTATCCGAGTGGGCATAGTTGCATTTCTGCCGCCGCCGCAACAATCCTTACTCAACTGTTCGGGCCCGATTTTGATTTTACGGATGCCTCGGAAACCCAATTTGATTTGCCTGCCCGCACCTTCAATTCCTTTGCAGAAGCCGCTCTGGAGGCGGGAATCAGCCGATTTTACGGCGGAATACACTATTTGCCCAGCGTAGAAGCCGGTGCGCAGCTTGGTCGCCAGACGGCAGAACACCAACTGGAAGTGTTAAAATGAACAGCAGATACTGTTTAGCGAAGCACACAACAAAAAAAAATCACGTGAATAACCCGTCACCATTGTGCAAAATATCAGTACCTTTATCGGGACAAAACATTTATTCAGTAACAAAATCAACATTCGTATGAAAAAAATCTACTCTTTGTTTGCTGCTATGATGATCACAGGTGCAATGTTTGCACAAGTAAACGTGACCTACATGGTAGACATCACTAACTATCTCGCTGCCGGAAACACATTAGGTGCTAACGGAATTCGTATTGGTGGCGACTTTGCTGCTACCGCCGGTATGAACGGTGGTGTTGCAATGGCTGCCTGGTCTCCTGCTGATCCAACATGTGCTTTAACTGACATGGGTGGTAACGTTTGGATGATCACTGTTGAATATCCTTCAGCTTCAATCGGTATGACTCAATTGTATAAATTCGTGAATAACGACTGGGGAACTAACGAAGGTACTGATGCAGCTAACACAATTGCTGTTGATGGTTGTGGTGTAGATGACGGTGGTGGTAACATTAACCGTACAACTTTAATTCCAGATGCAGATATCATGTATTTGTATTGCTGGGATGCATGCTACAAATGCGATGGTTCAGATCCTATCGTATTGAGCGTTGAAGAATACAATGCGATCACTGGTCTCACTGTATCTCCAAACCCAACTATGAGCAATACCAACATCAACTTCAATTTAAGCGAAGCTTCTGATGTTACAATCAACGTATTTAACCTCATGGGTCAGCAAATGATGACTATCAACAATGGTACTCAAGCTGCAGGTGCACATAACGTAGCACTTGATTTAAGCTCTTTACCAGCAGGTAACTATGTTTACCATGTAGTTGCAGGTCAAAGCGTAACCAGCGGTAACGTTGTGAAATTGTAATTAAATTTACTACTCAATAAGAAAGCCCTTCTTTTTAGAGGGGCTTTCTTATTTATACAGTACAGATAAATGCAGGTGCCGGGAAGACTGGAAGGCGGGAAGTCAGAAATAAATACGTGTTCCTCATTCCTCATTCCTTATTCCTCATTCCTACTTAAAGCTGCAATACCTTCTGATATGCTTTTTCGTAATTAGCAGCTAAATTGCTCCAGTCGAAGTTTTCTGCATAGCTTTCAACGGTGTTGCGCAGAATGATACGTTCGCGTCGATTTAATTGTACGAAGTTGAACATGATATCGCATAGTTCGTCGGCACTTTCATCAAACGATTTATTTTTTCTTCTAACAATATATATACCATGCTCATCTATATTGCGGAATTTACTTTGGCAATAATTTCCAAATCCGCTTAAATCGCTCGTAACAGCAGGAACACCTCGTGCTACACATTCTAAAGGCGTATATCCCCACGGTTCATAATAACTTGGAAATAGTCCGAGGTGGCATCCGCGCACAAACTGAGGATAATCCATGCCGAACAGCGGAGATGTGGGTGCCACGAAATCCGGATGGTACACCATTTTAACTTTATCGCCCGGTTTATTAATTAAATCATGCCTACGCAGGTAGTTTAATATTTCATCACCGGCGTCGTCTTTTAAATTGTGTGTAACAACGATTGGCCAAAAATCACTTTTCCATCCCTGAATTTGTTTGCGATACCGAAACTTCCAGTAATCATCAACAAAAGCATTTAAATCGGGAACGTTTGGCTCGGGATTTGTGGCTGCGGCTTTGAACAATTTTTCACGAACCTGTTTAAGCATCTCTTCGCAAGTGCTTTGAATATCATCCATCGCAGCGCGTGCATGTAGTACCAGCGGATTAATGGTTTCAAACGGACGCTTGGTAATAAAAAACATCACTACCGTTTTAACGGCGTTTTCTTTTTTCATGCGCTCGTTTAATCGCCGCAAAGCTTCGAGTGTGAGGTCGTATCCTTTATTGTGATATTCGTAACGGCCGCTTGTAAAGAAATATACGGTTTGATCTAAATCAAACGTGTAAGAATGAAAAAAGTGCGACATCACGAACTCGTCAATTTTATTTCTGAATTGACCGTGCAGGTTTTGTAATTCGTGAGTTGCAATAAAACGAGGCAGGCTTAAACCGTTTGGTAAAATACTATCCGGCTTTCTGCCTAATAAAAATTCGCATTCCTTTCCGGTAATATCACTAACGGTTGTAAATACATCCGCATCATTGGCGGCGAGTCGCTCTAATCGTGTTTGCGGTTCGATGTAGAACTTCTGAGCCATCTGCAACCAGTCGTAGTTGCTGAGGTTTTTATAAAAATGGTCGTCGTTTCCGGCGATATATCTGCCTAACAGAGTTGCATGTGTTGTAAATACCGTTTTAATGCGCAGGCCCTCTTTACGAATTGGACCAATGGGCATCCCCGTCATCCATTCGTGAAAGTGTGCAATTACCGGTTGGCCTTTTACTTGTGATTCGAGTACAGTGAAAAATTTTGTAACAACATCTCCAAAACAAATTACCTGAGTAAGTAAATCGTCAGGATTAAAAATATTGATTTTAAAATCACGTAATAAATACGCGCGAATATCTTTTTGCTTATCCAGCATCTGTGCCGGTGGCATTAAAATAACTTTCGGCTTTCCATCTGTTAACCAGCGGCCATAATAAATTTCATAACCCTGTTGGCGCATTTCTAAAACAGCAGTGCCAAATGCATCTTCATATTCAAAAACCTCTTCAAATTCAGCAGGCAATTTATTGCCCAGAAGAGGGCCTATCATGCAATAATTTCCTGACCATTTATCTACAATGGCAGGTGCTTTACTGCGCACCACAGTATAAATACCGCCCACCTGATTACAAACTTCCCAGGCAGTTTCTACCAGCAACGGGGCATACAAACTCGCTTTATCAGCCATATAAAAGGATATGCACGAAAATACGGAATAGAAGTGATAGGGTGTGGTTGCGTCGACAACATTTGACGAGAGGTCAGCGAATTAAGGTAACCGAGCCGGTGCGTGTGGTGGAATGATTCTGATCGGCTGACCTGAGGTAATACACATACGTGCCGATTTCCTGTTCTTTATTTTGATACCTGCCATCCCATCCAGTGTCAGCATTCTCCGAAACAAATACCAGGGTTCCCCATCTGTTGTAGATGTGCAGGCTGTATTGAGCAGGAATGCAGTTGTTGTTTTGAATCACTTTAAAGATATCATTAATGCCATCTCCATTCGGACTGAAGGCGTTTGGTAATGCCGGGATGCATTCTGAAACAGAAAGGGTATCATCGAACAAGGTATCGCAAGTGATCAACTGGACATTTATGCTGTCTTCCACAATGGCACCACATGCATCAACAGCGCTTACTATAAATGTACCGGCTTCACCAATAAAAACGGATGCGGTTGTATCGCCGGTGTTCCATAAGATATTTTCAAGCGCATCATCTATGGTAAGCGTAAATCCTGAAAAGGTTTCGATGCAGGCGGTGGTGTCTTCGGGGAGGCTGATGTTTGATCCGCCGGCCGAAACAGTTACCTCTAACTCAACTGTGTCGGTAAAGCAGCCGATGGTATACACACAGGTGACCGTATAATTGCCAGATGCGGCGTACGTGTAGGTTGTAATAAAATCGCTTGAGATATCAGTAGTTGTACCCGGATCACCAAAATCCCAGTTTACGGCATCGTATGTGGCTTCTCCAATAATTGAAAATCCGAAAGGTGATTCGGCACAGGCGGGTTCAGTAATGATGGTTGGTATATAGGAGATTTGATTGTTTTGGACATAGGAGGGTAATCCGGCATAAACGGTTTCACCCGCCAGGTCGAAGGCGGCATCTACATAATTGCAGGCAATACCACCTGCATTCGGGTTTTCAATTATGCCAACAGAATTTTGGAATTGTGTTGCGCAATAAATCTTACCATCAGGACCTAACTGTAAAGCGCCTACGTTACTCATTGCGTCAGTAGTGCCAATTACGGTAGCGCTGGCTTCAATCACGGCAGCATCCCAACTGCTGATGTCCATTTGATAAATATTATCGTCGTACCAGCTGCTGGTATATATATATTTACTGTCAGGCGAGAATTCACATCCATATAAGGTATTGCCGAAACCAAGTCCGGCGGCGAAATGCGGCGTTGGCACTACAACCGGATTCGAGACAATGCCTGTACTGTTATCAAAATCATATAATTCAAGTCGGTTGCCACTGATCTCTACAGCTAGGGCTAATTTGTTATTATCCGGATTCATTTTCATGCAGCCTACGCTCATGAAAAAATCAGGTCCGTGGTTTGGTCCAACATTGCTCGTAACCGGAACCGGATTTACGCCGGCGGGTGTTACCACATACGATAAAAACTGGTTGTTATTCCAGCCATGTGTAACTACCCATACATCACGCCCGTTGGCATGCAGTCCGGTGGTTACTTTTTCAGGTGTCTGGCCGGTGAGAAACACATTTTTTTCTGCAGCAACCACAGCACCCAGTCCGCCATCCAGGCACATATCTACACGCGTATAATGCAAACCGGTTAGCGGATAATAGCATTCAGTCGTAAAAATAAAATAGCTGTTTGGGTTGCCCGGTTGCGGAACAATTACAGCCGAATTGCTACTCGAAATATCGCCGAATAATCCGGTGCCACCGGGCATTAAGGTGTGTAGACGGTTCCAAACACTTACCCCGTCTGTGTAAAAAAGTAGTTGACCATCAGCATCACAAACAGTTGCGCAACCCTCATAAGTGCTCATGGCGCTGCTGGTTAAAGGTGTAGGTGTTGGCGTTGAGAAGTCAATTCCCGCTGTTCCGAAGAACCACTGGGCGTTTTGGGCCTTTAAGGCAATGTGCGGCAACATCTCCAAAAACAAACAAATTGCAAAAAGCTTCGGGAGGAGGAGACGGCTCATGACTTGAAAATAACACATATGAACCGAAATTGTTCGGATTTACCGCGTTAAAAATTGCCTGTATGCCTTTATTTGAGCGGCTTTTGAAGAGGCATAAAAGGACATATATTAATTTGACAGGATGCTAACAGTGTTTAACAGACACTTCGTTTAGATTTACAACATAAATCAGGGAGATGAAAAATCGTTTATTATGTTCGGCACTTGTATTAATCTGTACTTCTGCGCAGGCTCAGGTTGAATTAGTTGATACGGCGTTTTTAGAGATTCCAGCCATGCGCGATTACTGCATTGGCGCAACGGGAGAAGAGGATTATTTTACCATTCAAAGTATAAACGGCGAAATTTCACAAATAGCTACACGCCATAAATCAAATGGGGTTTGGAGCGAGCCGGTATTAATGCCCTTTTGTGATGCGTATACTTACATGGAGCCAAGTTTATCTCCTGACGGGATGTATTTATATTTTGCATCTGACAGGCCGGTATCTGACACCTCACACACAAAAAAAGATTTTGATATCTGGTACGTAAAACGTCCGCGACCTGGAGCACCCTGGTCAAAACCGATTGCACTTCCTGCGCCAGTAAATTCAGCAGGTGATGAGTTTTATCCCTGTTTAACTGCTAATCAGGATTTATATTTTACGATGGATGCAAAAAGCGGTTTGGGTAAGGATGATATTTATGTAGCGCATTGGAATGGCAAAAGCTATGACGCACCGCTGTTATGCAGCACGGCCATAAATAGTGCAGGATATGAATTTAATGCCTGGGTAGCGCCAGATGGCAACACCATGATATATACAAAATATGCAACTGCTGATGGCTTTGGAAGTGGTGATTTGTACATGGCTCAAAAAGATCAGGCCGGTAACTGGCAACCTGCAGTAAACATGGGTATACAATGTAATTCGGCTTTTATGGAATATTGTCCATATTACGATTATAACACTCAAACCCTTTATTTTACCAGCAAGCGGAGTAGTCTTGAGCCAAAAGACTATCAGGATATAGATGGTTTGCTCAATGAAATATCCGGTGCGCATAATGGGCAAAGCCGATTATATCGTATGCCGCTCCAATTGCCAAAATAGGCGATTCTGTAAAAAATTCGGGGTTCTAAGACAACATTTCGCCGCGTAGGTTGCTAATCGTAAAGTATGTGTGTATTTTTACTGTATGATTAAGAAAACACACTTCCCTGTGATGGCACTCATTTTCACGTGCCTATTTTTGGTTTCATCACCATTAAAGGCACAACAAGGTGCAACCCGTTCGGATTCCAGCAGCATCGTTTGCGACACACTGATTGCATGGGATAGTATCGACTTCTGTATGCCCAAAATGCCAGGCATGGTTGAAGCCTCACAACTGGAAGCTTTGCAGCCGGCAATAGATTTGGTGGAGTCTGGTATGAATTTCATCATGGCCTATTATCTGCCTGATTCTGTATACGCGCATTTTGACATGCATAGTATGATGGGCTATGATAAATATGCCGTCGTATTTGCGGTAGATGCGTTAAAGGGATTGCCGGTTGGCGAATATGAACTGGCTTATTTTTCGGAAGCGATTCAAGCCGCTTTTGATGGGGAAAGCTGGAAATCTATTTCCGAAGAGCTGGAGGAGTCAATCGACAATATGGAATTTAATACACCTGTTGTTGCTGAAAATTTTTCTACCGATAAGCGCGTGAAATCAACGGTTGTTTTAATGGATGTTAGTGTAGATAATGGATTGGGTGCCAGTAAGGTTACTGTATGCGCGATAATGAATGTCGTTTTAGTGAATAGCCGAGCGTTGATTTTAACTTATTATGAAAAGTATGAGGGTAAAAAATCAATTAAAGTGGCTAAAGATAGAAATGAAGAAATCCTCAACAAGTTTTTAAAGGCAAATCCAAATAAATAGTATTTATTTTTACAACGGAGCAAGTACTAAATTGTTAGTGTTTAAATGTAATGCCAGTACTGATCAGTTTGAATATTTTATCTGTAACATTTAATTGTCGATAACTCAATAAGAATAACCTACCTTACCGGTTCAGCTCAAAGCAGTGGACAACATCATTGCGCACGGCTGAAATAAGGTAAACAGATTTTCCAAAGCGAATGCATTTCATATCGCGAATTTCTCCACGAATATTGAGCGATTCACCAACCTCAAATTTCCCAAGTCCATTATTGTAGAGAACGGAACCGGCGCCGGCATCCATTCGCGTAAATTCAGGGCGAACGCTAAAATTATTTCCGCCACAAATTATATCCATGTCGCCATCGCGATCTACATCTCGTGTTGCAATGGCATAAACGGGATACCATTGCACGGCTTCCGGAAGTTGCTCATCAACAAAATTAACATTGCCCATGTTGCGGAAAAGCGTTGTGTACATTGTTTCAGCACTTGTATGAGGAAGAGTATTGAGTTGTATTTCGGGAAAAATTGAATCAAGCGTTGATACAGCATACTGGCTATAATAAAAAAGCTTCTTTTTTAATGAGGGCATCTGACCCAGTAAATCATCAAGTGAATGAATGGGATAAGTGCCACCATCTGGATAACCTGCCGTTACTAAGGGATCAACACTGCCATTGTGATCAAAATCATACGCATACATTGTTGCCGGATGTTGACGGTCAATTTGAACAGGATGATTGGTTCCTCTGTTGCCGGCAATAATATCCAGGTCGCCATCAGCATCCATGTCGGCAAGGTTAATACAATTCCACCAACCGGCAGATGCGGGTATGGCATGTATAATTGCTTTTTTATTCGTGAATTGGACAATCATCACCTCCGTCCAGTTTCCTGCAATAATTAATTCATCAGCGCCATCACCATTGATATCTCCGCGTTGAACATCAGTGCATTCGCCAAGCGAAAGGAGCTGTGCGCCTGCTTTTGCGGTTACATCTGTAAACACGCCGGCATTATTTTCATATAAATAACAACCGGATGTGACAGGATAAGCGTCGGGAATAGGGCCGCTCCCGATAAAGACATCCCAGTCGCCATCCAGATCATAATCA
>JAKQVC010000154.1 GCA_029571985.1 Bacteroidota bacterium | reverse complement strand
AGTCGGCCAGAAGCCCTATGTTACACTATATGGAAGCCAGGCTAATTGGGACGACTGGGGTGGAGCGAGTGCGCATTTGGATAACTTGGTCATCTGGGACCACGTCGTCTCCGAAAACCCGTCCTGGCTCTACAATGGTGGCGCCGGGGTTGAGGACGCAATGCACCCATAAGTTTTATCACAGTATTAACTGGCCAGCCATGAGGTAAATAATATGGCTGGTCAGTTTTTTCAAATATACAACTTGACAAGCGAGAGCATTTCCGTGCAATTATTCATTGTGTTCACTATTTGCAATGTCAATGAGAAAACGAACGGTTATTACAACATTGATTATTGCAATTGCCACGCTCAATTGCAATAATCTCTTTCACGAAATACCCTCTTCCGGTGAATCAGCAGGTTCGTCAACCATACTTTCTGCAGGCGTGCATTATGTATATCCAAAGAATAATTTCAGCAATGTTCCGTTAAACACAAAGGTTCTTGTTGCTTTTGCAACGGACATGGATATTACGACCGTTACAAGCGATTCAATACAAGTCGAGGATGCAATTGGGCCGGTGAGCGGCTCCCTCGAGTTCCATGGGGATCGTATTGTGCTTTTTAAACCCGATGTTAACTTCTCAAATTACACCCAATATGCCGTTACACTGAAAAGCGGCATGCGTGATAAGACCGGTCAGGTTATCATGCACGATTATACTTTCAAGTATGTTACCGGGGAGCATGTTGATACGACTGCCCCGGTGGTTGAAATAACCAGCCCAGCCGAGAATTCTATGGTTGGAGTGTCCGAAAAGTACGTTTCGGCGAAGTTCAATAAGGATATTGATCCAAAAACGCTAACGACCGCTTCATTTTTGATTCAAGAGGGAATAAATGCTCTTCCCGGAAGGGTCGTTTATGACGCGTCACTCCGAACAGCCTATTTTTTTATGGATGACGCACTTGCAAACTATACAACGTACACCGCAACGTTACAAACGGTTGTCGCTGATCTTTGCGGAAATACACTATCAATGCAGAAATCATGGGGTTTTCGTACCGGGTTGGCGCCAGTGTTTGTTTCTTTGGAGCCCGCATCGAATGAGAACAATGGAATCTATACATTCGGAAATATAAGCGGTACCGGCAGGATTTTGCGGAATGCTGATGGAAGCAGGATAGACTCCTCGTATATGCCCGGGCAGTCGCTTGCTGATATTGTTGATTTAGGAACGGAAGGGGCATTTGGTAACGGTAAAAGCTTCAGAGTCGTCGTCAATGGCTTTAATCTTGCTGATGCTATTAGAGGTTTAGGATTGGCCCCAAGGTATATGAATTTTATCGACGGTGTCATTAATCCGCCATTATCAGAATGCTATATTGATTTATATAGGGGGCTGTTGGTTTTACCAAGGCCGATTTATTGGAGTCGATGTGAGAGTATTGGGAATTTGACCAATGCTGAGATTGGTGTATTTGGTCCTTATGTGACTGGTTCATTTATGGGGGCTTCGGGTGTGAAATTTGGCAATGGTGTTTATAATTTTGGGCCAGGC
>JAKQVC010000140.1 GCA_029571985.1 Bacteroidota bacterium | reverse complement strand
CCTGACAGCGCCGCCGTTTGGCTCGTTTCTTCTATGCGGATCGCTAAGGACGTAGGGATACAGGCGACATTTATTTATAACGCCATAGATGAAAACACCCCTGAAAACTGGTTATTTCAGTCCAGTGGCATCATGTATGGCATGGCCAGTGAGCGACGATTAGAGGGCAAGCCGTCGTATATGGCACTGAAAAGGTTTTCAGAGGGGGAGCGATAAATCACCTTCTTTTCCTGCGGTAAACCAAACTATTAATATACCCTGCAAGAAGGATAAACAGGATAATCCCGGCCCATTTAATCACGTTTTCCATTTCTGATTTTTTCGTCAATTTTGTCAATCACGCTGTCCTCGAATTGGGACAGGTAGATTTGGGTTGTGCTTATGTTTTTATGTCCAAGCGCCTGTGATATAATTTCAATTGAAACATTATCTCGGCGTAGTATATTTGCGTAAGAGTGCCTGGCCGTGTAAAAAGTGACTTCGTCGTGCCGCTTCACGCCCGCCTTTTCCGCTACAATACGCAGGAGTCTTGATGCTGCTGCACTTGCATTGTTTGTCCTTTTATGAATGTCTCGCAAAGACGTAGCGCCTTGCAAAATCGGGAAACAATGGGTTTTGTCAAACTCTTTGTATTTTTCTAATATTTCTCGCATTTCGTCTGTAATTGGAACAGACAGATTTGATACTTTTACCTTTTTGCGAGAATACACAATCCGGTCGTTTTCAATATGCGCGTGCTTTAGCAGTGCTATATCTGCCATGTTCATACCTCTGGCATTGAATGAGAATATAAACAAGTCTCGGTAATACGATTCAGACGGCTTTAGATTTTTGCACGTCTTTATGGCGATAATTTCAAGCAGCGACAACCGCAAAACATCCTGATTGGTCTTTTTCTTCCCAATCTTGTAGCCGTCAAACGGGTTGCCAACCCCCGCACTATACCCGTCTTTTTTTGCCTGCCTTATAACCGACTTCAATATTGCCATTGTGCCCGATACGCCACCATCAGTACAATTACCATCCGTTCGCAAGTGCCTTTCAAATCCTTCTATCCATGCCGTTGTCACATCTGATACTAATGCCTTTTTTTTGTATCGTTGGATATTATTCGAAAGCACCTTGTATTTATCGCTTGTCCCTGGGCTTGTTTTGCTTTTTGCCATAGACATGGCAATATCGGCCAATCCTACCTGATTAAGTCCTCCGCCAAAGACATAATCCTTGAATCCGTCGAACGAGTAAGACACCTTTTGTTTTTTCACCATATCAAGATAATCGTCCGCCTTACTCTTGTATGCGGCCAAAAGGCTGTTATCCTGTTTTTGGTTTTTGTGCTTTTTGGTGAACTGCTGCAAATCTTCGTCGTATTCATCAGGAGTGGCCCAAATGCTTAGTGTCTTGTATCTGTTTTTTCCGTTGAGCGTTACCCGAAAATAAACCGGATATGCCCCGTGGGTATTATTAGTGGACTTGTTTAGGATAAATGCGTAAGAAAGGCCCATATTCACTGTGTAAAAATTATGAAAAACATAATAACACAAAACATTACATTATAGTATTTGCAAGGGCCAAAAACCACGTTTTTATAACAAAAAAGCACAAAACAATACAATAAAAATATACAGACAAAGTATTTGAATAACTTTTTAATTTTTGTTTTCAATATTTGCACATACAATTGATAATCAATTACTTATAATCAAATTATCATCTTTTTTTTGGGGGTAAAAAATTTCACTGTGTAAAAATTGTGAAAAATCTATCTGATTCTTGCCTGAAACACTATGCGCTCATCCGGGTTATGGATGTATAAGTTGATAGCGCCCACGATGCCTGAAATGGTATCAAACTGCAATTCGTGGTCGCCACGGAGCGCACGTATTACTGTGTGGCGGTCTATGCCGCAATGGTTTGCAATATCGTTGTACGATATTGCAAACTGCTCTTTTTTGGCTTTCAATATCGCAGCCTCCTGCGATATAGCGGCCAGCGCTTCCGGCGACTTATGTTTTTTAGTTTGTGGTTTTTCGGCGGGGGTGGTACGATTTTTCATAATCCTGTTGTTATTATTTGACGACGCAAAGGTAGCATCAAATTTGTTATTATTATATTATTATGTTGCCGGAAAATGTTGGCTGCCCTGCCCGGTCATTTCAAGGCGTTTTTCACTTTTGATATTTGAGATATGCTGATTGAGGCAGTCCAATACCTCTTTTGCAGCAAGTCGAATTAATTGGAGCCGCTTATGTATCGCGTCGGCCTGTGTTTCGGCTTTGCGTTCGGTAATTATGCCAGCCTCGGCCATCGTTTCGGCTTTGGCGACGCTTTCCCCTGACTTTACGTAATACTCTTTGGATTCGATGAACTTTGATTTTCGATTGTATTCTGCCGTCACAAAGTCTTCGTATGCGTCCGCCTCGACCCCTGCTACATAAAACACGAGGGTAGACAGTTTTATCCGCATTTCAATCAGCCCTTCCACGGGTGCGTTTTTGCCCCTTGAATGGTAAGCATTAATCAAACGTGCTATATGCTCGGTAGCGGTTTTTATGTCGGTATTCATGTTTTATACTGGTGAAAATTAACGTTTTTCGTTAATGGTTTTTATTTGTTACATATTACCAATAAGTTTATCCAATTCCGCTTGTATCTCACTCATTGCGGCTTCGTATTTTTCTTCCTCGCTCATGTCAGATCCTGCGTCCCTGGCCTCAATGTATTCCGGCTCCACACAGCAATACCCCGACTTTTCGCGGAAATGTACACATGGCAAACCGTTTTGGGCAATGTAGGCGGCGGTTAAAGTGGTGTATTCGTGGCATGGGAACGAATCATCTTTTACACTTCGCCACCTTACCTTATCGCCCACCTTTATTCTTTTCTCCAATCATCTGAAAATGGTATGTAGGACATAATGTAGAAGGTTTGAAAGTGTGAAAAAATCGCACGGCTGATAAGTGGGTGTTATATTCAAAAAGGAAGAGTATCATAAACAGGATGGTGGTCATAATACTTTCCTTCGT
>JAKQVC010000126.1 GCA_029571985.1 Bacteroidota bacterium | reverse complement strand
TATGCCATGTATTGTAGTTTTTGTTTCCGGACAAGCAAAGACAGTATTTTCCTCTTTACAATAGCCACTACGCTCTTTGCTTTTCTTGGCTTCGCATATTGGTTTGTGACAAATAAATTGATAAAGAAAAATAAAAAAATAAATATGCTCATGATGACTTTACTTGCCTTGGCAGTCATTCCCATAAGTCTACTGACAATTCAAGTAAACACAGGCTTTGGAACAAATACTGACTGGATAGACTCCGTGAAAATGGGCTATCCCATATTTTGGACAATTACTGCGTTAGGGCTTTCCGGAATACTAATAGCTAAACAAAAAACTATTGTAGCGACAAAAACGATATGACAAATTCATTCAATCCAGCAGGTGTTACTGCTGTTAACAGCACAACTGCAATTGACAAGGTTTCGTGCTCTGCAGACCGTTTTGCGGCAGCCAAAAAATCAATTCTACTTTTTTATAAATGTGCTGATCAGCTCACGCATCGGATACCTGTAAAACGTCATGTGTAAATCAGCCAAGCCCAACAAAAGCAAGCATCCATGATAAATGTTATTCCAGGAATAAGCATTGGCGATTTTCATCTTTCCATGTCGCGTACAGAACTTTTGGAACTGATTAATCATTTAAATATGCCTTTCAAAGTATCCACTTCAAGAGATGGGCAAATTATTAGAACTGAAAATTATTCCTTTTGGATTGAAAATGAAACGATATCGCAGATTTCAGTTACCAAAAACGTATGTGCCAAAATAAATGGTATCTGTGGCATTGGTGATACTTTGACCACTTGTGAACAGGAGTTAAAAACCAAATTCATATACGAACCCTATATCACACTCAGCGCCGATATTGATGGTTTAGGACTAGACATTGAAGAGCACCCGGAAAACATTGAAACAGCGGAAGATTTTGACCTGTTCGATGAGGGAACACTCAGAGTAGAAACGATATACATTTTCCCAATTCAATAACCCATCTCCGTACAACAGCATATATGCAATAGGCAGAATTTGTGCTCTTCAAACACTTGTGAGCTTAAAGAAAGCATAAAGCCCTAAAAGATTATTTGAGCAAAATAACGATACCTCCGGAGAGTTTGTAACGTTATGAGCAAGCCAGTAGATATCCACTGTGCCATTATAGCCCGATAGTAATAGTGAGTGCAAGTCGATAATGCACAAAATAAACGGTCTTGCGAAAGCACATCCAAACACACACTCAACCCATTAAATTAAGCCAAAGCACCCTGCCAGGCAATCCAACACATTTGGATAATTAAGTTATACTTCAAATTTTTCTCCCCAATCCGACATCAATTTCATTACAGGTAGCAATTTCAAGCCTTCCTTAGTTAGAGTGTATTCCACTTTTGGCGGGACAACCTGATGAACTTTTCGGTTTACAATTCCGCTTTGTTCCAATTCTCGCAACACCTGAGTAAGCATTTTATCATTTACACCCACCAATATTTTTTTTAATTCTCCAAAGCGTTTTGTTCCATCTCTTAAATTCCATAGCACTAAACTTTTCCATCTGCCGCCAATAACAGACAATGTTAAGTCCACCGGACAATAATAAAATGTTCCATCAATTTTATATCGTTTCATATTCGCTTTTTACTTAAAAACAAAGTTAAATTAGTTTACTTTACTTACCCAAAGTATAGTGCTTTCTTTTTGGGTAGTATATTGCCTGCGCAAAGTCCTTATCGCACCTTTGTATCATTAACTCAATTAAATAATTAGAAATGGACAAAGACCAAGTCAAGGATACCGCATTATCTGTTTCCAAAGCCATATTAGAAGGCAATTGGAATGATTTAGATAACCTTTTAGATAAAAACTTTACCTATACGGGCGATGGTTTTGTTTTTACAAAAGATGAATATATCGGCTTTATGCAAGACATGAAGGCGGCATTTTCAAACCTGAAAATGGAGTTCCCACATATAGTTGTTGATGGCGACACCGCCTCCATTCGGTTTGTTTCTACAGCAGTAAATACAGGAAAATTCATGGGCGCTCCGGCAAACAAAAAAAATCTTGTAATAAATGGAATATTCATAAGAAAAGTTAAAGACGGCAAAGTGATGCAGGAATGGCAAACAACTGATCTGTTAGGCGTTATGAAACAAATTGGCTTCGGAGCCTTATTTGGCTACTCACTTTTTGTCGGATTATTCAATGTTAAACAAGCCAGACCGGTTAGGAAATAATAAAAGAAATACTATAAATAAGGAATATGAAAAGAAACTCCATATTATCATTCGCCATTATATTTACGCTTACGGTAAATACCTATGGACAAAACTTAGCTACATTGATAGTTAATGAAACCCCAGCACCGAATAATAGCTCTCCAACCTATATCGAGAATAAGAACACAGCAATGGCTGTTTCAAAGGCAATTTTAGAAGCTGATTGGGAGAAATTAGATAACTTATTAGATGACAATTTCACTTACACTGGCGATGGGTATGTTTTCACAAAAGACCAATATATCGGCTTCATGCAAGATATGCGCTCCGCATTCTCTGATTTCGAAATGACCTTAGATAAAGCAGTTGTTGAAAATGATCTGGTTTCAATCAAATTTATAAGCAGGGCAGTGAACACTGGAAAATTTATGGGTGCGCCTGCAAATAAAAAGCATTTGGAAGTCAATGGGATTTTTATGCGAAAAGTAAAAGATGGCAAAGTAATACAGGAATGGCAAACAACCGATTTGCTTGGTACAATGACTCAGATCGGTGGTGGTTCACTGTTCTTTTATAGCGTATTTGTAGGTGGAATGCATGTAAAGACCAAACCTCCTGTTCGCAAACCAAACGATTTCTTAAACATAGATGGAAATGCAGACTCATTTGATAAAATGAGTGCAAAGGAAAAGAATAAATACATCAAAAAATACAAAAAGGATTTGAAAAAGAAAGCCTGACAGTCCACAGGAAATTAAAGCAAATAGGCCACCATAAGTCTCCACTTGTGTTGGCCTATTTGCTTTAATTGGTATCGCAAAAGTCAATCACTAAAACACATGAGTCCCAAATCCACCGGATAACGCAGATGTCCACATTCGATAATAATGACAAAGAATCCATCAATCGAAAGAAAGGCTACTATGCTCCAATTTGACAAAAGTGACAATTAAATGTTTCGTGCATCTGTTACCGTAGATTTGGGCACGAGTTCTGCCCACTCACTTCAACGATAAAATCACCATTCCCTCCAAGCTGATACACCTTATGTCATATAATCCAAACTGAAGCCTCCCAGCTTTATCATATGGCCTATCCCCTTTCAATATCACGAAAGTAATTATGCATCCGGAGTTCATGTGTCAACCACTAATCACTCGAGCCCACACCCGTCTATGTGCCGCGAGGAAAGTGCTTGTTTGCAAGTAAGGGCATCAATATTTACCAAGTTGGAACTTCTGACACTCAAAACAATCAATAACCGACGAAAACGCACATCATGCTCAAAGTGTCACAATCACTATACTCCGGTTACCAGCCTCTCGCTACAAATTTGTATTTTAGCCTAACAACCACAGGAGCGTCACAATAACAGCCACGGTGCCCAGCACCATTCCATTGGCTTCCACTTTAGTGCAAGAAACATATGTCTCAATTAAGTATATAGAAATCATGCAAGACTTCATAGACCAGGCTAATAAAAATGGTGTAACACTTCATGACAAAGGAAGCTGTCAGTTTTGTGGTGCAGACTATCAAAAGGGCATCTTTGACTGTATGGACAATTATAACAATAGACTTCAACTTTTGGACTTTAATAATCCAGAACATCAAATTTCAAGGTTTTTAAGTGTGGATGCACATGCTTTACAACACCCGGAAATTCACGGGCGATGGAGCAATCATTTTCACCTGACAAGACTGCATTTAATACTAGATAAAAACCAAACTTGGGACTACACAAAATCACCAATGCTAAGTGACTACTTGAACGCATACAAACTAAACAGACCGAATGAGTTTCTTTCCATCCCGAAACCATTAGAAAGAGGAAAAATAACAGCAAAGGACTTGATTAAGGCGACAACAGCAAACGAATGTGTAGAACGCATAAAAAAATGGGCACACGAGGTATATCATGCCTGGAGTTCAAGCCATTCAATAGTTTCTCAAATTGCAGGCGGTTTTATAGACAACAATTACAATGGAAACGCACAAGGCAGAAAAACTAAGTACCGCTGACTTAGGCTTTATTTCAGACGAGGTGACCCCGAAGGATTTGGGCAAGCCGTGTAAACTTGGAAGGCTGTGTCCGCCTCAAACGGATTCATTGCTGGTTAACGGTTTTGAACCCTCCAACCACCCGACAGGGAAACACACCTGAAAGTATAGTCCAAAACCCTTAAAACACAATTTTAAAACGACCAGTTCAATCAAAAATGGCAAAGACTTTTTTACAAGCAGAATGGAAAAAATTAGCCATGGCTAACTATAAGGTTGATCCGAAACTGTTACAACCGCATTTACCATTCAAAACAGAATTGGATACTTGGAACAACGCTTGCTATGTTAGCCTCGTGGGATTTATGTTCCAAAACACAAAAGTGAAAGGGTTCAAAATTCCATTTCATACGAACTTTGAAGAAGTCAACCTTAGATTCTATGTCCGTTATAAAGAAAATGGCCTTTGGAAAAGAGGTGTCGTATTTATTAAAGAAATTGTACCAAAACACGCCCTGACACTTGTTGCAAACACACTCTATGGTGAGCATTATGAAACAATGCCAATGACACACAATTGGTCTACATACCCACACAAACAAGTTATTGAATATAAATGGTTTAAAAAGACAAAGTGGCATTCAATAAAAGTCGAAACAGAACTTGATACATTTGAAATAAAAGAAGGCAGCGAAGAGGAATTTATAACTGAACATTATTGGGGGTATACAAAACTTAACAATAGTAAAACATCTGAATATGGTGTTGAACATCCAAAATGGTCTGTTTATAAAACACTTGACTTTACGATAGATGTTAGCTTTGGCGACATTTATGGACAACCTTTTAACTCCTTAAACAATGCCACGCCAACATCCGTGTTTCTGGCTGAAGGTTCAATAATCGAAGTAAAGACCGGAAAGATAATATGAGAATACTTGCACATAACACAAGACTAACATAAACAACCATAACAATACCAACTATGGATCCATTTAACTTTTTCGAAAAACCATCTGAACAGGTAAACACTTTAATTAACCCATATAAAGACACCACAGCAAATCAAATATACAATTTGTTGTTTTGCGATAATCTTGATTTGTATAAGGCACATTCAAAGGAATCAACTCCTTATCCGTGGGATATTATATTGTCAGAATCAAGCTCTGTAGCAGATTTGCAAAAAGTAATTGACGACAGCTCTTCTGAATCAAGGATGAAAGTTTTGGCATATAACAGACAACTTGCGAGCGGGCATAAACCAGGCAAGAAAGAACTACTCGCCGTAATTGTCGAAGTTGGCCTTGACGATGGACTTGATGTATTAGCATCATTTAGCGATGGCTCTGCACGCTATATTAATCATACGGAAAAAATAGTCATTTGGGAAATGGCGGACGAGAAGTCAAATGAACTCACAGAAGATTTATTTTTAAAAAGTCAAAATATCGTGAATCAAATTGGCGCATGGGATAAACCAAGACGTCCAGCACCGACAACTGGAAATGCAAGAATTACCTTTCTTGTATCAGACGGACTATATTTTGGCGAGGGGCCGATTAACGTTTTGTTTAACGACCAATTGGCAAGTCCAGCATTGACATCAGCTACTTACCTAATGCAATATTTAATCGAAAAATCTTTGGAAACAAAATGATAGCGGTAGAGAGAAAAAGTCCGAAGTAATCATATGGACTTGTCAAACATAGCAATTCAATTTCCCGTATCGAAACTTGTGGACTAAATTGCCATCTTTGCAATGTCTTAAAATACTAACAGTCCTGATAAAGCATCACCCAAACCAACACATGCTTTGCAAAACCCTAAGTGCAAATTAAACAATGAAACATATTGTATCCTACAACCAGATTGCAATTCTGCTGACACTGTTACTTTTAGGAACTGCATGCAACGTATCCGTTAAAAATGATTCGCCCTTAGAAAAAGAAAATCCAAAACTCATAAAAACCACAGGCGGCAATGGAAATTTGGAGTGTGGACTACAGGATAAGGCTGGTAACCTCTGGTTTGGCACTTCGGACAATGGGCTATATAAATACGATGGAAAATCGTTTAAGCAATTTTTAGTTCAGGATGGTTTGAGCAGTAATAGTATTTATTCTCTTTTGGAAGACACAGACGGTAGCATCTGGATAGGCACTGAAAATGGGCCATGCCGATATGATGGCAACACATTTGTGCCCATACAAATTCCGCTGCCAATTTACCTGCCGCCTAACAAGAACGAGGTTTATCATAACTCGCATCGGGTATACGATATGCTACAAGCTAAAAGTGGAAATATTTGGTTTGTCACAATAGATGGTCTTTATATCTATGATGGAAAAGCTTTTACACTTTTTACAATCAATGAAGCAGCAAATGGCTTTTTGACCAGTAATGATAAAGTGGAGCGCATATTAGAAGATAAAGCAGGTAACATCTGGATGGGAAGTCGAACGAATAATGGCGTGTACCGTTATGATGGCACATCTATAACGCATTTTGAACTTGAAGAATTCACGCTTCAATTTGGCACGAAGCAAGCCACGCATAGTTGGGCCTGGCCACAAATGCAAGACAAAAACGGAAATATCTGGTTCAGCAATTGGGGTGGCGCCTACCGGTATGATGGGAAATCATTTACCAGCTTTTCAAAAAGTGTTGGTTTGCCAGGCGAAAATGGTCTGGTAACAAAGATTATAGAAGGAAAAAATGGCACCATTTTATTTGGTGGCGCCGGAGGCCTAGCCAGTTACGATGGAAAATCCTTCACCGGCTATAGCAACGGATTAATCAATCCCTGGATTTGGGAAATTTTAAAGGATAATATAGGAAACATTTGGGTGGGAACACGAGAAACGGGCCTTTACCAATTCGACGGTAACAATTTCATTAACTTTTCTGCCTACACACGGTAATCAGGAACAAACCAAAAACTAAACCCGGGAATAATACACTTTTGAAATACGCCATTCAAGTTTATTGCATCTATTGAAGGTTAACACCGTAAATCCCCTCCTTCGTATGGCACCGTGCACGTGCCACACCCTTTGACAATTCCCAAAGAAACTTGTAATTTATATTTGAGCGGGTAAAAAACCTGGTTATCTTTAAACTGAATTCATAAGCAAGAGCAGGTTACGTTTATACTGCCGCACCAGGTTTGATTGCGTGCCGTCAGCAAACACCAAATACAACAATCATGTCCAGGTTCATTCCAGTGCTATTCTTGGTTACCCTATTTCAAAGCTTATCCGCCCAGCAAAACCTGCCCATTGTCCGAGCCAATTCGAAAAATGTAACAATACGCGACGGATTAAACTACAAATCCGAGTATTGGGTAATATTTCCAGAAATTAAACCGGATATATACTATTTAGATATACCTCGAAAAACCACCCACTTAGTATTTGTTACGGATCTGGATAGCATTTCCTTCACCATGCATTATGGCGAAATCAAAGATTTTATTGTGCTTTTAAATGGTGAGGACTCCTGCTATACACGCATTTCAGCGAACTATCCCCACTTACTCATGCCAAACAAACCGCATCAAGGCAACGACACCATCCCATTTACGTTGAAGAATAATCGAATATACCTTCAAGGAAAATTAAACAATTCTGAATTATTAAATATTCAGTTCGACTTAGGGGCGGATGCTGTAAATCTAAATAGTAAATCTGCTAACAAAGTCAATATAATTTTTGATCAGAAAGGAACCCTTATTAATAGTAATGGCACAAATGAAACAAGAGTAAGCACTAACAATGTTATTGGCATCCAGGGCTTGACCTGGACCGGGATTGAAATTTATGAGACCCAAAACATGAAAAACAATGAAGATCTCATTATTGGTAATAGCTTCTTTTTAGATCGTATTTACAAAATCGATTACGAAAACAGTGTCCTGATTATATACGAAAAATCGCCCGAAATAGAACCAGAGTATGTTCAACAAAATATGATTTTAGACAATGGCGTCCGTCCAGTTTTTCAAGCAACATTTAAGATAGAGGATGTACATTATACAGAATGGTTTTTATTTGACACCGGGAACACAGGTAATGGAATTATAGGAAATAATTTCCTGGCAAAACATAATTTATCCAATAAATTCACACAAATTATAGGCTTTGGCAATAAAACGATAGCGTACTTGCCTCCACTTACAATTGCAGATCACACTTTTTTAAAAGGTGCAATCACTTTAGAGAAACAAAATAAAAATAATACCAACTATAAATTTGGCGGATTGATTGGAAACAAAATATTAAACAGATTTAATGTAATCATTGACAATCGTGAAGGTTTATTATATCTGAAGTATAATACTGAATAACCCAAACTGTTGTTCTGCCCCCATAAGGTTCAAATAGTTGTTTACATTCACCCTCCCACAACCCCCTGAAAAGCACCAAATTAGTTTTGTAAGCTTCCAAAAAAAAGTAACTTTACTTAAATCCCGGTTAAAAACAGGATGCCTAATAAAAAATAGTTTCATTTAAGTTACAGATTATGAAAAAATCGCTATTTACCATCGGTTGCTTGTTGGCAGTTGTCATGCATTCAGTTGCGCAGGCGCCTGCATTCCCTTTTCCGCAGCATACTGTATATACACCGGGTAGCATTAAACCCACGGTGACTACTCAGGCGGGACTGGATAAGGTGGTAAAGCAATTCTATAACAAATGGAAGGCACGCTACATTGTAAATGGTTGCGAGCCGGATGAATATTATGTGTATTATAATTATGAAGGAGGAGCAGATCCGGCCAATGCCATTAGTGTGAGTGAAGGTCATGGCTATGGCATGCTCATTACTGCCCTGATGGCTGGGTATGATGCTAATGCCAAAGTTATCTTCGATGGTCTGTTTCATTATTTTGAAGCCCATCCAAGTATTATTAATGAAAATTTAATGGCATGGCAACAAACGGAAGGTTGTGAAGATGTGCCAGGTGCTGATGCTGCAACAGATGGTGATTTAGATATTGCATACGCACTACTGCTCGCACATGCACAATGGGGCAGCGCCGGTGCCATTAATTATTTGGAAGAAGCCATCACTCTAATCAATGCGATATATACATCGGAAATTAATCACAATAACCAAACTGTTAAATTAGGTGATTGGGTATCAGGCAGCACATCACCTATGTCGTATTCAACACGTTCCAGCGATTTTATGCCCGACCATTTCCGCAGTTTTTACGACGCAACAGGTGATGATGTTTGGAATCTGACGACAGACAGATGTTATTCAGTAACCGAAACCATTCAAACCAACTTTTCATCAACCACCGGTTTATTGTGTGATTTTATCCGCCACACCAATACCAGTCCGGACCCCGCCGCGCCTAATTTTTTGGAATCGCCGTATGATGGTGCATTTTATTATAATGCCTGTCGCTTTCCCTGGCGCTTAGCCACCGATTATCTGATAAGCGGCGATACAAGAGCTTATGAAGCATTAACACCCGTAAACGACTGGATAAAAACGAAAACAGGTTCGGTCCCGGCCAATATAAAAAGTGGATATAATATTACAACAGGCGCTGTCTTAGCCGGCAGTAATTATAACGACCTTGCATTTCAGGCACCGTTCGCAGTAAGTGCCATGATCAGCAACACCAATCAAACCTGGCTCAATAGTTTGTGGAATTATATGAAAACAGTGAACATCAACCGCGATGGGTATTATGGCAACTCGATTAAATTACTCTCCCTAATTGTCATCAGCGGCAACTGGTGGGCGCCAGACCCGGATTTGTTTAAACAGTCTGCATCAACAAATGAACCTACAGCATCCATCAGTGTATATCCAAATCCGATTCAAAACAATCGCGTAACCGTGCAATTCCACTCACGATCCAGTGAATTGTACACCTGCGAAATCCGCAACATGTATGGAGAAATCATACAATCCAATATAAGCGGCTATGCACAAGCGGGAACCAATCAAATCACAATTCCGCTGCCGGACCTTGCAAATGGCCATTATCTTATTGTAATAAATACAATAAGTGAACAATACACTGGTCGCTTTGTAAAAATGTAGTAATCCATCTAAATCAATTCAACCGATAACGATACAGCGCACCAGTGTGCCGCAGTTGCACAAGCTTACATCTCCAACAACAACCCCACCGGATCCATCCCAAACAACAACTGCTCCGGTTTTTCTAATTGTTCTTTTACGCGCACCAGGAAGCTCACACTTTCTTTGCCATCAATAATGCGATGATCATAGCTGAGTGCCAGATACATCATCGGGCGGATGACTACTTGTCCGTTCAGCGCAATGGGACGCTCCTGGATTTTATGCATGCCGAGTATGGCACTTTGTGGCGCATTAATTAATGGTGTGCTCATTAACGAACCGAAAACCCCACCGTTCGTGATGGTGAAGGTGCCGCCCTGCATTTCTTCGAGGGTAAGCGCGCCATCGCGACCTTTTGTGGCTAATTCTTTTATTTTTAATTCGATATCCGCCATCCCCATCGATTCTGCATTGCGCAACACCGGAACAACTAATCCCTTTGGTGTTGACACAGCGATGGAAATATCACAGAAATCGTTAAAGGTGAGTTGCTCTTCATTAAAATATGCATTCACTGCCGGAAATTCCTGTAAGGCATTGCAACAGGCACGCACAAAAAACGACATAAAGCCTAAACCTACACCAAACTTCTTTTCAAAAGCAACTTTGTGTTTTTCACGCACGGCCATTACCGCGCTCATATCTACTTCGTTAAACGTGGTGAGCATGGCCGTTTCATTTTTTACGGCAACAAGGCGCTTCGCAATAGTTTTGCGCAGCTTGCTTACTTTCTCCTGACGCTGACCACGACTATTTGATTTTCTGGCAGCTACTATTTCTTTTGGTGCAACACCCTGACGGATAAATTGCAACACATCATCTTTCGTAATGCGGCCACCCGCGCCTGTTCCGCTTACCTTGCTTATGTCCACCTGATTATCGGCAGCAATTTTTTCTGCTAATGGCGTTACATGCACTTGCGCATTGGCTACCGGCTTCACAACTTCTTCCTGCTTTACTTGCTGTTTTACCGGAACTTCAGTTTTTTCTGCAACTTTCTGCTCAGGCACAAAATCCGTGTCGAGTGTGGCTATCTCATCACCAATTTTTAAATCTGCCCCTTCCTGCGCAATAATTTTTATTTTTCCGGCTTTCTCCGCAGGAAATTCTAATGTTGCTTTATCACTTTCAAACTCACACAGTGACTGGTCGAGCGAAACAATATCGCCATCCTGTACCAGCCAGCGCGACAAGTTTACTTCGTTGATAGATTCTCCAATGGTAGGAACTTTCAGTGAGATGATCATGATTATGCGTTTAAGGTTCCGAATGCCTGTTCTATAATGTCCATTTGTTCTTTTGCGTGGATTTTTGCAAATCCGGTTGCAGGGGAGGCGCTTGATTTTCTGCTATATACATCAGCAATCTGTTTCCCCATCATTTCTTGTATAAAATACCAAGCTCCCATGTTGCGCGGTTCTTCCTGCGCCCAAAATACAGGAGCATCGGGATAAGCGGCTAAAATTTCAGCCAATTGCTTTTCCGGAAATGGATATAATTGTTCGATGCGCACCAAGGCTACATCCCTGCGATTATTTTTTTGACGGTATTCCAGTAAATCATAATACAATTTACCACTGCACAATACCACACGACGCACTTGCTTCGCTTCTAGGGTGTCTTTAATTACTTCATGAAATTGTCCTTCGGATAATTCGCTCACCGCAGATTGCGCTAACGGATGACGCAATAAACTTTTCGGACTCATATTCACGAGCGGCCTGCGGAAATCAAATGCTAATTGACGGCGCAAGGCATGGAAGAAATTAGCCGGTGTGGTAATATTCGTAACAATCATATTACCCTCTGCACACAATTGCAGGAATCTTTCAAGACGCGCACTGCTGTGTTCAGGACCCTGACCTTCATATCCATGCGGTAATAGTAGCACCAATCCGCTCATACGCTGCCATTTACTTACGGATGCAGCAATAAACTGGTCGATGATGGTTTGTGCACCATTATTAAAATCGCCGAATTGAGCCTCCCACACCACTAAGTGATCAGGCGAAGCAAGGCTATAACCAAACTCAAATCCGAGCACACCAAATTCACTCAACAGCGAATTAAAAATGCGGAATTTACCTTGCTTGTCGCCAATATGATTTAAGCGGATATATTCTGCATTCGTAACTTCATCGCGCAGCACCGCATGACGGTGACTAAATGTTCCGCGACGCACATCCTGTCCGCTCATACGCACATCGCGACCATCGAGCAGAATCGTGCCGTAAGCCAATAATTCGCCTAATGCCCAATCGATGCGACCTTCGGCAAGTAATTTTTTATTGGTTTCGAAAAGCTTTTCAATTTTTTTCAGCCGCACAAATCCTTCCGGCGTTTCAAATAAGCGATTGAATACCTGTTGAATTTTTTCCTGCGGCACTTTGGTATTGCGCACCACAGCAAAATCAGTTTCCGGATCAACTACTTTTTTTAATTTACGCCAGGCCTCTTCCGGCGCCTGATACTGATAAGGTAATCGATTCTGTTTTACAGCATCCAAACGATTCTGCAACACATTCCAAAACTCTTGCTCCATCGAATTGGCCAATTCCCGATCGATATCATCGCTGGCCAATAATTTCTGCACATAAATTTCGCGCGGATTTTTTTTGGCTTCAATTACCTTATATAAAGTTGGCTGTGTGTATTTTGGATCATCACCTTCATTATGGCCGTGTTTGCGATAACATACCATATCCACAAACACATCCTTATTAAATTCCTGTCGATAGGCTACAGCTAATTCGCATGCAAACACCACCGCTTCTGCATCATCACCATTCACGTGAAACACAGGCGCCTGAACCGTTGCAGCATAGCTGGTGCAATAATTACTCGAACGGGCATCATCAAAATCGGTAGTAAAACCAATCTGATTATTAATAACAAAATGAATCGTGCCACCAACTTTGTACCCGTTGAGTTTACTCATCTGCAACACTTCATATACAACACCTTGTCCGGCAATAGCTGCATCACCATGAATACAAACAGGCAAAATGCGGTCTTCATCTTCCTGATATAACACATCCGATTTAGCACGAACAAATCCCTGCAAAACAGGATTTACAGCTTCCAGATGTGATGGATTTGGGGTGAGTTTCAAATGCACGGTTTTTCCGTTCAACGTATTTACCTGCGATGAATAACCGAGGTGATATTTCACATCACCATCACCCATCGTGGTATCCGGAATCGCATTGCCTTCAAACTCGTTAAATATTTGTTCGTAGGTTTTGCCAAGAATATTCGCGAGCACATTTAAGCGTCCGCGATGTGCCATGGCAAACACAAATTCTTCGACACCCGCTTCGGCACCGGCATTAATTATCGCATCGAGAGCGGGAATGGTGCCCTCTCCCCCTTCCAGCGAAAATCTTTTTTGTCCGATATATTTTTTATCCAAAAATTGCTCAAACACAACCGTTTCGTTGAGCTTGGACAAAATGCGTTTCTTTTTTTCGAGCGAAAACCCAAAATGTGCTGCAGATTGTTCGATGCGTTGTTGCAACCAGTTTTTTTCTGCGGGATCAATGACATAGTCATATTCAAATCCCAAATTGCGACAATAACACTGCTGCAGGAATCCAAGCACATCTTTCAGTGTATGCCCTGAAATACCGAGCAATCCGGCAGTTACAAACGTGCTGTCAAGGTCAGCCTCCGAAAATCCGAAATCGGCAAGCTGGAGGTGAGCGCCGCGGTCTTTACGTGGACGCAGCGGGTTGGTAGTCGCAATCAGGTGACCCTTTTGGCGATAGGCGCTAATGAGGTTCCACAATTTGAATTCCCTGGCCAAATCTCCTTCAGAAACACCTGATAATGAAGCACTTACAAAATTTTCGTGGGCAAAATCAAAGCCTGCGAAAAATTTCCTCCATTCAGCGTCGATAGCGTCGGGCTGTTGTTTATAAGACTGATATAGCGACTCGATATAGGCCGGTTCGGCGTTCGCGATGTACGAGAAAGTATCCATGTATACCTGTTAACAAAGCCGGGGACGCTTTGGTTTGGAGTGCAAAGATACGGAGTTGGCATCTTTTTTGATCGATTATAGACAGATGCTTCGCGGAGCGTCCCGTATGGTGTTTGTACCTGCCTGAGCTTACCTTTGCTACTCGATTATGCAAACGCCAACAAAAGAAAGCGATTACCTCTTTGTAAAACGCTCACAAATTAAAGGTGCCGGAAAGGGATTATTTACGGCAATTGATATTTTCAAAGATGAAGTCATAGCCGTTTTCAAAGGTGAACTCATTGATGACGAAGAGGCCTTCAGAAGAGCGGATAAGGGCAAGGATAAATATTTTGTGATCATGCCCGATGGTGTAGTGATGGACTCCATGCCGGTAGAATGTTTTGCCAAATACGCCAATGATGCCGCAGCCTATCCGAATGGATTATTTAAAAACAACGCAAAAATCTATCTCGACGACAACGACCAACCCTGCCTCACAGCCACTCGAAAAATAAAAGCCGGCGAAGAAATTTTTTGCGGCTACGGAAAAAAATACTGGAAAAAACACGGCTAAAACCCCACAAACTTCCCACTCCTTACCGCCTCCCCGCCTTCCCGGCCTCGTGCATTTTTAGTGAATGGCGAGTATTTATCCCTTCTTCACGAATTTCGTCAAAATGACAATCATCGTACCATTTATTTTACCTTCTATTTGCTCCGTATTATCATGCACCAAATGAATACCCCTTACCTGTGTACCTTTTGGTGCTGAGAAACTCGTGCCTTTTATTTTCAACGCCTGCGTCAACACCACATTATCACCGGTAGTCAACGTATTACCATAAGCATCCTGATGCACCTCAGCCACCTCATAAGCTTTCATAGCCCAGTTCACTACGGATTCATCAACCACAGCAGAATCCAGAATTTCTGCAGCAAAAGACTGCTCTTTAATACCATACAAAATCCGATAGCTCAAAGCCTGCACAGCACTCACCTCACTCCAGATACTGCCGGATAAACATTGCCAGTAATTCGCTTCCTCCGTATTGGCCATAGCACTTTCACAGGCAGCGCAAATAGCAACCTGATTTTCGGGAGATTCATCTTTAGGACTAACCGTAAATTCAACAGTAGCCTGCTCGCTGCCGCATAATTCGCATATGCCGCCACAGCGTGTTTGAAGGGTAATAGAAATTGACATAGTAGAGAAGCAAAATTACACGAATAATCCGGTTCGCTTGCATAAGAAAAATAAATACAGGGTTTCCCGCAGATTTTCGCAGATAAACGCAGATAAAATGCAAAAATATTTTTCTACTTACATCTGCGGGAGAAAAATAGGTTCCCATCCGAATCTAAAAAATAATTCCTCATGCATTTACTTCCCGCACTCTCCCCGTCTCCCCATCTTCCCGGCCTCGAAAAAAAATGCTCATGACAAACAAAAGACTATTTCCTCCACAACAACGAACTATCCCCATAACTCAAAAACCTATACCCACCCTCAAGCGCATGCGCATAAACATGTTTCCAGTCTTCACCAATGAATGCAGCCACCAACAATAATAAGGTACTATCAGGCTGATGAAAATTTGTAATTAATCCTTTCGCCGAACGAATCGAATAACCCGGTGCAATTAATAATCTTGTTTTGGTGGTGAGTGTAGTTAATTGATGCGTTTCCATTTTATCTATTAAAACCCTTAAAGCATCCGCATAAGAAAATCCATCCGGCACCTGAATATCATAAGCATCCCATTGATGCACTTCCGGAATGCCGGCATCGGGAAATAGTTTCCATTTTAATCCTAACCAAAATAAAGATTCAAGTGTACGTAAAGAAGTTGTGCCGACAGCAACTATTGTATCCGAATGATCACAACAGCGCAACAGCGTATCTCTGGTCACAGATATTTCTTCCGCATGCATGGTATGTCCTTCCATGGTTGCTGCTTTCACCGGACGAAATGTACCGGCACCCACATGCAGTGCAACATGCACTATGCCAATATGTTTATGATGTAAGGATGCAATAATGTCATTTGTGAAGTGCAATCCCGCAGTCGGTGCAGCAACAGAACCCTGCTCGTTGGCATATACTGTCTGGTATCGTGCCGCATCAGATAATTCAACCTGTCGCTTCATATAGGGCGGCAAAGGTATTTGTCCGCACGCATCCAACATTTCGGAGAATGTAATGCCGGGCGTCCACTTAAATTGCACTATAAAAACATCTCCATCCTGCACCGGCTTACCAGCATAAACAACACCCGATTGCCCCTGCCACTCAATTGGTTTGCTGATGGTTTCGGCAGTAAAATATTTATGCTGACCAACCAGACATTTCCATGTGGCCGCATCCTTCTGCGACATCGCCTGTTCCATTGGAATATTATTTGCCGGTTCGAGAATAAACACTTCAACCGGTTTATTTTTTCCGGCTATCGGAAACAATATTCTTGCGCAAACAACTTTTGTTGTATTAAAAACCAAAGTAGTATCTGCAGGCAGTAAATCCGGAACATCTCTGAAATGGTAATCGCGGATATTGCCGGATTTATAATACAATAATTTACTAGCCGACCTGTCGCTCAACGGAAATTGTGCAATCCGGTCATCCGGTAGATCATAGGTGTAGTCTGCAATTGCTATTGAACGCGCCATTCGGTGCAAAGGTAGGTGATGCAAGCTAAAAATTGATTGGCAGGAAATGGTTCAAATCAGGGGTATTTCTATCTTTACAGTATGGCAGAAATGATGGCTTATCGGGATGGCGTTTATATGCCCAAATCGGACATACGCATCGGCTTAGATGATCTTGGTTTTGAACGTGGCTTTGGCGTTTTTGATTATATGCGTCAGCTGCAGGGTCGCATACCCTTTGTAGCAGATCATTTGGAGCGATTGAATCATTCGCAATCCGTACTCAATTTCCAAAAACCTTTAGACATGGCGCAAGTGCAGGAGGTAATTCAACAACTGGTTACCACAAATGCATTAGGTGATGGTTATGTAAAAATAATGATTACCGGAAAAATGGAAAATGGAATTCCGGTGCCGGTGTTAACTGCCTATCAGGATGAATGGAAGGCCTATCCGGATACAGATTATTCTGAAGGCGTTAAGCTGATTATTTCAGAATACAACAAACCTTTTGCCGAATATAAAACCACCTTTTACCTTGGATCAATGCGAGAGATGGCGAGAATGCAATCGGAAAAAGCTGCAGATGTTTTATTTTATGTTGGTGAAGAAGTGCGTGAGTGCGCCCGATGCAATATCTTTTATGTAAAAAACGGACTCATTTATACGCCGTTAGAAAACATACTATTAGGTGTAACCCGCAAACATGTAATCGAATGTGCATTGCAAAAATTTATGATGATAGAAGCCTTAGTCACCATGGAACGATTATTTCAGGCGGATGAGGTATTTATTTCTTCCACAACGCGCAACATTATGCCCATAACCCACATAGAGGATCGCGTGATTGGCAATGGAAAACCGGGCACTGTAACATTAGAATTAATGCAAATGTTTAATCAGTATGTAAATAATTATGGCAAAAGCTGAGGTGCAGGAAGCATTGAAAGATATTCAAGCCTACCTTGAAGAGAACGCTGACCCGGCGCATGCTGAAGGGATGGGTGTAATCGCACCAGGCGCTAAAAAGGTGTATGGGGTGAGAAGTCCTGAAATGAATGCACTGCTGAAAGCGATAAAGCCAGGCAGTTTTGAACTGATTGACGCATTATGGAAAAGCGGTATTTATGAAATGCGCATGCTCGCTGTGAAATTATTAGAATGGCAGTCCAAAACAGATCCTGAACGAGGCATCGCAACCGTTATCCGATTTAGTTCTGAAATAGATAATTGGGCGATTTGTGATACGATCGGGATGAAAAGTTTGAAAAAACTCACCAAAAAATATCCCGAACGCATTTTTGAATTGTCGGAACAATTTACCCATTCAAAAAACATGTGGGAGCGACGTTTGTCGATGGTATTGTTATGGGAATTATGCAAGGATAAAAAATGGCATCCACGCATTCAAAAAATAGTAGATCAGCATCGGGGAGATAAAGAAAAATATATCAAAAAAGCGGTGGTGTGGTTAGATAAAACCCTAAACGATCACAGCTAAGTATTCAGGCGGTTTTTCCCGTCGGCGCGTGCAACAATTTCCAGACAAACACCGCACTCACAGCTCCCAATACAGGTGCGAGGAGATATAACCAAAGCGATTGCAAATTACCGGATACAAGTGCAGGAGATAGCGAACGCGCCGGATTCATAGATGCACCACAAACAGGACCTGCAAACATGGCTTCGAGCAATACAACCGACCCGATGGCTAATCCGGCTATCATACCCTGCTCTTTAGAACCATGTGCAACATGAATAATGGTGAGCATTAATAAAAAGGTGAGGATAAATTCCATCACAAAAGATTGCATATCGCTGCCTGCGGGTAATGTTGCACCATAATATGTTGTATCCTCAGGAAATAAAAAGCGTAAGACCCCACTTCCAATTAATGCGCCGATTATTTGTGCCAGGATATACGGCAATATTTCTTTTGCCGGGAATCTGCCTGAAAAATAAAAAGCTATGGTTACGGCCGGGTTAAAATGTGCGCCGGAAATATTTCCCAGTGCATAGATCATCGACATCACAATTAATCCAAACGTAATGGCAATACCCGCATGAGAGATAGCACCATCACTCATTGCATTGATAATAATTGCACCGGTTCCACAAAATACAATCGCAAAAGTGCCCAATGCTTCAGCTAGATAATTTCTCATAGATCAATGTGCATTTCGCAGCATATTGGCATATGCATCGGGTAAAATACTTTGTTCAACTGCCTGCGCTGCTTGTTCAACATCGTATGTAAATCGAATACATTCAACTGCAATGCTGTCCTTCTGCCCCGGAGATGCATTTTCAGATAAGGTAATCATCACGTAACTGCCACGGGCATCACCATCTTTTGGTTTTCCAACAGAACCGATATTTATGGCATGACGGAAATGCGGTTTTTCAGATTGCTGATCATGCAGTATACGATGATATGGTTTATGGGTATGTCCAAAACACATAATGTCTGCCTCTGCATCGCGCATGATACGCAGCATACTTTTTTCATCACGGTCTTCAAATAGATACTCGTTTATACGTCGCGGACTACCATGCACAAGCAACATACTTAATTTTTCTTCCTGAATCTGAAAGTCGACGCGCAGATGTTGAGGTAGGGTACGTAAATAAGCGCGCTCCTCATCACCGATGATACCATTGGTAAAGCTGATCGAAATTTTGCCCATTGCTTTTTCTTCATCCGTTTTATACGCACAACCGCAATCATCGGAGTTTCTGCCAATACCAAAATCATAATTCCCGGCGATTGTAGGAATACCACGCTTGCGTATTGCGCGAATCACTTCATTCGGCCAAATATTATATCCAACCAAATCACCCAAACAATATATAGCATCGGGCTTTCGCATATCCATATCTGCCAAACAAGCTTCTAATGCGGGCAAATTCGCGTGGATGTCGGAGAAGAGGGCTAGTTTCATTAAGTGATTTTTTGCTTCGGAAGTTTTAGTAGTGAGTAGTGGGTAGTGAGTAGTGGGACTAATTCAGGGCAACTTTGTTGCCTTTTGATGGGAATAATAAATTAATTGATTCAAATGCGACGCATTTATTGCATTTGTCTCACTACCCACTACTCACTACCCACTACCCGCTCTTAAGAACAACAATCCGTTCCACAACAAGCCTTCTCTTCCAAAGGCTTTTCAGCATAAACGGTGATACTGTAAATACCTGTTTGTCCGTTTTTGAATTCGGTGATTTGACCTTGGGTTAGGTAATTGGCCAGAATATCATCCGGAATAATAATGGCCTTTTCTTTTTGGATGGTGATTTGTGTAAAGCCATTCGCTTTAGCTAATTCCAGATATACTTCCTTTTGAATAGCGCCGCTTACACATCCGGCATACATCTCTGCCACATTTTTGAGTGATGCAGGTAATTCACCCATCAATACGACATCTGAGATACTAAAATGTCCGCCGGGTTTTAATACGCGAAACATTTCTTTAAATACACCATCTTTATTGGGCACCAGATTCAACACACAATTGCTGACAATTACATCAGCGATATTGGAGGTCAACGGCATTTTTTCGATGTCGCCCTGACGAAACTCCACATTATTAAATCCAAGTTTATCGGCATTTGCTCTGGCTTTTTCGATCATTTCAGGTGTGAAATCAATACCGATAACTTTGCCGGTTTCTCCGGTTTCAGCGCGTGCAATAAAACAATCGTTACCGGCACCACTGCCCAAATCAACCACCACATCTCCGGCTTTAATTTTAGCAAATTGCGTTGGCAATCCGCAGCCCAAACCCAAATCAGCATCCGGGTTATAGCCTTCGAGCGTTGAGTAGTCGTCGCTCATGATATTGTATACTTCAGTTGTGCAGCAGCCCGAACCACAGCAAGATGTCATATTGGTTTCTTTATCCTGTTTGGCAATTTCAGCGTATTTCTGCTTTACCATTTCTTTTACATCGATTTCGTGTAACATATGATTCAATTTTATGGTTATAATAACATCGTATTATTACGATAGATTTTGACAAAAAAAATCAACAACATTTAATCTTTCCGGCTGTATAGCTTTCGAAAAGACTATTGATATAAGTGTTAGCCTGCTCCCAGGCGACTTCATCGATACAATAACAAATACGCACGCCTTCAATATCCCCTTTAATCAAACCGGCTTCCTTTAATTCCTTCAAATGCTGAGAGACAGTGCTTTGCGACAGAGGTAGCTCATCGACAATATCACCACATACACAGGCCTGCTTTTCGATAAGTAGTCTGAGAATAGCTACGCGTGCCGGATGCGATAAAGCTTTGGCATATTTTGCGAGACGATTGTCGCGCACGGTAAATTCTTCCAGTTTACTGATACCCATATTCGTAATTCAATCGTAAAATTACGATGGATTGGTATATGCACCAAATCTTTTGTGTTAAAGTTTCTGAATTACTTCTTGCAAGTAATCGTAGACACAATAAAACAGCGGGTTCCGTCTTGTAATTCTTTGTATTCGTCGGGGTCGGGAGACGTTTCGATGATATCGGCCGGAATGGGGATGATGCGCTCCTCTACGAGTTCTATGGATTGAAATCCTGCTCTTTGCAATGCCTGCAGATAGGACTCTTGGGTGCTGATACCATTTAGGCATCCGGTGAAGTAAATCATATTGTTCAGCACCGGTTTCGTAAAACTTCCTTTGCAGGTCATATCGCTGAAACTGAGGGTTCCACCCGGTTTTAGGATGCGATAGATTTCAGACAGCACTTTATCTAAATCGGAGGTGAGGCTAAACACGCCATTACTGAGCACCACATCCACACAATTTTCTTTGAGCGGAATACGCTCCATATCTGCCTGTTGGAAGGCAACATTGCCTATGCCCTTTTTCTTGGCAAAATAGGCGGCGTATTGCAATAATTTTTCTGTGAGATCTATACCTATCACCTTACCGGATTCGCCAACACGAGTTGCGGTAATAAAGGTATCGATACCCGCACCACAGCCAAGGTCAACCACTACATCACCCTCTTTTATAGTTGCATGATCAAAAGGAAATCCGCAGCCCAAACCCAGGTTTACTTCATCGATATAGCCTGCTTTTTGTTTGTAATCAGCATCAATTGGATCATAAATCGGTTTACAAATGGTATCGCGCTGTGCATTTGCGCCCTGTTGCGCTGCATATAAGGCGATAGCGGTGTAATCGGTGATGATGGTTTCCTTTATAGTTTTACTCATAATACTGTATGTAATTTAGGCGGCATCAATTCAGCGTAATACCAAAATCGGCACGGTTAAAGTTGAAGGCACCTGTTGGTTGCACACCACAAAGAAACGCAATCAATTTGTCAGTATAGTTATCTAAATGCGTAATTTGCTGAATGCCATGTTCAACAATAGGATCCAGTGTTGTTGCCATCAGTAGTCCGCCATACTGTGTCGTCTGCCAGGTAATCACTTCACCATCGGCTGTAGTTTGAATTACCTCGGCTCCTTCAGGAATTTTGGTATAAGCACCATGTGTGTGCCAACAGGCATGACGCGGCTTCAATCCGGTGTAAACAGGGTGTTCAAAATTGGTATGTGCAATGGGTGGGTTATTCGGATCTTTTACCCACCAATAATTATTTACAGGCCTGTCTTCCCAGATTGCATCCAGCCAATTATGGGTGCAGTCGCCCTCAATAAATATTTTTTTTCCGGCAGCTAAAAAATTAAATAATACCTGTTTGCGTTCGGCTAAGGCCGACTGATTACTTTGAAACGGGACGATTAATGCATCGTATGTGGCTACAGCTGCATCGGTAACATCATATACGTACACTAATTCAACGATATCTTTGTATTTCTCTGCTTTGGCAAAAGTATACTGACTCCAAACGCCATTGAATATCAATCCAATTTTATGCTTACTCATATGTCAATCGTTTTAGGTTGATGTATTTTAGTTTCAGCCCAGGAAATTAATTTTTGATAAAAGCGACCCACTTCCTGCCATGAATCCTGGCCATCGTCATTGGTGCCGAACAACATATCAGCCATAGGTCCGCTGGCGGTGAGCAGCATGGTGCCATTCGTACTCACTTCATCCAATACCATGATAGGCTGCTGCCAGGTATCTTCCAAAATAATATCTGCACCCGGTGCTGCCTGAATATGTCCGCAAGCCCACCAGCCGCTGATACCATTAGAAAAAATAAATTGATGCAAATCAATTCCTTCAAACAATTTGTAGCGATCCTGTACAATCCGGTAGCGGATATCAATGGTTTTATGTGCGTTGTCCATGATCCATGTATTTCCGGGCACCCAATCTGTAAACCAGCCATCAAAGCAAAACATCATCTTGCCGGCATTGAGGAATTCAGCCACCAGATGTTTAATGTTGAACATGGCAATATTATCTGTACCATTCGGCACAATCAGCAAATCGAACGGACTAAAATCCGGATTAAATTGAGGACCAATTGGCAGCAGTGTATACGACACCCTTTGATTAGACCTGAACATGTTTTCGATGCCCTCTATGCCATTACTAACTACGCAAGCATTAATCATATCAATAGTGATAAAGTGGTAAAGCAATAAATTTTTCGTTATCCGGTTGCATGTGCAATCCAAAAAAATGGTCGCAGTACAAACAAATATTTTCCAATTCCTGCGTTTTGGCTTTTGCCTCTTCGTAGGAGATGCCCATATGTTCACCCATTTTCCAAGGTTCACCCTGGTTCAGCGCCTGAAAAACAGGATTTTCTGAAACGCGCAAAAGCACATCACTCACTTTTTCTATCCGGGCATCTCCCATTGGGTATAAGGTACCCGGACAGCAGGGATTAATCTTCCATAATTGAATACTAATTTCCTGAGGCACTTCATCAACACCACCTAAAAATCCGATAGCACCGGATAATATTTTGCAAAAATTATGTTCAGGATCTTTCTTCCATATATTTTTTTCCATTGCGCGACCGCGAGCCCAATTTCCGCCCAGCCACATATCTTCAGTAGCGCCCCAAAATCCAAAACTTGGTGCATCGGTATGCAGATAGGTTTCTTTTTCAACGAGTGGTTTAGTGTTATCGTCGCTCAGTCCTCGCGATAAAAATAAATTGCGCAAGATTTCAATGCGTTCACCTTTTTTCTTGTGATATCTGTCGATACTGGCAATATCAAAACGACTGACTCCCTTAGCCAGCAGTTCATCGAGAATGGCTTCATTCAATAAATCGCCATTGGTTTGCAGCATCACCTGGGTTGCATTGCCATAACGTTGTTTGACAGCGTCTAAGATGGCGTATAATTTTGCTTTATCTGCTAAAGGTTCGCCGCCGCTTAAAATGAGGCGGTCCATTTTTTCAGGCAGATTTTGAACAATCTGTAGGCACTCTTCCGTTGAGATTCTGGCGCCCTGAGGTCCGCTCAGATTATAACAATGATCACATTGATCGTTACACAACTGAGTAAAAACCCAATAAACAGATGCACAATGTGTATATGGTTGAGCGTTCATACAATATTTTGCCAAAATTGAAGTTCCTGAGCCACCCCTGTTTCCTTATCCTGCATAAACTGGCTTTTATCCCCGTAGGTAGTTAACGTGCCATTACGCATAAAAGAAAAATGATCGCCCATTAATAAAGCCTCTTTAATGTCATGTGTTACAAACACAGAGGTTATCTGATATGTTCCCACCAGTTGTTTAAAAAGGCTTTGCATCTGCTGTCTGGTTTCTGCATCTAAGCTACCAAATGGTTCATCCAAAAGCAATACCTTAGGTTTAATCACAATTGCACGTCCAAAGGCCACTCGTTGTCGTTGACCGCCACTTAAGGCCGATGGGCGCTTATCCGAATGCATGCGCATACCCAACGCATCTAACATGTTAAATGTTTGTTGATGCACTTCATCCTCCGGAAGTTTTCGAATTCGGAGTCCGAAAGCAATATTGTCGAAAACGGTGAGATGCGGAAATAATAATGGCTCCTGATAGAGATAAACAATTTGCCGAACCTGAGGTGCTGTTTGGGTAACATCTATATCTTCCAACAGTACTTTACCGGAATCTGCAGGTATTAATCCGGCCAGTATTTTCAACAAGGTTGTTTTACCACATCCCGACTTTCCCAGTATACTCAGTGTATGTCCCTGTTGAATAGACATATGAATGCCCTGCAATACTGCTTCATTGCCGAAACGCTTATGGATATCCTGGGCTATCAAATGCATGCTTAATAATTTCTCAATACAAATTTTTTATTTATCCATAACAATACCAAGGGTGGCAAAATTAAAATCAGACTGCTAAAGGCAGCCAGGTATATATTCGCTTCACCAATATATTGATATACGCGAATGGTAAGTGTTTGCACCTTGCCTGCGCCGATAAAATTAGTTAAACCAAACTCAAACCAGCTAACAATAAAACTCTGAAACAAGGCGATGAGCACCATTTGTTTTGACATAGGCAACCATACATATCTCCACGTTTGCCATTTTCCCGCACCCAACGTGGCTGAAAGCTGACCGTATGCCTCCATGGAATTATTCCAATGCGATTGAAATAATATGACATTATATGGAAAAATAAGTATGCTTTGCGCAATACAAATACCCATAAAGGTGCCACTCCATCCGAACAGGACAAAATAATAATTAACACAGGCCGCATAAATTACCGGCGATAAAACAAAAGGCAGGTAAGCGATAAACAATAGTAAATTCCGCTTTGGGTGAAGGGCTATCATACGTGAAACAAATAGCGCCAGTGCAACACAGGTTATGCTGACCAGTGCACCAATGCCTAAACTTAATATCAGCGGGCTCATAATTCCGCGACCACCGGAAAAAGCCAATTTGGCGTGATCAAGAGTATAAGCTGCGGGTAGCACATCAGGAAATCGCCATTCAGTTGCAAATGCAAGCATCAGCAACAAAGCAATCGGCAAAAGGAGAAAAACCATACCGAAGGCAAATACGATATGTTTATTCCACCTCATGTATAAGTTTACCTTTTTTATATAAAATAAATAAAACACCTACCACTACGATGGTATACATGGAAGCGAGTGCATATGCAACCGGCACATCTGCCAGATTGTATCTGGTGAATTTTTGTGCGATAGAAACAGATATCATTTGTGGTTCCTGCTGGCCCAATAACATAGGCACCTCATATGAACCAAAAATAAATACCCCATACAAAATAATAGAAGGCAGTGCTTTATTGAGCACCAGTGGTAAAACAATTTTACGAACAACCTGCTTTTTCCCGGCGCCTAACGTGTGGGCTGCATCCATATATGCCTGAATGGCATTCTGTTTAAAAATAGCTGAAAATAAAATACTGAAATAGGCTGCTGCAATAATGGTATGTGTGATTACGATGCCTATACTCCATTTATCCTGCACCATATCCGGAAAATCGCCAGGTGATTCAATCAGGTTTAACATATAAGCAAAGCGGGCTAATAATCCGGCATTACCTAAAAAGTGTAAGGTAAGAGAGGCTGCTGCAATTAAAGGAATCGCCATCGGCAAATACAGCAAATAGGACAAAACACCTGATTGTGTTTTTTCCTTAAAATATAAAACAACAAACATCCCGAAAATTGTTGCCAAGAACAGGACAACACATGTGATGGCTAAACTATAGAAACCGATTGCCGGCAATACCTGCATATCAAATGCCTGCTGCCAATACATCCAGGTAAATCCATTTCCCAGATATCCGGCCAGGCCAAATGCGGAAAGCGCCGCATAAATAAACCCCGCCAGTATGGGTAATACGGTTATTGCAATAAAAACAGCAAGGAGAATATGTGTTTGCTTATTTTTCAATTACTTCTGTTCTAAAATCATCAAACATCCGAATCATATATTCTGGTGCAATTTCCATGAGGGCATATGGTTGAATATCTATGCGCTTCGGTGCATAGGTGCGATCAGGAATAGTTGCAAATTTTTGTTGCCATTCCGGCGATAGTGTTTTGAGGTTCAAAATCGTACCATCGCCCCAAACAGCAGGTTTCATTTTCTCATACTGTGCTTCCGCACTCATTAAAAAATTGGCCACCACCATGGCCCCTGGTTTATTAGGTGCGTTAATTAAAATACCCATGTAATGCGAATTTTGAATTGTTCCGCTCCGCATGACATAACTTCTGGATGAGGTGGGAAACAATTTCTGTATTACTTTATTATCTACTTCACCATCATTATTGCTTATGGTAATGGCTATTTCACCATTTGCAAACATTTGGTGCATATTGGCAACAGAATTCGGAAAGGTTTTTCCTTCTTTCCAAAAGTAGGGCTTCATCGCATTAATTGAATCCCACAGCATGGCTGAATACTTCATGTAGGCCTCTTCATTAAACGGACCGCTCAAGGCATCGCCACCGCCTGCAAGCGCAATTAACCAGCTTTTTAATAAAGTTAATCCGGTAAACTCATAGGGTATAGTAAACTGACCCGGGTGTGCCTGCACAAAGGCTGATAGTTCACCTAAATCTTTTGGCGGATTTGGTGTTTTTAAGGTATCATATATTAAAGCTAACTGCACATTACCCCAGGGACTTTCATAGCCATCAATTTTTTGTTGAAAATCGATGCCGATAAATGGGTTGTCGAAATCAACAAATTGTGCATTCGGTAATTTATCAGTAAAAGGTCCAAACAATCCATTTACCTGACGCAATTGAAAAAAGGTTTCACCATTAATCCAGGCCATATCCATATTGCCTGACTTCACACCGGCTTCTTTTTCCGCCATGACCATTTTGACAATTTCATTGCCTTGTCCGGCAGAAATGACCAGATTGATGTCGTACAATTGTTCCAATTGAGGCACCACATAGTCTTGCAAATAGGCATTAATAAAAGGATCACCTTGCCACATGGAAAGATGCACGGTTGTGCCTTTGGCATGAGCAACAATACTGTCCCATGGCAATGCCAGCACTTCGCTATCGCTGATAGCCGGCGCTTTATCCTGTTTACAAGAACTTAAAACAGCTAATACAGAAACTATAACCAATAATGTACGCATACAATAAAAGAAATCAGGCCGGATTGCGATTAAACAAATCCGGCCTGAAAGGTTTTAAAAATTATATAACAAGCTAAACTGGAATTGACGAGGTGCACCTGAATTTTTAATGAGCAAATTGCCACTTGATGCAGGACCAACCTGAATCTGATTGCTTTGTGTCGCATTATTTGAATATCCGCTCAAATTTTCAGCATTGAGCAAATTAAACACATCTGCGCGAACAGAAAGTTTGCTATCACCAATTGAAAATGCATACTCTGCTCCAAGGTCAAACAATGTATTCCAAGGCAATCTGTCGCTATTGCGTTCTTCGCCCGGCGACCTGTCACTGTTACCTACGTAAGCAGCACCAAATGAACGGCCATCACCATTTAAATCAGTGGTGCCATAAATACTGGCATCAGGGATGCGGTTGATTGGCTGACCACTTTGCAATAAGGAGGCTAAAGTCAGTGTAAGACCTTTGCACGGATAATATGAATACAATACGTTAATTACATGCGTGCGATCATTGATAGATGGACCCCATTCGTTATCGAAATTGTTAGCATCCATCGCCTTGAAGTTGATATCTTCGGTATTATTTCTCAATAATGACAAGGTATAAATGACACGCAAAGCATAGTTATCATCTCCTCTTTCTTTTTGAAAATTAAAGCTCGCTGCATAATATTCACTCTCACCGGCTGTTTCTGTCATCACAATATTTTTAGAAATACCTGTCAGGGTGTCTCCATTAATAACAGCATAATTACCATATACCGGAATTGGTCGGGTTAAATCCGCTTCTGTTTCAGTGCGAATATCATCCGGTGTGAAGTTCTCATCAATCGGGAAAGCTTCCGGTGCATTTAAATCAACAAGTCTGAATAAATTATAGGAACGGTTATACACCAGATCTACATAAAATAATTTATCATCATCTAACTGACGCTGATAACCCAGCATGAGTTGATGCGCAAATGGATTCTGGTAACCATTTGGATTCAGGATACGGCGCTCATATGCAAACAAATCGCCGCGCTGATCCTGTAAATCATCCGGAGACGGGCCTTGTAAATAAGATACATTAGTTGCCGATGCGGATAAATTGCCATCATAAGTAACTAAGTCCAAATCGGTGCTTTCCGGAAGTATACCTAAGTTGATCAGCTCCTGCAATTGCGCTTTATAGTCGGCATTTGTGCTGTTCTGTTGAAGCGCATCGCTATAGAGGGCATAATTAATTTTATCATAAAAAATACCATATCCAAAACGGATACTATTGGTATTATTTAATTTGTAGTTAGCAGAAATACGCGGACCAATATTATTTAAATCAAGCTTTGAGCTTCCGCCTTTGCTTAAGTTATCAATATCATAGCGAACACCAGCGGTCAGCTTTAATTTACTGTTTACTTTAATTTCATCTTCTGCATAGGCGCTGAAAACTGTTTGCGTTGCGCTAATAGATTTTTGCATGAGTTCAACGCTATAAGCCAACACTTCTATATCAGCCGGAATATCGTTTACATTTAAATCTGCGCCAACACCGGAGGCAACGATGCCATCCAATTGTGCTTCATTTAATTTAACGGTATAATATCCGGCAGGTGTACCGCCACCAAATAAATCATGGTGTGTCGAGATCAATTCCACACCGGTTTTAATAGTGTGGTTATTGCGATAAAAATTAAATTTTTGTTGTACCTGATGCGTATTTGCCAGGTCATCAAATACATAACCCGGATGACCGATAACAGCTACTACCTGATCAAGTGGGTCCAAAACAGTTACACCCGGATTATCCGGATTATTCGGATCAGCATAATTCCAGCGGAAACGACTGAATTGATAGTTTGTTTCCATACTCCAGTTCGCACCGCGGTAATTATTTTTCAAAGCAATGTTGGCCGAATTTCTGTCCTGCTCATCGCCTGCACTTGGAAATAACACACCACCGGTTAATCCACCACCCTGTCTGTCGATATTGACAATACCGGTATTCACACGCAGCGATGAACGAAAACGATCACTCCAGTTATGGTCAAGTTTACCGCTGATGTAAGCAAAGTTATTTTCTCCTCTTATCGTTTCATTTACCCCTAATTGAGGAACAGTAAGCAGGTTATCTTTAATATCGCGTGTTAATTCAACATTCATATAATAGAATGTTTTGTCGGGCACAATTGCTCCGCCAAAACCTAAACCTGCCTGATAGCGTTGAAATCCGTCCATTACCTGATTACCACTTAAATCGCGCTGTGCATAAGGACTTTCAGCATCAATAACTGCTCCTGGTCTGGTTATTACAAAAGCTTCTCCGCTAAAATCATTAGAGCCACTTCTGGTAGTTACGTTAACCACACCATTTGCTGTTAAACCATATTCCGCAGAAAAATTATTTGTTAATATGGTTACGTTTTTTGCAAATCCAACAGGAATGGCAAATCGCTGACCACCCAAAAACTGCTCGTTATTATCCATACCATCAATCAGGTAATTCGTGAAAAGTCCGTTAGAACCATTAATGGACACGTTTGGTGCTTCAGGATAAAAGCCGGTTGCTTGTGTAACATTTGGCAGGCGATATAATACGCGTGAGATATCGCGGCCTTCAACAGGAATTTGTTTAATCTCGCTGATTTTAAGCTCCCCTGCAACTTCTGCATTCGAAGTATTCATTTGAGCTGTTTTATTACCAACAATTTTAACTTCTCCCAAAGTGACTTCACTCTTTTTTGCGAGTGAAATGATAATACTTGGATTGTAATTACTGCGCAACTCAATGCCGGAAATGGTATTTCCATACCAGGTTGACGTTTCGGCAATGGTAATCGTATATTCTCCGCTTATGGAGAGACTGCGAAATTGCGCATTACCATCAGCATCTGTGTTAGCAGATACAGAATAGCCAATTTCGGCATTAGATAATTGAACCTGAACCTGGTCAATAGGTGCAGCGGAAAGTTGATCGGTGACAAACACGTTGATGTCAACCTGCCCAAATCCGACAGCAGACACGAGTATAAATAAATAGGTAAATAAATGACGTTTCATGTTTTATGAATTGATTATTGAAAAAAAAGGAATACAGATGATTGCATAATCATCCGGCTCAAGTCATCAATACATAAAAGTGGGCGATCTAAACCCAAAAGGCCGAAGATAGGCGGCCTCCATGGTAATGGTTTTAATAGAGGCGAATCCAATTATCGCCTTTCTGATTAATTGTTTAATTCTGAGGGCAAGAAAATCAATGCCTGCGGTTTGAAATAACCAGCGGGTAAAATCTTCCTGTTTATCAATATCCTGTAGAGGAAATAAAACTGCGGTAGAAAATCCATACTGCGTGGCATAGTGTTCAATGGCTTCAATTAACCCTGCGGTTTTCCAGGGAAGTTGCACCAGGTTTGCCTGTGAGAACGCCTGTTGGGTAACGCCAATCAGATACACACCACCGTCTTGCGCCGGGCCATACACCACCCCCTTTTCAGTGAGCTGCTGCTGCGCCAGCACGAGTAATCCGGGTGTCAGGTCAGGACTATCATTACCAATGGCAATTACCTGCTCAAAACCCAGCTCAAAAACATCGGCCATGGCATTTGTCAGTCGCTGACCAAACCCAATGCCATGCTGCTGGTCGGAATACACCGTAAAAAACGGTATACCTGAAGCCTTCACGGTTTCAACCGTATGCCGTATTAAACTGGCTGCAATCAGCGTATTGGCGCGTAAACTACCCGGGCCAACAAAGGATTTCTGCACGGCCTCTTCGGCCGCAGTCCTCGTAAAGATTAATATGGCAGTCTTACCTGACACCTGATTCGTAATGTGCAAATATACAACCGCTGTCATACTTGACTGTTAACACCCAGATACGTAAATGAGCCACAAATGGATTGTTTGACATACACTCATCCCTTAACATTACGGAAATGGCTCCTACCAGTGGAGGAAATTCCAGGTAAACAGTGTAGCAGAATTGGTACAGTTTGAGGCATACTGGAATTATACCCTATTTTTACGGAAATAATATACAGGCTGCAATGGCAAATCAGGCGCTCATAATCATGCTCAAAAATCCAATCCCGGGAACCGTGAAAACACGATTAGCCAAGGATATTGGTGATGCAGCTACTCTCAAGGTGTATGAAAAATTGTTGCAGCGCGTTTTGGAGGTCACCACCAACCTTGAAACGGATGTATTTCTGTTTTATTCAGATACCATCAATCGTGCGGATATATTTCCAAATGCCCGATATAAGAAATACACGCAATGCAGTGGCGACCTTGGTATCAGAATGGATTATGCGTTTAGTATACCTTTCAAAAACGAGTACAAACAGGTTGTGATGATGGGTGCCGACTGTTACGAGCTCACGCAAAACCATATTGAATCCGCATTTTCAGCACTTGCGCAACATGATTTTGTTATTGGCCCGGCTATGGATGGTGGATATTATCTGATTGGCATGAAAAAATGGCATCGCTGGGTACTTCAGGATAAATCGTGGAGCACTTCTGAACTGTTAAGCGAAACCATCAAAGATATTACGGTACATCAACAATCATACGTCTTATTGGAACAACTTTCCGATATTGATGTACTGGAAGATGCGCAAAAACATCCAGAATTATTACAATAACCATTCTCCTCACCCGCCATCCTGCTATTGAAAGGTGCTATGTTTTGGTCATGTGCAGGTAGCCGGTCGATTGGTCGACAAATTGTATCTTTACCTTATCTATACTAATTATATATCTGCATGAGCAACAACCAATGGATTAACAACAATGTTTTTCGCACAACATTGATTATTGTACTCACGCTCGCCGGAGTTTTTGGCTTAGTGTGGTTGTTACTGCAGATTACGGGTATTATTTTTTACTTTATTATTGGCGCTATCATTTCCATTATTGGTAAACCCATTGCAGACCTCTTAGATAAATTACGCATTGGAAAATTCAAAATGCCTAGTTTTTTATCGGCATTGATTACGATATTTTTATTATTTGGAATCATTGCTGGTGTTGTGGGTATTTTTGCCCCGCTAGTGATTCAGCAAACGAATACAATTTCTCAAATCGATACCGAAAAAGTGGCAGAAGGTATCGACCGTCAAATCAAGTCGCTCGACTCAATGCTCGTGAGCATGCAGAGCACCGGTGACGAGCATAAATCGGTTGAAGAGATGTTGAAGGAAACACTCAATAATGCCATAAACGCCACTTCGCTTACACATATCTTTAATAATATACTAGGAGGGTTAGGAAATATAATGGTGGCCTTATTCTCCATTACATTTATTTCTTTTTTCTTTTTGCGGGATGAACGACTGTTCTATAATATTATAATGACCCTCACCCCAACAAAATTAGAGCCCAATGCCAAACGCATTTTACATTCATCCAAATCGTATTTAACCAGATACTTTGTCGGGTTGATTATTCAGTCAACGGTGGTATTTATTCTGGTTGCTGTGGGATTATTGTTTTTAGGATTTGGTGCAAATGCCTGGCTGATAGCCTTGTTTGCCGGTATTGTAAATATCATTCCCTACATCGGGCCCATTATTGGAATGTTATTTGGCATATTAATCGGTGTTACTACAAACTTGAGTATCGACCCCTCTTTTGATATTGTGCCTCTCGTTGTTAAACTGGTTATTTTATTTCAGTCTATTCAGCTTATTGACAACTTTGTTTCACAACCTATTATCTACTCAAACAGTATTAAGGCACATCCCCTCGAAGTATTTTTCGTTGTATTGGTTTTCGGCTCGTTGGCCGGTGTTCCCGGAATGATAGCTGCCATGCCTGTTTATGCGTTTTTCCGCATCATCGCAAAAGAATTCTTCAGCGAATGGAAAGTAGTACGCAAAATGACAGAAGACATTTAATTTATTAAAATATGTCTGCTTTTTTATGCGAATGTGACCTGCAATCGTTGATGACGTATTTGGCATAAACTTCAAATTGGCTATATTTATCCATCCTTAGGCAGGCCCACACACTTAACCCTAAATTGAACATGTATGAACAAGTATTACGCACAATGTGCCGTAGGTATACTCTTTACGGTGCTTTCCCTGCACACACAAGCACAAAGACCCGTTCGGGCGCTCATCGATGAAGCCCAACAACAGCAGGTTGCATTTAAGAAAACGCAAACGTTGAACATCGAGGTTAATCCAACCTATCGCGAACTTGGTGATGCATTTGCCAGAAATGTAACGTATTCGAAACTCGATCTGGCTACTACACACAATTTATGGCTCGAACGCAATGCAGGAATTGAATTTTCTTTTCCGTATAAAGATGGTCAAACCATCACCTTGGAATTAGTACAGGTAAATTTATTCGCAGAAGGATTTGGCGTATACTCAAGCACGAGCAATGGACTTCCGGTTTCTTATACTCCGGGTGTTTATTATCAGGGAACCATCAAAGGCGAGCCAAACTCCATTGCTGCCATCAGCATCTTTGAGGATGAGATTATGGGTGTGGTTTCCAGTGATGCAGAAGGTAATATTAATATTGGCCGATTTACGCCTGCCGGCAAAATGGACTATATGATTTACAGCGATCAGGATATTCTGGTTGTACCGGAAAATGCAGGTTGTGGCACATTAGAGGATCCGGATTATATAGATACCTTCCATTCAATCATGGAACAAGATGGTTCATCACGGATAACAAATTGTCCAAAAATATATTTTGAAGCCGACTATGGTTTGTTTCAAAATAAAGGATCTGTTACGGCAACAGCAAATTATATAACCGGTATTTATAATAATTCAGCGGTTATTTATACAAATGAAAGTGTTCCAACATCCATTAGTACTATTTTTGTTTGGAATACCTCCGACGGCTACTCCAGTGCATCATCATACAGTGCACTTACCGACTTTATGGATTTTCGTACCAGTTTCACCGGAGATATCGCACATTTAGTTGCGCTCGATCCGGGTGGATTAGGAGGCGTTGCCGCAACAATTAATGGCTTATGTAATTCAAACAAATATTGCTACAGCGATATTGACGCAAGCTATTCCGATTTTCCGACGTATAGCTGGACAGTAATGGTGGTAACACATGAAATGGGTCACTTATTTGGCAGTTACCATACACATAATTGTTCGGCATGGGTTGGTGGTGCTATAGATAATTGTTATACAACAGAAGGAGGATGTTCGCCAGGACCTGCTCCTGTTGGCGGTGGTACTATTATGAGTTATTGTCACCTCACCGGTTATGGTATTAATTTTAATAACGGATTTGGTACACAACCGGGAAATGCCATTCGCAATACGATAAGTTCAGCACCCTGTGTAACAAGTTGTGGTGGCGGTCCTACCTATTGTGTTTCCGCCGGCACGTCAACGGAAGATGAATGGATTCAAACTGTAAACATGAATGGATCTACCAATAATTCTGGTAATAATGGCGGTTATGAAGATTTTACAGGACTCACCATAAATTTAAATACCGGCGTTGCGAATAACTTCACCTTAACTCCCGGATTTACCGGGCCTGTCTACTCCGAATATTTTAGTATTTGGATTGATTATAACAACGACCTCGACTTCTCTGACGCAGGAGAAAACGTATATAATTCAGGTGCAGTAACCGCTGCTGTGAGCAGCAGTTTTGTTGTTCCTTCAGGCGAATCTGGAACAACCCGCATGCGCATCAGTATGAAGTATAACGCACTCGCAACTGCTTGTGAAACATTCAGCTATGGCGAAGTAGAAGATTATACCGTAAATTTTGTAACGCCGGTTACATATTGCACCAGTACAAGCACCAGCTCAGCAACGCGTTATATTGATTACGTGAAATTCAGCACCATTAACAGAAGCTCCGGTAATGATGGTGGCTATTATAATGGCACAGGCATCACAGCCAATGTAGTAAAGGGCACAAGCTATACCCTCACGTTCAGTGCAGGATTTAGTGGCACCATTTATCAAATGTACTGGAGAGGATGGATTGATTATAACCGTGATGGCGATTTTGCTGATGCAGGCGAACAAATTTTTCAAAAGAAAGCAACCACAAGTGGAAATGTAAATAAGTCCATTACCATACCCACAACCGCTTCAACAGGAACCACCAGAATGCGCATCAGTAGCAAATATGGCGGATTCCCTACGTCTTGCGAAACCTTTACGTATGGCGAGGTGGAAGATTATACACTGAATATTCTACCGGGACTTGAAGCAGGTAGTATGCCTGATTTCTCTCTGTCTGTTTATCCAAATCCATCTGATGGTATTTTCCAACTTGAATTTTTAAATGCTTTTGAAGGCGGGCTTACCCTGCAGGTATATGACCTTACAGGAAAAGTTGTACGCAGCGAAATCATTGAAAGCGAAAATGGATTAATTATTTTAGATATGATTGAACAACCTGCAGGTATGTATATCGTGAAAGCGACTACTGCCGATGGTCAGATATATATGGAAAGAATAATACGCAAATAATAGTCGACCGACTACACAACCGAAGGAGTAGAATTCTCGTATATTCGCTAACAAACGATATATGCGGATTTTACTCCTTCTTTTTGTACTCACAGGAATCACCTCCTGTCGCACCATTAAGCCTGTTGAATCAACCTCAACGCCGGTTTCGCATGATGCGTGGACAGCCCTGCTGCAAAAGCATGTAAATGCAAAGGGATTTGTTAATTATCAGGGCTTTATTGCGGATAGTGTTCAATTGAACGCGTATCTCGAAACCCTAAGCACCCACTATCCAAACCCCGAAACCTGGAGTAGAAATGAGGTGCTGGCTTATTGGATAAATGCCTATAACGCCTATACGATTCAACTGGTAATCCGTCATTACCCCGTGCTCTCCATAAAAGATATTAAGCCGGGTATTGGATTTATTAATTCTGTTTGGGATATCCCGTTTATTACTATCGAAGGACAAACACTTGACCTGAACAATATCGAACATAATATTCTCCGCAAAATGGATGAGCCCAGGATACACTTTGCGGTAAACTGCGCAAGTTACAGTTGCCCGAAACTCCGCAATGAAGCGTATACGGCCAACCGCCTGGATGCGCAGCTGGAAGACGCTGCTATACAGTTCATCAATGACCCTTCACGGAATCTGATAACCACATCAAGCGCATCGGTGAGTAGTATCTTCAACTGGTTTACCGGCGATTTTACAAAAAACCAATCCCTGCGTGACTTCCTGAATACCTATAGCCGGCAAAAAATAGCGGATGACACCGAAATAAATTTTATGGCTTACAACTGGTTCCTGAATGAACAGTAGTAATCCAAATTAACAAATAATTTGCTATCTAAACGGAACTATTCAATATTTGTCTGTATTTTCAACTCACGCGATATCTACCTTCGCACCACTACTATGCATCATGTTATCATTGGCAATGGTATAACCGGCATCACGGCTGCACGCACCCTGCGCAAACTAAGTGATGATACCATAACCGTAATTTCCGGCGAAACAGATTATTTCTTTAGTCGCACCGCCCTCATGTATATTTATATGGGCCATATGCGCTTTGAAGACACGCAACCTTACCCTCCTGAATTCTGGAAAAAAAATCGCATTAACCTGCTCAAAAAATGGGTAAAGCAGGTACATGTCGATTCAAAACTTATCGAATTCGATAATGGCGATACACTTGAGTATGATACACTGCTCATTGCCACTGGCGCACAGTCAAATAAATTTGGATGGCCTGGTCAGGATTTAAAAGGTGTGCAAGGATTATACAGTTATCAGGATTTACTCGAATTGGAAGCCAACACACGCAATGGCATTAATCGTGGTGTAATTGTAGGTGGTGGGCTCATCGGCATTGAAATGGCCGAAATGTTGCACGCACGAAAATATCCGGTTACCCTCTTAGTTCGCGAAACAAATTACTGGAATAATGTATTGCCCGAACAAGAATCGGACATGATTAGTCACCATATTCGTCACCACGGATTTGACCTCCGATTAAATGAAACCCTAACAGAAATTTTGGGAGATGCTCAAGGTCGTGTGCGTGGCGTTATTACCGGAAGCGGAGAGGAAATTGCCTGTCAGGTAGTTGGACTTACTGCCGGTGTTGCACCAAATATTGCCTTTCTGAAAGGCGGTTCTATCAATGTCGACCGCGGTGTGGTGATTAATCAACATATGCGCACGAATATCGAATCGGTTTTTGCCGCAGGCGATTGTGCACAATTTCAACATGCTTTGCCCGACCGACGACCTATAGAACAGGTTTGGTATACCGGTAAATTGCAAGGCGAATGTGCTGCAAAAAATATGTTGGGCATGCCAACTTTATACAATCCCGGTTATTGGTTTAACAGTGCTAAATTTTTAGATATTGAATACCAGACGTATGGCACTGTACTCAATAAATTGCGTGATGGCGAATCAGAATTTTATTGGGAACATCCGGACCGTGAAAAAGCCGTGCATATTGTCTATCGAACCGAAGACCGGTTATTTATCGGTATAAATGTATTTGGCTTGCGTATGCGTCACGATATATTTAACACCTGGCTGCAGCAAGGCAAATCAGTTGATTATGTGCTCACACATCTACGGGCAGCCCATTTCGATCCGGAATTTTATCGTCATTTTGAAGATGCTGTCATTCAATCGTGGAATGCACAACATCCAAATCATATGATTACCCTTGCAGATGCAAAATCCGCGAAGAAAATGATTTTCAAAAACGCCTGATTCACTCCAGAAATAATTCTATGTCAGAACTCAATACAAGCATATCGCTCACGCAAACCTATCCAGCAAAATTTAATGCGCTGCAAAAAACAGGCCTTACACTTACCGGAATAGGCATCCTGACCATCTTTCTTGCCTGGGCGGGAGCCGGCACAACACAACCCCTGTTATGTTTATTGATAACCATAATTGGATTGTTCAGCGGAGGCATCCTGTATACTTATGGTACCTATGGACATCTGCCAAAAGGCATAAAGAACAATCGCAATTTCATCAGCTCCATAAGTTCAGGCGGAACACTTGCCTGGATAAGTGCTGTTGCTATTACCGGATTCTATGTTGTATTGTATTGGCGCGATCATTGGAAAACAGTGTTTGGTACGGATATATTTTCCGGACTTGTACACATGTTTGATCCATTAAGTCAATTATTGAGGAAATCTGATGCTGACCAATGGTTTGTGTATGGCAGTTTTTATACCATTGCCGTTTTAATTATGGGCACAAAATTTATTTATAAGTATCGCCACAATAATTATCAGATATTACGCACCTGCTCGGTGATGTTTTTTCAACTTGGTTTCGCCTGGTTGATTCCGGGCATTATGAAAGCACTCTATAATTTCGAACCATTTTATAGTTATTTCTGGCCATTGGATTATGATGCCATTTTTCCCGGCACCTTATCCTATATGCTCGACCGGCCGGGCAATTTAGGTGTGTTTTTTATTTTTTGGGGAATTGTGATGTCTTTTATTGCAACACCCTTACTTACTTATTTTTTTGGAAAGCGCTGGTATTGCAGTTGGGTATGTGGTTGTGGAGGACTCGCAGAAACAGCCGGTGATCCTTTCCGTCACCTGAGTGATAAATCGATCAGCGCCTGGAAGATTGAGCGTTGGATGATTCATAGTGTTTTAGCTTTAATTATCCTGACCACAATACTGATTTTAGTATCAGATGTCATCGGAGAACATCTCAAGTTAAGCATCAACCAATATGTTTACTATGCAGTTTTGATTGGGCTTGCCTATTTGGTTTACAGGGGTATTGCCAAATCGGGCAGCCAGATGCGACTGCGACCAACCATGATTGTGTTGGGCTGTATAACTGGCTTTCTGATACTATATGCCCTCATTCCCAACCTCAAAACAGGCGACCAGGTAGTTTCTTTTTCAACTGCCGGTCTGGCAAAATGGTATAGTTTTTCCATTGGAATGGTATTTTCCGGTGTCATCGGCGTAGGCTTCTACCCCATTATGGGCAGCAGAGTATGGTGTCGGTTTGGATGTCCGATGGCCGCCTATATGGGTGTTATCCAACGCTTCAAATCCCGCTTCCGCATCACCACCAATGGCGCACAATGCATATCCTGCGGCAATTGCAGCACTTATTGCGAAATGGGTATCGACGTGCGTGCCTATGCCCAAAGAGGTCAAAACATAGTACGCGCCAGCTGTGTTGGCTGTGGAGTTTGCTCTGCTGTTTGTCCAAGGGGCGTATTGAAACTCGAAACCGGCCCCGACAATGCAGCCCGGACGGAGGTTTTATTCACATCTGAGGATTTGAAAATTCTTGTGTAAGTAATTACGTTTATCATCTAATTAAGCGGTATCTTTGTGCACTTTTTCAGGGAGGCGCGGGGAAACCGTATTGGCATGACAAGAATACACGTAATCATCCCGGTTTTCAACGAAAGCGGCTCCATAGGCCATGTGCTGAGCGATATTCCGGGAGATTGGGTGGAGGAAGTCATTGTGGTGAATAACGGGTCAACCGATAACACCGCTGAGATAGCCCGAAGCAAGGGCGCCACCGTGTTGTTGGAAGAGCGAAAAGGTTATGGTTCTGCCTGTTTGAAGGGATTGGCCTATATTCAGGACAAACCCGAGGCGCAACAACCTGAAATAGTAGTGTTCATTGACGGGGATTATTCCGACTATCCGGAACAGTTGCCAGAGCTGGTTAAACCGATTATCGATCAGGGGTATGATATGGTCATCGGCAGCCGGGCGAAAGGCAAACGTATCAAAGGCAGCATGGCGCCGCAGCAAATTTTCGGCAACTGGCTGGCCACCAATATGATACGGATACTGTTCAAAGCCAGATTCAGCGACCTCGGACCATTCCGGGCCATTAGCTGGAAAGCTTTGCAACAGTTGAAGATGAGAGACCAGAATTACGGATGGACGGTTGAAATGCAGGTAAAGGCAGCGAAACACAAACTGCGCTTTACTGAAGTTCCGGTTGACTATCGACCCAGAATAGGCGTATCGAAAGTTACCGGCACTGTGAAAGGGACCATCATGGCCGGATACAAAATTATTATTACCATCTTAAAATATTTATAATCCTAACCAAACCGACATGTCGATTACGATCATAGTCATTTACACCATTGCCATCACACTCCTCTTCTTCTATTGCATTATGCAATTGAGTCTGGCTATCCATTACATCCGCTATAAGCGCCGTATAAAAGCTGAAGAAGAAACATTTAAAATACCTGAATCTGAATACCCTATGGTTACCGTTCAGCTGCCCGTATACAATGAATTGTACGTGGTTGAACGTCTTATCGACGCCGTAGTAAAGTTCGATTATCCAAAAGATAAACTGGAAATTCAACTCCTCGACGATTCAACAGATGAAAGTTTTGAAATTGCCCGCAAAAAAGTAGAATTCTACCAACAGCAGGGTATCAATATCATCCAGGTAAAACGCCCGGTGCGCAAAGGCTATAAAGCCGGTGCACTCGAATATGGTATGCATACCGCTAAAGGTGAATACCTGGCTATTTTCGATGCCGACTTCGTGCCATATCCCGACTTCCTGAAAAAAACCATTCCACATTTTCTTACAGATGAAAAAATTGGTGTGGTTCAAGCGCGTTGGGAGCATATCAATAAAGATTATTCTATCCTCACCAAAATGCAGGCCTTTGCATTGGATATGCACTTTACAGTTGAACAGCAAGGTCGAAATGCAGCCGGTTACTTCATCAACTTCAACGGAACTGCCGGTATCTGGCGTCGTACCTGTATCGATGATGCAGGCGGCTGGAATAGCGATACCTTAACAGAAGACCTTGACCTGAGCTACCGCGCACAGTTAAAAGGCTGGAAATTTAAATATGTGGAAGATGTAGTTGCACCTGCCGAATTACCTACGGATATGAATGCACTGAAATCACAACAATTCCGCTGGAATAAAGGTGGTGCAGAAACAGCCCGTAAAATTGGTCGCCAGGTAATGGGTGCCGAATTACCTATGCGTATTAAACTGCATGCAATTGCCCACTTATTTAATACAACTAACTATATTTTTATTTTGATTACAGCTATTTTAAGTGTGCCGCTGCTGTTTATCAAAAATCAATATATCGATTTCAACTATTTCAAATACGCTTCTATATTCCTGATGGGTTCTATCGCCATCGCTTACGCTTATTATATTTCTACATTACAGCGTGAGAAAAGTGTTGGACAAACCATGAAGGTATATATCAGTCGCTTCCCTGTTTTCTTAGCCATTACAATGGGTATGAGCCTGCATAATGCATGGGCTGTATTCCGTGGTTGGTTAGGACAACAAACAGCGTTTGTGCGCACTCCGAAATTCGCCATCAATAATTCAGGCGATATCTGGAAGAAAAAGAAATATGTTGCATCTCGTGTAAGTCCTATTACCTATCTGGAAGGTATTTTCAGTTTGTATTTCCTTTCCGGTATCATCATGGGTATTTATTATGGTGATTACGGATTATTGCCTTTCCACATCATGGCTTTCATGGGATTCTCTTTAATCTTCTATTTCTCGTTCAAACACGCGCGCTCTAACTAAGGTCAGCACATGAACGATCGTACTACACGCAGATGGCGCTATGCTGTTTACGTGCTGTACTTCGCATTGTGTTTGCTGATGCAGTATTGTACTGAGCGCACCCAGTTCGTTCAGCTCATTACGATTTATGGCGGCCTGTGTCTGCTGTATCTGCTTATGATGCGCTCCTTCGCGATGCATCAGGACAAGTATCTCGAAGGCGAAATGCTCGGCATACTCCTGCGCTTGTCCATCGTATTTGCCATACCCAATCTCACCGACGACCACTTCCGCTTTTTATGGGATGGTATCATCAGGATTAACGGCTTTAATGCATATTGGTATACACCTGAAGAGTTCAGACTATTCGGATACATCGGCAATAAACCCGACATGCATCAGGTATATGCATTATTAAACTCCAAACAATATCACAGTATTTACCCGCCATTTTACCAGGCCATATTTACGTTTGGTGCATGGATTGCACAAGGCAATTTGTATATACAACTCATCTGCATTAAAGTAATCTTGCTTGCATTTGAATTTGGGACGATACTCCTGCTGCCAAAAGTGCTCAAACAACTTAATATCGCCGAATATAACGCACTGTGGTATATCCTGAACCCCCTGGTCATTTTTGAGTTGACAGGTAATATGCATCTGGAAGGCCCCATGATCTTTTTTATGCTCGCCTCCATCTGGTTTCTCCTCCGACATAAAAACCTGTTATCAGCCATTGCTTTTGGATGCGCAATAGCTACCAAGCTCTGGCCTGTCATGCTCATGCCTTTATTCTTTAAACGACTGCAATTCCGCGGCACGATGGTATATGGTATAATAGCCGCAGCTGTTGCCGGACTTCTGCTGCTGCCCATGCTGAGAGAGTACACACATGTTGCAGAAAGTCTCCGTTTATATTTTAGTCAGTTCGAGTTTAATGCCAGTATATATTACGCAATCAAATCCTTTATTGACAAAGAAACACAATACGACCTGCTGCTGCGATTGCAAAATATACTCCCAGTTATTACCGCAGCTACTATCATTTTACTGAGTCTGTTATATCGCAAAGACAAACTTATACCGGCAATGTTGTTGGCATTTACGATTTATTTGTTTTTTGCCACAACTGTGCATCCCTGGTATCTGACACCACTGATTTTACTTTCTGCACTGAGTGGTTTGCGATTTCCTATTCTGTGGAGTATGTTAATCTATCTGAGTTACTACACGTATATCACACCGGCGTATATCGAGAGTCAAATGCTTATCGCATTCGAATATGGCATACTCGACATCTACCTGATTTATGAACTGTTGAAGTCTGAATTATTAGATCATGCAATCATGCAAAAAGTAATAACACAATTCAACCTCTGGTTAAACATGTTGAAACGCAAACGTACGCCGACTACTTATAAATAATGTACGAGCAAACGTGCAGATTAATGCTCCACAACATGAAACTCCACACGCCTGTTCAGCCCGCACTCATTGCCGCAGCTATCATCATACAAAAACAAATAGTTTGGTGGTGTTAAATACACATAGCTGAGGCGATCTTCGGAAACACCTTTACTTTTCAAATACTGTATGGCATTATAGGCACGGTTATTTGCCAGTACCTGTGCTTCAAAGGTTATCATACGAGTGTCGGGATATCCAATAACTTCTACAAGCAAATCTTCATAGTGCTCCATGAGTTCGACAATTTGATTGAGTGCCGGCAGGGCATCTGCGCGAATGGTGGCATCATGTAAGTCGAAGAAAATGTATGGAAGAATCCAGTCATAATACGATTTACTCTTAACATTCGCTTCCGGTGGATTTATATGAGCAAGAGCACTTAAATCCTCAACGCTGATGAATACATTTTCACAATCCACTATCTCCAAAAAAGGAACAGAACACGGCTCAGGATCCAAATGATCAGGACATCCATCCGCATCAAAATCAGTAGTAACACCAAATATATTAACCGCAGCTAATGCATCAGTATTGGGCTCTTTATCCTTACTATCAAACACACCATCAAAATCAGAATCACGGAATAATTGCTCTACATCATAACTACTGTCGTACAAATAGCTTAATGGATTAACATAATAGATGCAAACTGTTTCCCTGTGGAATAGATTAAACAAGCCCCGATTGCGATTTGCCGAACGGTGCCTTAACGTATCTGCATCAGTTGCAAAACTCTGCAAACTCACCAACAGACACATGAGTGTAATACACCATCGAAACATATGGTTAAGTTACAAAAAATCAATGCAGCGTTTGCAAGTAATCACATTTTAACTATTTAAATGCACGAGGCCGGTAAGACGGTAAGTCGGTAAGAATTAATTCAAATGATTACTTATTTCTCATTCCTTATTCCTCATTCCTAAAAAAAAAGGGGTGCATTACTGCACCCCTTTGGCTGTCATGATTATATATATGAATTAGTTCTTAATAATGTGGAACTCAACACGACGGTTCATTTGGTGTTCTGCTTCCTGATCAGCGTCTTTAATCAGGTTTTCTGATTCACCTTTATAAACCAGTTTGAGGCGGTTTTCTGCAACACCTTTGCTAGTCAGATAGTTGATAGCATTACGTGCGCGATTTTCAGATAATTTCATGTTATAATCTTCACCGGCGCGAGTATCTGTGTGACCAACTACTTCAACATTTAATTTTGAGTAGCGAGACATGATTTCAGCAACCTGGTTCAGAGCTGGAACAGCATCAGGACGGATATCAGCTTTGTTTAAATCAAAGAAGATATAAGGCAGAATCCAATCGCTGGCAGTACCTGGAGTATAAGCTTTCAAACGCTCATCAACGTATTCTTTAACCCAATCTTTGTCAACGTGAACGTTCTGACAGTTTTCCATAGGAAGAACTGGAGATGAGAACGGTTCTGGGTCTTCAGAGTCAGGACAACCGTCTTTGTCGCTATCTAAGCTCACACCATGAGTATCTACTGGTGTTCCTTCCGGTGTATTTGGTTCTTTGTCGAGACGATCGATAACACCATCGTTATCTGAATCTTTCAACATATTATCCGGATCAATTTTGTCTAATTCTTCATAGAGATAAGTGAGTGGGTTAACCATCCACAGTGGATCGATAGCTTCAGACTTGCCTAAGTTGTAACCAATGTTTAAAGAGGTATACAATAACATGTCGTAGTTATCAGTATAGTCGCCATCAAGCTCCCAACGGTGACCATCACCCAGGTCATCGAAGTAGTATGTAGCGCGTTCTTCGAGGCTTAATTCGAATTTAGTACCTAAACGGTAAGAAAGTCCAAGACCACCGCTTAATGAAGGGTTGCGAATCCATGTTTTACGAACCTCACCTTCTTCACGGGCAGCAGGGTTGGCTACCTCAGCTTGAGTTTCGTATTCGCCATCAAGAGCACCGTGGAGTGCATCCAGACGTTCTTTTTCGCTGGTGTTCTGAGAACCTAAACCATCGAGTAACAGAGAGAAGTTGTATTCTTCACCGTTAGCATCAAGGGCATCGTAGTTAGTTTGATA
>JAKQVC010000122.1 GCA_029571985.1 Bacteroidota bacterium | reverse complement strand
TCAAGTAGCAAAATTCTAACTTGGGAGAACTTAAGAGAACATTTGGAAACGAACCTTAAACGTGGTGAGTCAACCTGGTCGCGCCAATCACTATCAAAAAATCAGAACATTCAAATCTCATTTGACGAAGCAAAAAGGCGTATAAAAGAAAATCGTAGTGGACTCAAAAACAGCCCGAAATCTATCAATGACTATGACCAAATTATTCAAAGTATGAAATCTGAGATAATTGAGTTGGCAACAAAATATGAAGCACTATTGCTTAGACACACTCAACTTATATACAACGTTTCTCTTATTGAAAAAGGTAGCCATTTGTTGAATGACACTTTACCAGACAATACTAGAAACCAAACTGGCTAGTCTACAAAGTTAATTGTTTTGAAATCTTCTTTTTCAACCATATCTGTGTCGTACGCTAGTTTAGATTTAGAAGTGAAGGTAGAAAAATCAAACATACCTCTATCAAGTAAGTGTGAGGGTGCTACGTTGCATACTGCTCTAAACATGCTTTCCACTCTACCTGGGTTTTCTTTATTCCATTTATTTAAAAGCTCTCTCATTACCTGTCTTTGTAAATTAGGTTGAGAGCCACAAAGATTGCAAGGAATTATTGGAAAACTCATCATCTCAGAGTATTTCTTTATATCTTTTTCAGCACAATAAGCTAACGGCCTTATTACAACGTTTTCTCCGTCATCAGATCGCAATTTGGGTGGCATCGCTTTTAAACTACCTCCATAAAACAAATTTAGTAGTAGCGTTTGTAAAATATCATCTCTATGATGTCCGAGTGCTATTTTAGTGGCGCCTAACTCTTTAGCTGTTTTATAAAGAATGCCCCTCCGTAATCTAGAGCACAATGAGCATGTAGTTTTACCTTCTGGTATTTTTTCTTTTACGACGCTGTATGTATCTTGCTCTACTATTTTGAAATCTACTCCGATACTTTTTAGGTAAGTCGGTAAAACGTCTTCTGGGAATCCAGGTTGTTTCTGATCTAAATTCACAGCTACTACTTTAAAATTGATAGGGGCAATTTTAGAAAAATACATAAGTGTATCAAGCATAGTGTAACTATCAGCACCTCCGGAGACACATACCATAACCAAGTCTCCATCCTCAATCATATTGAAATCGATTATTGCCTTACCAGACTCTCGGCGGATTCTTTTTTGTAACTTATTAAAACTGTATTGATTCATTTATTTTCACTAATGACTGACTTATTAATTAAATATGGGATGGCATTCTAGGGTAATTTACGTATACATTGTTATATTTAAAATATAGTTATCTGTAATTATTATCAAAATTTAAATACTGAAATAAAGACTGTTGTTTCATATTCTTTATCTATGCATTGTATATCGAGTGAGTATTCTAGTGAAAAGAGGCACCTAGAATTATTTCATGTTTGCCACTATTTATTTTTCAAATTTAGCCATTTGAAGCATACCGCTCAACAACATAAAATTAATGTATGTGACCCAATAAGGTGCAGCTAAAGATCCAATTTGTTGCAACTAAAAACCTGACAAACTCAGGCTTTTTTAGTTATTACGAAGCTTTAAGATTAATTAATAGTCTTCTCACGGCCCATATCGGACACTCAAAGAATAGGTCCTATCCTTTAACTAGGTCCATGGGCTTGCTATAATTTCAGTCCATACGGACTATTTATTAGTCAATATTTCACTCATAGCTTTTTTAATAACTTGTACTGCAGCTGACAATCCCAAGCTTGCCATAATAGCTGCTACTAATAAATCTGGCCATGCACTTCCGCTGCCGAATACTCCCAATGCTGCAATCATGACTGCCACATTGCCGATGGCATCGTTTCGGCTACATAACCAAACGGATCGCATGTTCGCATCACCTTCCCGATAGGCATATAACATTACTGCCACGCTGACATTGGCGATAAGTGCGAGCAGTCCAATAGCACCCATGGTGTAAGGTTCTGGTACTTGTCCATTCATATAAGACCATACAGCGCTCGCCAATACAAATATTCCAAATGCGCCCATAGTAAAGCCTTTGAATAACGCGGCACGCGCACGCCACATCAAGCTCATGGACAACACTGCTAATGAAATACCATAATTCATAGCATCACCAAAGAAATCGATTGCGTCTGCCAATAACGATACCGAGTTGGCATTCCAACCACTTACTATTTCTACTACGAACATCGCAAGATTAATGATCAATGCTATCCAAAGTATTTTGCGATATCTCGGGGTAATCAGTTGATTAGTACTGCAACCACTATCACAGCAATCTTTAGCCATATTTACCACTCCAAAATGGTTTACTTTGTTGATGTATCCAACGATAAAACAACGGTAGCACAAGCAATGTCAGTAATGTAGAGGACCAGATTCCACCAATCACCACTGTCGCTAAAGGCCGCTGCACCTCAGCGCCCGTACCTGTTGCAATCGCCATTGGGATAAAACCTAGCGATGCTACTAAGGCTGTAATCAAAATAGGTCTAAGACGGCTTAAACTGCCTTCTTCAATTGCAATATCCAATGCCTTACCCTCTGCCAGCAATTGCCGGATAAAGCTGATCATCACCAAACCATTTAAGACAGCCACTCCAGATAATGCAATGAAGCCTACGCCGGCAGATATGGATAGTGGAATATCACGAAGCCAAAGCATTAATACTCCACCCGTCAGTGCGAAAGGTATGCCTGTAAATACGATAAGCCCATCTTTGAAGTTATTGAACATGGCGTATAGCAAGACGAATACCAATAGCAAAGCTAGCGGTACTACGATTTTCAGGCGATTGGTGGCAGATTGCAATTGCTCGAAAGTACCGCCCCAACTCACCCAATACCCTGACGGTATTTTGACTTCTTGCTCAATACGCTGTCTAGCCTCTGCGACATATGAGCCAATATCACGGTCACGTACGTTGGCGGTAATGACGACATTGCGCTTACCGTTCTCGCGGCTGAATTGATTGGCGCCAGGTGCAACATCGATGCTCGCCACTTCGCCTAACTGCAGATACACCGGTTTGGCCTGATCGCTTGCAACTTTGATGGGTAGTCGCTTGAAGGCTTCAATATCCACTCTAGTTGCTTCAGGCAGGCGGACTACAATATCGAAGCGCTTGTCTCCCTCAAACAAAGTTCCTGTCTCACGGCCATTCATGCCGATTTCAACCGCTTCCTGCACATCTGCGACATTGACCCCCAATCTGGCGATTTTTTGGCGATCAATATTGACCGTGAGTATAGGCAGCCCAGTAGTCTGTTCAACCTTGATATCTTCACCGCCTTCTATTGAAGCAAGCACTTGGGAGATGTCTTCAGCCGTGCTATTCATCACTTCCATGTCATCACCAAATACTTTTACGGCAACATCACTGCGTACGCCTGAAATAAGTTCATTGAAGCGCATTTGGATAGGCTGAGTGAACTCATAGTTATTACCAGGTACATGCGCTACCGCTTCCTGCATCTGCTCAATAAGATCATTTTTACTTAAATCAGGATCAGGCCATTCTGATCTTGGCTTGAGCATGATGTAATTATCAGCAACGCTAGGTGGCATAGGGTCAGTAGCAATTTCAGCTAGTCCAATTTTAGAGAATATATTGTCTACCTGGGGGAAGCCTTTAACCGTATGTTCTAATTCCTTTTGCATCTCCACAGCCTGGGTCAAGCTGGTACCAGGAATGCGCAACGCATGTAAGGCTATATCACCCTCATTCAGACTCGGTATGAATTCGCTGCCCAAGCGACTGGCAAGCAAACCACTCAAGACTACAGACACCACTACCAGCGTCATAACAAGTGCTTTATTGAACATAGTCCAACGCAATATTGGTAAATAATGCCTTTTAGTCCAAGCAATAAAGGTTTGCTCTTTCTCTTCCACCTTGCCGGTGATGAATAATGCAACCGCGGCTGGAATGAAGGTGACTGACAAGATCATCGCGCCAATTAACGCAATAACTACAGTGAACGCCATAGGATGGAACATCTTGCCCTCAACACCTGTTAGGGCAAAGATTGGTAGATATACGGCCATAATAATAAGCTGGCCATAGATCAAAGGTTTCCTGGCTTCTTGGGCCGCAGTAAATACCTCCGCAAACCGTTCTGCCTGCGTGAGTGGTCTTCCTAATTTACTTTGCGCATGGGCTAAACGGCGCATGCAATTCTCTACAATCACGACTGCACCATCAATGATGATGCCAAAGTCTAAAGCGCCTAAGCTCATGAGATTGGCACTGACTTTACCGGCTGCCATCCCCGTGAATGTGAAAAGCATCGCCAAAGGGATCACGAGCATGGTGATAATCGCAGCCCGTACGTTCCCCAAGAACACAAAGAGCACGGCAATGACTAATAAGGCACCTTCAAGCAGATTGGTCTTAACCGTATTGATGGCTTTATCGATCAAAATAGTCCGGTCATAAACGGTCTTGGCAGTGATTCCGGCGGGCAGTGTTTTATTGATTTCCTGAAGACGCTCTTCTACCGCGGCTGATACGGCACGACTGTTTTCACCAGTCAGCATGAACACCGTTCCTAATACCACTTCATGACCGTTTTCAGTTGCTGCCCCGTTGCGAGGCTCAGCGCTTACCAACACATCGGCCACGTCTTTAATGCGCACCGGCACACCTGCTTGAGTATCTACTACGATATTGCTGATGTCCTCAATATTGCTGACTTGCCCAGGCACACGGATCAGGTATTGTTCACCGGACTTTTCGATGTAGCCCGCGCCCATATTTGCATTGTTATTTTCCAGTGCAGCAACTAAGTTGGTTAAAAACAGACCTCTCGCGACCAAGCGATCGGTGTATGGCGCCACTTGGTATTGTTTGACGTAACCACCAACAGTATTGATTTCGTTAACACCTGGCACATTGCGTAATTGTGGTTTGATGATCCAGTCCTGAATCTCGCGCAAATCCATAGGCGTGTATGGCGTCCCATCGACTTTCAGCGCGCCTTCTTTGGATTCCACGGTCCACATGAATATCTCACCCAACCCCGTGGATGTCGGCCCCATCTGCGGAACTATGCCGGTAGGTAAGTTTTCTTTGGCTTGCTGAATCCGTTCATTTACAAGTTGGCGTGCAAAATAAATGTCGGTACCTTCTTTAAACACCACAGTCACTTGCGACAGGCCATAACGTGAGATAGAGCGCGTCTCTTCAAGCCTAGGCATTCCAGCCATGACCGTTTCAATTGGGTAAGTAATCCTCTGCTCGGTTTCTAAAGGTGCATAGCCAGGGGCCGCCGTATTGATCTGCACTTGGATATTGGTAATGTCCGGTACTGCATCAATCGGCAAGTTCTGGTAACTCAAGACACCGGCAATGGAAATGCCTAAAGCGATGAGCATCATCAGCCAGCGCTGATCGATGGAAAACTTAATCAGTCGTTCAAACATGAGCCCGCTCCTTCAGTAAGCATTGGAAAGCATCAATGGTCATGACTTGCTCCTGCTTTACCGATATCCGCTTTAATCAAGAAGCTGTTACCCGCAGCATAGCGATCACCGACCTGAATGCCTGATAATACTTCGACGTATTTGTCATCACGGCGGCCTAAAGTTAAAGGTCTGGCTTCAAAGTATTCACCGTAACGACCAAACACAACCGACCAATCACGTAAGGTTTGTATACCTTCTACGGATACCGCTAAAGGCACTTTTACTTCATCCGAAACAAGCTCAATGTTGACGGGTAGGCCAGGTAGCCACGTTTGATTAGCATTATTGATAACAACTCGTGCCATGGCCGTGCGAGATTGCTCACCCACTAATGCACCTACATAAGAAATAGTTCCGGTCGTTTCAGCTTCAAAAGCAGTCGCCCTAATGGTCACTTTTTGTCCGACTTTTACTGTGCCAATATCTTTGGCGTAAATCGTCATTTCTGCCCATACAGTGGATAAGTCTGATATCTCATACAAGCTATCAACTTCACTCACTACTTGGCCTTGGCTGATTTTTTTATTGGTCACAACCCCATCAATCGGAGAGCGGATTTGATACTGTGTTAAGCCTTTGTTGCTTCCGGAAGCACCAAGTGCATAAAGCTTTTGGTGTATGCGTTGAGCGTTGATTTCTGCCTCACGTAAATCATGCTCGGCCTTTAAATAATCTTGTTGGGCGGAAATCTTTTCTTCCCACAGTTGTTTTTCTCGGACATAAGTGGACTTAGCTAAGCCAACCCGCTTTTGTGCAGCCAATAAATCGCTACGCAGGTCAGCAATCTCCTGACTGGATAAGCTCGCTAACACCTGGCCTTTTTTGACCTTGTCACCTGCATTTACAGTGACTGATTCCACAATGCCGCCCACGCGCGACACGACATGCACGCTTTTATCGGCATTCAGTTTGATCTCACCTTGCAAATTCAGGACCGATTTAATGCTGGCTGGGCCAGCGGTTAGCACTTCAATACTATTCAAAGTGAGTTGCTTGTCTGTCATCTGGACTCGGCCTTCTACTTGGTCGTAAGCAAATTGAAAGGTTTTGTTGTCATGTTTGGCTGTAACCTTAGCTTCAAAAGAGTGAGGCTCTTCTACGGTCGCATTTCCTTTGAGATAGTCATTTTCTCTAACAAAGTTGAATAGCTGAGCTTTGCTACCCAAGCGTTGCAGCTCAATAGAAACATCTGAAGTTTCAGGGTCTAGTGGTTTGCCATTCTGATAGGTATATATCCGGAATTCAGGCGCAACATTTTGTTCATAGATAGTGACTTCCAAACCATAGCCGTCTTTTGTGAAGAGCTTGCCGCCATGCGGCCCTTTCAATATTTCCTGCGCTTGTGCCGCATGCTCATGGTCATCATGTGGTGCAGCTTCGGAAGTATTTTCACCGGACATAACCTCACCAGTATGCTCATGTTCCTCATCAGTAGGTTTGGGCTTTTCGGTGTTCAATATCAGTACCGCTAAAATAAGCCCTACGATGATCACCGCAATAATGGCGGTTGTTTGTTTATTCTTTTGCATTGTTTACTCCTGAGCCTGATGATGGATTACTCCATCACCTAAAATACGTTCGATTTCCGCGACTGCCTGGTGTGCATCAATCAATGATTGAATGTATTGCGATTTAGCTTGGAACCATGTTCTTTGCGCATCCAGCACATCCAGAAAATTAAATTTACCTGCCTGAAATCCTTTTGTGGCAGCGTCAAAGGCACTTTGCGAACCTGGCAGTATTTCGCTACGGATGGATTCGGAAGTTTGTCGCGCTGCATTCAAGCGCTCATATTGAAAAGCGAGATTAGCTTCTAATTGCGCTTTCAAAGCCACCAACTCATCTTGGGCTTTATATTGGCGGCTGACTGCTTCCTGGACATGACCCTGATTACGATCGAACACCGGAATTGGAACACTCAATCCTAGCAACGCTTGATTGATTCCGCCAAGTTCCTGATTGTTTACAACCCCTGCGCTAAGCGTGATATTCGGTGTAGCCCTACTACGCTCAACTTTAGTGATACCATCGCGTGCGTTGATTTCCAGCTTTGCAATAGTGATTGCCGGTGCATTTTCCAGTGCGCTTGATAAATCATTTAAGCTAGCGATTGCAGGAATGTTTTCTACATCCCCTTTAGCATACTCATATACCGGGTTAGAACTGCCCCATAAGGCACTCAAGCGCTTACGTGCGCTATTCAATTGGCTAGTCGCCTGACTAAGTTCTATCTTTGCACTGGATTGAGCAATTTTTGATTTGGTCTCTTCAACCGGTGAGCTTTTACCCGCTTTAACACGTTTTGCTGATGCGTCTAACGCTTGATTTGCGACCTCAAGGGATGATTGGGATAATTTCAATCGTTCTTGTGCTGCCAGTAGTTCATAAAATGCGCTAACTACATTGGCATGTATTTCTGCCTTCTTGCTATCTAGTTCTGCGTTAGCTTTTTTATAAGTCGCATCGGCAGCGTCCATTCTCGCTTCACGTTTATTGCCCAACTCAATTTCTTGATTGAGCTGCAGATAAATCTGACGATTCTCGCGACGTGTATCTTGAACAGAGGTTGATATTGACGGATTAAGTCTTGTGGCAGCTTGCACCCTTATGCCATCTACTGCCTCACGTTCACGCAAAGCGACGGCAAGCTCTGGATTGGCACTTAATGCAATGTTGAGCACGTCAGTAAGTGTGACCATGCCTGTAGGCTCTATAAGGCCCGAACTTAGAGCGCTCTCATTAGCCTTTGATACTGATGAAAGAGCAACAAGAAAAATGGTAAATATATAAAAGGTACGCATTGAATTCTCCAAAATAAACGGATGAATTCAGCGAGACGAAGTGACTTAATCTTAACGCTAGATAAATTACGAGGTATGACTATGACGTCCCGCTGAATTAAACAGCGGAATGCCAATTGGGTCGTTCAGGATGACGCGGAGTTACGTCTGGATAAGAATAACTTATAGTAGTCAGGGACGGACGCTCTGCCACTACAGATGGTAGTGACAAGATTGAGACCATAGATTTCATTGCGCCCAGATGACAATAAGCACAATCATTGTCTGCATCAGGTTGTGACTGGTCAGCTGTACCAATAGTGGATATTTCAGCTTGAGTCTTTTTGCCATTCACCTGTTTTGAATGGTGTCCTAAATGGGAAGCCTTCAATCCAAGTTCATGGGAACAGTATTGTGCTGCTACTGCCCATGTAGATTCCATGAGGAAAACTAAGATCAAGAATTTTAGAAAGAATTTAATCATTAAAAATTAGTATATCAGAATGAAAGCAATTCTAGATTAGAATTGAACTAGTTTTTCAGTAGCACTTTCAAAAATAGTTGCAGCTTATGTCCGCTATGGGGATTCTACAGATATGGGGACAAAGCAGACTTAAAGCCATTTTGATTTGAGTTTAGTTACAACTCAGCTGTTCAATACAATTTGTTCTTTACGACGGCTTATATCCTGCATCAGACATGGCTTTAATAATTGACTCTTCAGAGTTCCCTGTCTGAACGCGCACTTTTTTTGTAGATAAATCCACCTCAACAGCAGCATCCTCATCAGCTTGTAAAATAGCTCTCTTAATAGTGTTTACACACCCACCACAGCTCATTCTAGGCACAATAAAAGTATACATTTGGTACTCCTTGTTAATCGTTAGAGTTTCACTCTAGACCTTACAACGATGGTAAGGTCAAGCAGTTTTAGTTATTTAAAAATATCGCTTGACCTTCCAATGGTGGGAATCTTTAAGATGGCTCATAATGATTCAAGTAGGAGGCAAAAATGAAAGATACTGATCATGGATTAGATATTGCGATTAGTGGTATGAGTTGCGCATCTTGTGTAACTGCCGTAGAAAATGCTTTGCGCAAAGTGCCTGCAGTTCAATCAGCTGAAGTCAATTTGGCAACAGAGAAAGCCCATGTAGAGTTAAAAGAGGGAGTGCCCTATCAAGCAGAGGTGCTATTGAATGCAGTGGTTGATGCTGGTTACGGTGCCAAATTACTTACGCACCACGCTGAAGACAATCATCATGAAGAGTCGTCAGCACAAGGCATTAAGATTGTCTTTGCAACACTATTAAGCCTTCCACTCATTATCCCCATGCTTCTTAGCTTGGCGGGGGTACATTGGAATTTGCCAGGGTGGGTGCAGTGGCTACTTGCAACGCCTGTGCAATTTTATCTGGGTGCAGGGTTTTATACATCTGCATGGAAAGCTATCAAAAATAAAACTGGCAATATGGATCTACTAGTTGCCATCGGCACTTCTGCTGCTTACCTACTGTCGATATACATGATGACACAGGGCCATGGTCACCTCTATTTTGAAGCTTCAAGCGTTGTAATTACGCTAGTGCTGCTGGGAAAATGGCTGGAGAAACGTGCAAAACGACAAACTACCGAGGCGATACGCGCTTTACAGCAGTTAAGACCTGAGACCGCTAGAGTAAAGAAATTAGATCAGGAAATCGACATTCCAATTCACGAGGTAGTGATTGACGATGTGGTGGTGGTTCGCCCAGGCGAACGCATCCCTGTGGATGCCATCATTATTGAAGGCAATAGCCATATTGACGAATCCCTGATGACAGGTGAAAGCGAACCTGTGAATAAAGTAGTGGGAAATAAAGTGATTGGTGGGGCGGTAAATATTGATGGCATGCTTTTGGTGAAAACAATAGCGATTGGAACTGAAAGTACATTATCACGCATCATTCGGCTGGTAGAAGACGCGCAAACAGCAAAGCCAGAAATTCAGCGCTTAGTGGATAAAGTAAGTGCGGTATTTGTGCCGGTTGTTATTGTCATTGCGTTGATAACACTGTTGGCGTGGGGCTTGTATTCTGCCAATTGGGAGCAAGCAATTTTAAATGCAGTAGCTGTATTAGTGATTGCTTGTCCTTGTGCACTCGGCTTAGCAACGCCAACCGCCATTATGGCAGGTACTGGAGTAGCTGCACGTCATGGAATCTTAATCAAAGATGCTCATGCGTTAGAGCTTGCGCATAGCATTACCCAAGTAGTATTCGATAAAACAGGAACGCTGACAGAGGGCAAGCCTACCTTGCTTGCTTTCAAATCAGTAGATGGCAACGACGAAACATTATTGGCCCTAGCCGCTAGTGTTGAACAGAATAGCTTGCACCCTCTTGCTAAAGCAGTTTTGAGCCAATTACAGGCGGTGGGCAAAGCTCCGGCAATCGCCACCGATGTGCAAGACATAGCCGGTCGTGGTTTGCATGGAAAAGTGGATAACAACATAATTTATGTGGGCAATCAACGCTGGATGGATGAGCTAGGTGTATCGATTGACCCGCTCAATGTGGTAGCGTCTGGTTATAAAAATGCTGGTAATACCGTATCTTGGGTGGCGCAAAGTAATGGTGTTGCATCACCTACATTATTGGGGGTATTGGCTTTTGGGGATCAAATCAAGGCGACTTCAAATCAAGCCATACTGGCATTGCATCAGAAAGGTATTCAAACACTGTTATTAACTGGCGATAACAGTATGAGTGCGGCGCGTGTTGCAGAAATGATTGGTATCGATAAAGTATTGGCGGAACAAACTCCTGAGTCAAAGGCAACGAGTATTGTTTCACTGAACCAGAAAGATGCCGTGATAGCGATGGTGGGTGATGGCATTAATGATGCACCTGCACTGGCAGCAGCAAATGTGAGCTTTGCTATGTCTTCAGGGACAGATGTTGCCATGCACACAGCAGACATTACATTGATGCGCTCCGACCCAAGTTTGGTGGCAGATACGATTGATATTTCACGTAGAACCTACATTAAGATTAAACAAAACCTGTTTTGGGCGTTTATATATAATTTAATCGGGATACCTTTGGCAGCTATGGGCTTGCTCAGCCCGGTGATTGCCGGTGCTGCGATGGCGTTCAGTTCGGTTAGCGTCGTCACCAATGCACTGATGCTGAGCAAATGGCGGCCTTCTAACCAAGTCGAAACCTAAGGATGTTGTATGCATAGTGAACTATACAATATTGGACAAGCAGCAAAAGCTTCCGGCATATCCGCTAAAATGATTCGTCATTATGAAGAAGTTGGGCTATTACCAGCGGCTTCCAGAACCCTTTCTGGGTACAGAACCTATAATCACCAAGATGTGCATATGCTTCGCTTTATAAGGCACTCACGCGATTTAGGATTTTCAATTAAGCAAATCGCAGATTTGCTAAGCCTCTGGCGCGACATGAACCGTCCTAGCAGTAAAGTCAAACAATTGGCAACGGAACATATCGAAATGCTCAATCAAAAGATACAAGAATTGAACGCTATGAAGTCTGAGTTAACGCGATTAGTAAGTTGTTGCCATGGTGATGAGCGTCCAGACTGCCCAATATTAGACGAGTTGGCTCAAGATAAGTAACTTCTGTAGGTTAAATTAAAATAATTGAATAAAGCGCTTGACCTTACAAGTGTTGGAAGCTTTATATTACAAGTATGTACTAACAACTTAATTGGTATATAACACGAGCTAGACAACACAAATGAAATATTGGGTCAAATTTATAGTTTTTATAGCACTTGCCGTTAGCATTCCTCTTAAGGGAATTGCTGCTGCAACGATGCCCACATGTATTGACTCGCCTTTACCAACTAACAGCATCAAAGCAGACCATCTAGCAAACGATGCTAAAGTCATGGAAATGCCCACTGATTGTCATTTAAAGACTAGTAACAATTGTATTGATGTAAACAGCAAAGACTGTTCGAACATGAATTGCTCGATTTGTCATATAAGTTTATTTCAATTGCCCAATGCAAATAATATTGTCTTTATTGACAGCTGCATCACAGTCTTTCCAAATTTAACCATATCGTTTTATCAACACCTTTCTCCTCCTTTGTTACATCCTCCGAAGCAATCACTCTCTTAATGCTGGTGGTCTGCGTTTCTGTAATTAATACGGATTTAGTATTGCTGACTGTATTGCGCTAGATCATCTCGCATCCAAGGTGGTTATAAAAATCCACCTTTACAACTAAAGTTCTATCAAAAACATTGTATCGATTCAGAAGTACACGAGGTCACGCAATGGTTTATAGAGAAAAAAATTATTCACCGTTTAGGGTGAAAACCAAAATTAGGAGAATTACCATGAGCAACAAAATGATGAACACAATTATTACCACCACATTGATTGCATGCCTAGGCTTTGCCTCTACTGGTGCTTTAGCTGGTCGTGATGCTTTTCAAGAAAAGTTGATTCAGAATGTTCAAATCACTAAACAAAAGCTTGAAGAAGCCAAGGCTTCCAAAGGTGCTGAGCAACAGAAACTACTTGCTGAACATGCACAGATGTTACACGACAATATGGCAGCATGCAGAGAGATGAAACCTAAAGCTGGCATGTCAGAAAAAGAGCGTGATGAGTGGTTTATTGAGCATCAAAAGATTATGGATAGTTTAATGGCACAAATGATGGAAGAGCATAAAGTAAAATCATCATCCATGCCTTGTGACCACCATATGAAATAAGCAACAACGGTATGACATAGGAAGATGAATGGGCGGTGCTATTAGCCGCCCATCACAACTCAAGGTGCTAGGCCTAGGCATTTATAAATTAGATATGTAATAATTAACCCGTGAGAAAATTCATTAAAATTTTTGCTATTTGGCTTATTGCAGTTGCAATCCCTGTTCAGGGGTTTGCATCAATTGCCATGATGAACTGTGAGCAATCACCCAATCATCATAGCCAGAGTGTTGCAAATGATCACCATCATGACCAACACAGCGGACACGATATGGCTAATCAGCATTCACATGACTCAGTTGACAGTAGCGATCACGAATCTCAGAGCACGGATAATAGTAAACATGCCTGTGCTCACTGCGCTAAATGTACAAGCTGTTGTTCTGGATTTACATTCCAAACGACCTCATCTAGCTTATTTCAGCAATTAAATGCTGGCGAGGCTAGGTTCAGTTACAACACACTTCTTTTCACAGGCTTTATCCCTTCTGGTTTAGAGCGACCCCCAAGATTTACTCTTATTTAGATTGATTTGTCGAATAGTGACAGTTTGTAATTGCCTCTATTCGTTCATTCACCGGTATTCTTAAGCAGCTAGTTTGCAAAGAATCATTTTCCGAAGTTATTAATTTGGAAAAACTAAATGAGAGGTTTCTATGAAATACATACATACCCAACGGCCATGGTCCGTGATTTTTCGCTTACATGTAATGTGGCTATTTACCGCGTTACTGTTTGGCACAACCGCAGTCTATGCGCTTGAAGAGACTGCAAATGTTGCAGGTGAAGTTCCTTATCAATCAGCGTTCGAAGATTATCGCGCAACTAGCAAAGACACCTTAACTGATTGGAAAACTATCACTCAATCATCAGAGAGTGGTGGACATTCTGGCCATCAAATGCAAGGCATGCAACATGACATGACATCTGTTGAATCGAAAAGCGCTGAATCTGGCATGGATCACAGCAGTATGAACCATGGCATGATGACCCACAATGATGTAAAAATGGATAGCGCCACAAACAGCAAAATGGATCATGAGATGGCAAAAATGGGCCATTCACACATGAAACATGAGATGTCGGGCGAGAAATCTACAGCCAGCCCCAGCGAAAAGTCAGAGCCCGAAATGTCCGAAATGGATCATTCCAAAATGACCTCCATGGAACATCAGCATGGAGCAAGTGTTAGCTCCATGGGGAAAATGGATCATAGCCAAATGGCAACTATGGCTCAGCCAAGCAAAACCTTAGAACCAAATGACCCAGAGGCTGCTCCGCATTCGCACGATTCGGGCAGTGGCATGCAAGGCCATGGCATGACTAAGCCAATGCCTAGCATGGATACAAAAACGACAGAAACATCAGCGTCAACCACTCTGCCAGTCAGCACAGGCTTCAGCATTATCCCAAATATGCATCCTGCGATTGTGCATTTTCCGATCGCGTTAACGCTGATTTCATTATTGTTTGGCCTAAGTGCACGCATACTTCGTAAGCATAGTGCTGTTCCATTATTGGCTGCTGCTGGACATTTTACGTTGTGGCTTTCTGCATTGAGTGCTGTTGTTGCAGTTATCATAGGTTGGCTGGCATTTAACTCGGGCATGAATCACGATGATGCCGGGCATGCCGCCATGCTACTACATCGAAAATGGGCTATTCCAACAGCATTGGGACTAGTTGTGCTTGCAGGTATAGATGCCTGGAAATCACGCTTAAACCAACTCATGTCCTTGCCAACATTGGCGCTTCTGTTTGTATTGTCCGGTGCAATCGCAACTACCGCGTGGTTGGGTGGCGAAGTAGTATACCGTCACGGGATTGGGGTGTTGTCACTACCAGCTAGTGAGGTTGCAGGGCATAATCATCAGCATAGTAGCGCGAAGGCTACTGAACACGCTGATGGAGTTGCCACATCATATGAACATACAGACCATCAACATGACGCTACGCAAGGTGAATCTCATGAACATTAATCAATTCCCTGTGCAATATCGCACAATCGCTGTCTTGGTAAGTGCCAGCTTATTGTTAGGCGGATGCGCTACATTTTCTAAAGATGGTGGTTTTGGTAGCGTGCAGCAAACCACGCAACAGCATATCAAGCAGAAAATTGCTTGGCCTAAGACGAAAGAAGAACAAAGCAAAATTAATGACCAAGTAAACGCTTTGCTTGAACACAAATTAGATGTTGAATCTGCGGTACAAATCGCCTTGCTCAATAATAAGCGATTGCAGGCTTCTTACTATGAACTGGGTATTTCAGAGGCTGACCTTGTGCAAGCTGGCAGATTGCCTAACCCTCGATTCTCCATGCTTTACACCAAGAATAATGGCGATTACAAAATTGAGCAGGCATTTACTTTCAATGTCTTTTCTTTGATTACCATGCCTAAAGCTGTGGAAATTGAAAAGCGCCGTTTTGAACAAGTACAGAAGGAAACGGCATTGGATGTTCTGAAGTTAGCCAACCATACGCGTTTAGCTTACTTTGATGCAGTTGCTGCAACTGAGTTAGTAAAGTACAGCGAACAAGTGAGAGAAAGTGCTGAAGCTAGCGCTGAGCTGGCTAGACGCATGTATAAAGCAGGCAATTGGAATAAGTTAGAGCAGGCCAGAGAGCAAAGCTTTTATGCAGATGCGGCACTGGACTATGCAAACGCTAGAAACAAACAAGTCAAGGCATATGAAACCCTCTCAAGATTGTTGAGTGTCTCTTCTGAGCAAATAAGTATAGTAGAACGCTTGCCCGATTTACCAAAATCAGTGGAAGACCTACAGCCATTTGAGAAAGCAGCATTTGAAAACCGTCTGGATTTACAAGCAATGCGGTTGGAAACTGATGCTCTGGCCAAGCAATTAGGCCTTACTAAAACCACGCGCTTTATCAATGTGCTTGAAATCGGTCCAGCACGTGTGCTTGAAGGTAGACGAGGTGACCCATACAAAAAAGGCTTGGAGATAGGATTTGAAATCCCTCTGTTTGATTGGGGCACTGCTCGAGTAGCTAAAGCTGAGGCCATCTACATGCAAGCAGTCAATGAGACTGCACAAGTAGCCATTAATGCGCAATCTGAGATTCGCGAAGCTTATAACACTTACCGCACTAACTACGATGTCACCAAACATTTGCGTGATGAAATCGTGCCGATACGCAAGAGAATCTTAAGTGAAAATCAGCTTCGCTATAACGGCATGCTCACCAGTCCGTTTGAATTGTTTGGTGACGCGAGAGCACAAGTGGCCAGTGTAAAAAACTATATTGAGGCTTTACGTGAATTTTGGATGGCCGATAGCAAGTTGCAAATGACACTAATAGGCACCACCCCTATGGAAGGACAGTAATGATGAATTTACCAAACTTAAATCGCCGTGGCTTTTTTAAACTAGCTGGTCTCGGATTAGCAGGCGTTGCCGCAACCTCTGTCAGCAAAGTAGCAATGGCCGCAATCCCTGAAATTGTATCGGCCGAGGTGGCTAACACCCAAGCTCCACTGCACCCCAATACTGGCAGACCCTACAACCCAGTGGTCACGTTAAATGGCTGGAGTTTGCCTTGGCGTATGAATAAGGGCGTTAAAGAGTTTCATTTAGTAGCTGAACCTGTAGTGCGTGAAATTGCACAAGGCATGAAAGCACATTTGTGGGGCTATAACGGCCAAAGCCCCGGCCCAACCATTGAAGTGGTTGAGGGTGATAAAGTCAGAATTTATGTCACTAATCGCCTACCAGAAAAAACCAGTATTCACTGGCATGGTCAGCGCTTGCCTAGCGGTATGGATGGAGTCAGTGGCCTGAGTCAGCCGCCCATTGAGCCTGGCAAAACTTTTATGTATGAGTTTGAAGCCAAACGTCCAGGCACATTTATGTATCACCCGCATGCCGATGAAATGCTACAGATGGCCATGGGCATGATGGGAAGCTGGGTGACACATCCTAAGAACCCAAAGTTTATGCCGGTAGACCGCGATTTTATCTTTCTGTTGAATGCCTATGATATTGACCCCGGCAGCTACACACCTAAAGTTAATACCATGCTCGACTTTAATTTGTGGACATGGAACAGCCGTGCCTTTCCGGGCATTGACCCAATTGTCGTACGTAAAAATGACCGCGTGCGCATTCGGGTTGGCAATCTTACGATGACCAATCATCCAATTCACCTACATGGGCACGAGTTTGAAGTGACTGGTACGGACGGTGGTTGGGTTCCGGCATCTGCACGTTGGCCTGAAGTCACAACAGATGTTGCAGTGGGACAGATGCGTGCTGTGGAATTTATTGCAAATGAACCTGGTGATTGGGCATTCCATTGTCATAAGAGCCATCACACTATGAATGCCATGGGACATGACGTGCCAACCTTACTAGGGGTAAAGCAAAACGATCTCATGAAGAAAATTGGCAATCTGGTTCCAGATTACATGCCTATGGGTGAAACGGGTATGTCTGAAATGACCGATATGGCGGAGATGATGGATATGCCTCTACCAGATAACACATTACCGATGATGGCAGGCAAAGACCAATTTGGTGCAGTTGAAATGGGAGGCATGTTTACCACCGTTAAAGTACGTGATGGTCTGGCACGCAATGACTATAAAGACCCTGGATTCTATAAACATCCGAAGGGCACAGTTGCACAAGAGGTTTCAAATGATTTACCACCAGTTAGCCGAACAGCGCCCTCAGATACAACGGGGGGAGTCGAAGTGACAGTCAGAAAGCCTAATGGACATACTGGACATTAACTTGCTTTAATCGAAAGGTATCTTCAATCTGAAACTAGTAAATGCGGCCTGATAATCTCTCTACTATAAAGTAAGCTTTAGTCCTTATGGTAGAGAGATTTCTTAATCTTGTTTCAATCATGCTATATGTCCGCTTTGCGGATTTTTCTGCCCCTCAAGTAAACTTTTACTTATCTCCAGTATTTGTAACCTCTTAGTATTTATGAGCCAATCGCTATTGTTTAAAATAATCAATTGACTCCTTCTTACATTGATGAGGCTCTTTTAAATTATAATAGGTTGTGTAACCTCTGTAATTTTGAGTGGCACCTTTAGGCAAGAATACTCAGACAGTCAACGTTTAAGCCAATGAGCAAAGACAGGCGGCGCACAAAGAAAAATGAGCAGACAGAGACTCTCCACTTACCAAATTGAGCGGATTTGAGCGATTTATTTTAACAAGTTTCAATTTCACCAAACAGTAATTTAGACATCAGCAGGTCTTTGTATGTATACATAATATATAGCAAACCTTACTGTCTTATCCATTGAGCATTAATTTTTATTCATCTACAATGACCGTTGTGTTGCACTTAACGGAAAAGTTGTTGTCTTGTTTAAAGAAATCTATTTTTATTTGTTGGTTGCATAAGTCACTGATATTGGACTTATAAATGGAAGGTACGTTACAACTAAGTATTAAAACTCTGGAGTGGGCAGCTAGCAAAAATGGTAGCTCCCTTCCTGAATTTGCACGTACTTTATACGCCCGTGAAAATACTGCTGAAAGCATTACACGTGGCGAACTAACTTTTTCCCAAATTAAAAAGTTTGCAGAGCAAGCCAAAGTTCCTTTTGGCTTTTTGTTTCTTCCTAATCCGCCTGAAAAGTTTACCCCTGCTAGCAAACTTGTTGATTTTAGAACTGTAAAAAACAACGAGCCTTTAAGCGATGATTTTTTAGAGATTTTCAAAGACATAGAGCATAAGCAAACTTGGTATAAGGATTACCTTTCTAGTATTGATGCACCTAGACTAGATTTTGTGGCTAAGTACAAAAATAAATTTGCAACCTCTAACACCGTTATTGCCAATGATATAAGACAAACACTCAAACTACATGAAATTGCTAACAACATTGGTAATGCAGAAGATTACTATAACGAACTTGTAAAGTTCTGCGAAAATGTAGGCATACTGGTTTTCAAAAATAGCATCGTTATAAACAACACACACAAACCCTTAAGCTCTGACGAGTTTAGAGGCTTTGTGATTGCAGACGAATTTGCGCCTGCAATTTTTATTAATGGGCAAGATACTAAATACGCCAACATTTTTACACTTGCACATGAGTTAGCGCATGTTTGGTTAGGTGAATCTGGTATTTCCGATGTTGATACAAACTCCAGTAATGTGCATGAAATTAAATGCAACGCAATAGCGGCAGAGGTTCTAGTGCCTATCAATACGTTCCTAGAAAAATGGGATGCTAACAATCAAGATATAAGAACCAAAATTGCAACACTTAATAACACCTTTAAGGTGAGCGAATTAGTAATTGCGCGGATTGCATTAACTAACGGCAAAATTAACAGAGACGATTACAGCACTATACAGACAGACGTGATACAAAAATGGCGGGATAGTAAAGCCAAACAAAGGGAGAGTGCTGGCGGACCGTTGCCCGAATACATGGTACCTATTAAAAATAGTCGCAAAATCACTAGCACGGTACTGAGCTTGCTAAAAGGTGATCAGCTTAGCCCAAGCGAAGCATCTATTTTGCTCAACGTAAATGCTGCTAGAGTGATGAGCCTATGAGTCAAAAGAAATATCTATTTGATTCTGATTGTCTAATCGTAGCTAAAAATTCTTACTATTCACCTGAATTTAGTTCCGCATTTTGGGATTGGCTCATAGCTGGAAATCAGCAAGGTGTGTTCTTTATGGTTGACAAGGTAATCGATGAGCTTAAGCAAGGCCGTGAAGATGACTACCTATATAGGTTTGCTGAAACTCATGGTGACAATTTTATGCTGGCAACCACTAGCCATGACTGCCTAATAAAATATGCAGATTTGCAAAATTGGGCTAGTAACACTTGGGCAGTTGGTAAAAAACCAAGCAATTCTAGAAAAGCACTTGAAACATTTGCCAAGGTGAACATGGCTGACCCTTGGCAAGTAGCCTATGCAAGCTTAAATGGATATGAAATTGTATCTAACGAGAAGCCTGAAATATTGTCTAGTAAATCCGTGAAGTTACCTGATGCGGCTAATGCATTTGGCGTAAATGTGGTGAAGCTGCATGAAGTGCTAAGTTTGCATTCTGGGCAAAACTTCACCTTCAAATTCCCCACACCATAATACACACAGCACATACATTACTAATGTCATAACTTAATGGTAAGCGACTTTAAGGGTTGTGAGTCAATTGAAATTAATTAGTCCTTTTGTCTTCAAAACCTTTATAAACCAAGTCAAGCAACATGGCTGCCATAGCTTTCTTAATATGGTTTTTACCCATTACCTGCTCTGACATAGACTTGTGAGACTGATAAGCAGAAATCACTGCATCTTCGAATACATTAATAAAGTCTGGGCTCGCTCCAAACTGATTTTTGTTATTCGCTGCAGACTGCTTGGCCAACACTTCAGACTCCATCATTTTGTCTCTGATATGCGAGGCGTAATTAATCATGTCAGCATCAGTTAGCTCGTTGCCTTCAAATAACTCATTCATTTGAGCGACTATCTCTCTCAACATTGCTTTTGCAGGGTCTTTAGCCACTCCAGAACCTACGCCAGTCATAGGCTTTAATGTTGTATCTTCATCATCAGATTGTGCACCCCATAAGTTACGACTTCCTCTATCGCGCAAGTTGTAATGAGTCATCAAAACATCTGATAAATCTATTTCTTCCGTTCTATTATCTTCAACAATGAGTGGGCTTAAATGTTTAAAGAATATGCTTCTGCGTTCAAGGTTTGTATCACTGTAGTCAACGATTTGCGATAGGAAGTCATAAATACGCACAAAAGTTGCAATGTCCTTTCTAAACAATTCCAGCGCATCTATTTCTTTTTGTGCGATAGGTTTAGAGGATTTTGCCTGTTTCATACGCACTCTTGTTGAATTGCATTAATAATTGACCCACCAATTGCATTTAAAATTGACCCACCCTTAGTAGTTAATTTAGCACAAATTTATAGGGTTGGTATGGTGATATTTTTCTCCTTCTGATTGTTCGCAGTACTGTGTTTGTAACGG
>JAKQVC010000025.1 GCA_029571985.1 Bacteroidota bacterium | reverse complement strand
ACACCGTACAATTCGATTAAAAATTTGCAATGCAGGGGTTTGGATACCTGCTATTTTAATAATGCGGATAATTTATATCGGACGATTGATGCAGGTGATACCTGGGAAGCCATCTACCCACCGGATGACCATGGTATTGTTGATTTTTATGTGTATCCTAACAATACGATCATGGCTTTTCAAAACTATGAACTGGAAGCCCCCCTGCTTATAAAATCCGTAGATGCCGGCTTGACATGGGATACAATCGCCACAGTAGGTGTTTTGGAGCACTATTATGATATGGCATTTTATGATTCTGTTGGTTATATATTAGGCAATAATTACGAGGTGTTGCATACAACAGACTCCGGAGAAACCTGGAATCTCATTCATTTACCTTCCATTCCGGAAGCATCGGGTATATTGTTTGATATTCAGTTGCTGAATGCAGAAACAGGTTTTATTTATGGTGACCAGGGGTTGTTTTATACATTGGGTATCAACACGAGTATACATCCTGAACAACCAACCGATTTAATAACATACCCAAATCCGGTAGATGATGTTTTAAGAGTGATATCCACTTCATTAAATCCGATTTACCTGTATACCATTACAGGTGAGCTAATAGCGCAATGCCCCTCCCCTTGCAATCAAATCAACACCAGTCAACTGTCGGCAGGAATTTATGTTATAAAGCAAGGAAATAATATTAAACAGTTTGTGAAGCAATAACTGAAGGGGATGTTTAATTAACCCTTCTTAAAAAACTCCCGCATCACAATAGGCAAAAACTGCATATCATCGATAAAATAGCGTCGGAATAATCGGCCTGGTTCCTGTGTGAAGCGATAGAACCATTCCATGCCTATTTTCTGCCAGAATGCCGGTGCTCGCTTTTTAATTCCTAAATAAAACTCATAACTCGCACCCATCAGCAAATGCAATGCCGGCGGTTGCGTATGATGAGAAGCATACAAAGTATAATTTCGCACACCAATATATTCCTGATTAGGTCCGGGTGTAGCGTAGGTTCTGTTATGATGGTCGATGAGCCCGAGTGCGATATGATTTTGCTTTGGATAACGGATACCAATAAATACGATATCCGGTTTTATGCTGTCGTAAATTGAGGCAGCTTCTTCCTGCACTTTAGTCAACTGTTCCAAATTATTGACATCAAAAAATGGCGGAACATAGTATGCGAGTGCCGGATATTCCTTTTTGAGCAACTCTCCAACTTCTTTTGAAGGGGCTACTAACATCACCCGTTTATTACTACGCAATATTTCTGCCCATAGCAGCGGAAAGAGTTCACTGCCAGGTAAGCGGCGACCAAGTTTTTTTCCTTTAAATAATTTACTCACCCAAATGATAGGCTGACCATCGGGCAGAATGTAAAAACTGCGACGCAATACAGAAGCTAAATCGGCATATTTCTTTTCGTTCAGTTTAACCACATCATCTACATTGGGTGTAAATAACATTGGTAATGCCTGACTTTCAGGATTAAATTCTGTGTTAAACGATAATATTGAAGCGATAGTCGCATCAAAATTTTTATCGTTAATCAGTTGTAAATCGAAAAGATGCGTGCGTTGTAACATCACTTTATATACATTATGATTTACTGCGCAGATAATCGATCATATCGCGAATGGTAGTAGCGAGGTCATATTGTTGCTCCCATCCGGTATCGCGCTTTAATTTGGATGAATCACCATAAATAATAGGTTCATCTGTAGGTCGCAATAATTTGGGATCAACTTCATGTTCTAATGTCATCCCCATATATTGTTCAATTATCGGAATGATTTCGCTGATTGTATAAACTTTATTTCCAGAGATATTATATACATCCCCCCAATTGCCTTTATCACTTAATAACATCAGTGCGGATACCAAGTCACGCACATCTGTAATCGCTCTTCTTGTGCTGAGATTCCCAACAGTAAGTTTGCTTGCCTTCTTTTGTTCTATGGCTACCGCACGATGCGTAAAATCGGCAACAACATCATTTGTTTTGCGCGGACCTGTAGTATTAAAAATACGTGCGCGAATACAGCGGATTTTATCGTTTTGCCAATATTGAAAAGACAATAAATCCTGTCCCACTTTACTGACGCCATATGGATGCAGAGGCAAAAGTGCCGCCTCCTCTTTAACGGGTGTATTTTCAGGTGTGAGCGATGCACCATATTCAGCGCTGGAGCAGGCAACCACAACAACAGGGTCATATTGCGGGTCTGTTTTGCGAACCGATTTGATTGCTTCAAATACATTTATGGTACCATTCACATTGGTATCCATCGTTTCCTGCGGCCGGTGCCAGCTCACGGTTGGATAACTCTGAGCGGCAAGGTGAAATATTTTATCCGGTTTTATACCTGATATAATATCGTGTACACGCTGATAATAGCGCACATCGCATTCAATTAAATGTGCCTTACCACGAATATCTTCCATATCTGTGGTAGGCTTATAAAAGGTACCTACTAAATCGGTAATACCCTGAGCCGTATACATATCAATCATGTGCGACCCAACCATTCCGCAAGCTCCAGTAATGAGAACTTTCATCTCTTGATTTTGGGCAAAGATACGAAAGGTGAGTGGTGAGTGGTGAGTGGTGAGTAGTGAGTGGTGAGGGGTGAGTGGTGAGGGGTGAGGGGTGAGGGGTGAGTGGTGAGTGGTGAGTGTGAGGCGAGGGGGACTCCAACACTTTTAGGACAGCCTGCCCTG
>JAKQVC010000121.1 GCA_029571985.1 Bacteroidota bacterium | reverse complement strand
GATCAAAGAACCCATTTATCCGGCGCAAACAGAATTGGACGCTCGCAATGCAAAAAAGCCGGAGCGTTTTGAAGTTACAGCTCCGAAAGGTGCACCAAATGTATTGGTCGTATTAATTGATGATCAAGGTTTCGGTGTGTCGAATGCATTTGGTGGTCCGGTGCAGGAACCAGTACTTGATAAAATGGCTAGTGAAGGGTTGCGTTATAATAATTTCAACACAACTGCATTGTGTTCACCAACACGTACAGCTATTCTTACCGGATACAATCATCATAGCAATAATGCCGGGGCCATCATGGAAATGGCAACAGGTTTTCAAGGTAACACCGGTATTCGTCCGCAAACAATTACGCCTATGGCAGAAGTGTTACGTCAGAATGGGTATAGCACTGCGATGTTTGGAAAGTATCATGAAACTCCACCATGGGAGGTTTCCGCTTCCGGTCCGTATGATCGTTGGCCAACACATTCAGGCTTTGATAAGTTTTACGGATTTCTTGGAGGAGAAACAAATCAGTGGGCTCCGAAAATTTATGATGGTGTAGCAGAAATTGAAACGCCTCGTACGCCGAATTATCATTTTACTACTGATATGACTGACCATGCCATCAATTGGATCCAGGCACAACAAGCATTAACTCCGGACAAACCGTTCTTTACATATTTTGCTACTGGAGCAACGCATGCTCCGCATCATGCGCCTAAAGAATATATCGCAAAATACAAAGGTAAGTTTGACATGGGTTGGGATAAACTTCGTGAACAAACACTGGCTCGCCAAATTGAAATGGGTATTGTTCCCAAAGGAACGAAGCTGGCTCCTAAGCCTGCAGGATTACCGGATTGGGATACTTTATCTGCAAAACATAAAGAGTTGTTTGCACGTCAAATGGAAACGTTTGCAGGTTTTGCAGAGCATACAGATCATGAAGTTGGAAGATTAATTGACGCACTTAGAGAAATGGGTGAATTGGACAATACATTAGTGTTTTATATTGTTGGTGACAATGGTGCAAGCGCAGAAGGTGGTATGAGCGGATCTTTTAATGAACTGGTTGGATTGAATGGACTGCAAGAAAATTTTGAAGATGTATATAAACATAAAGATGAATGGGGCGATCCATCTACTTATCCACACTTTGCAATTGCATGGGCAGTTGGCAGCAATGCACCATTTGGATGGACAAAACAGGTTGCATCCGATTTTGGGGGCACGAGAAATGGTGTAGTTGTCCATTGGCCAAATGGTATCAAAGCAAAAAATGAGATCCGTAGTCAGTTTACTCATGCGATTGACATTGCACCAACAGTATATGAAGCATGTAAAATACCTTCTCCTAAAGTTGTAAATGGAATTGAGCAACGACCAATAGAAGGAACGAGTATGATGTATACATTTGATGATGCCAAAGCACCCGGACGACATACAACTCAGTATTTTGAAATGTTTGGTAATCGTGCCATATATCACGAAGGATG
>JAKQVC010000086.1 GCA_029571985.1 Bacteroidota bacterium | reverse complement strand
TTCTGCAGTTTATTGATACTCGACGGATGTACCGGAGAATCAATATTTATCCATACTGTCCGGTTTGAAAAAGAATTTAATGTCGGAAAAGACCTGAATCAAATCTATTTTACCAACGAAACAAATGGTGTGGTGATTGGGAATGATGGTGCGTTTCTGTATACTACCAATGCGGGCGAATCCTGGCAGCAAGTTCCGGATGCGCCTGAAGATGTTGATTATAACTCTATCAGCTTTCCAACACGCACTACCGGTTACGTTTCGGGTGAAGGCGCTTTACTCCGCACCACAGATGGCGGCGCCAGCTGGGAACTCATCGGTGAACCTAATTATATCAGCACTTCCTTTCCAGCTGAAAATGTGGGTTACGGCGTATCTTCAAATTATACATTTAAAACAGTTGATGGTGGTGAAACATGGACCTCCCTTGGCTCCCATTCTTCCTCAGGACTTGGATCTATAAAACGCGTTTATTTTTATACCATTGGCAGCGGTGTTCTGGTTGAAGATGGCTGGAGTTATGTTTCTAAAACAACCAGCGGTGGCAGTAGCTGGTCGTATGCAACAGAAGACCCTAAAGTAGCTTTTACGCATGTGCAACGTTTTGTTAATGGCATATCCTATTGGGCGGCCGGTAACAATACCTATTATTCTGGTATGTTTTATACTGATGATGGCACACCGGTTAATTATTACGAGGCCTCCAGTGATGAATTTACCGGCTCTCGCTCTATGTGGTCTATGCACTCCTGGGACGGGCTTGAATTTATTGCTGTTGGCGGAAGCGTATGCGGTATTTCGCATGATGGCGGACTTTCCTGGGTACAGGTTTACGATGAAAACGGAAGAAGTTTTAGTGCAGATGATGCCGCTGTTATGAAACCGGGCAGATACGCCGCCATTGCTGAGCAACACATCTATTTACTCACCCAGGATTGTGTTATATGCGAATAATAAAATCTTATATCATCGCACTGATCTGCTTAGGCTGTTTTGGCATTAAGTACACACAGGCACAATTAACGGAATTTGGTCTCGGATTTTCACCGGTCCTCTATAGTGGTACTGAATTCTCTACGTTTGATAATGGTTCGGGCTATGAACAATTATCTTCTTCCTCCGTAGAAAATACACCCATGATTACCGGTCATATGATGCTGGGCATGTATTTCCATTTACTCCACTTGTCTGAAGATTTTTCACTTGGCGCACATTATCAAATAACGACTTTTGTAGGTTCTATGGATGGCGGTTATTTCGATGCCAAAATGATTGGTGTCGATCTGCCTGTATTTGCTGAATTGCGTTTTGGCAATCTCGCTACAGAAGGTAGTAATTCGGATGTAGGTGGAAGCCTGGGTGCAGGTGCACTGTATACGGCAAATACGTTTTTGATTGACGACGAAGCGGTTGGTTTTCGCACCTTCATGCCTTGTATGTCTACCAGCCTGAGTGTGCGAAATGTCGGTATTCAACTCGTATTACATCCCGGCAGATATCAGATTATGTACGGCAGCAATACAGGCGGTATTCCACGCGCAGAATTTTTCAGATATCATATCACCTACTATTGGTATTTAGGTGAATTATAAGATGATCAGACGAAACGCGAATCGCTTTTAGAACGAATTAACCATTCATCGTAGCCAGAAACTCTTCATTACTCTTCGTTCCACGCATACGCTGCAATAAGAATTGCATAGCTTCTTCCGTATTCATATCCGCCAGATAATTGCGCAACACCCATAAGCGTTGCAATACTTCTCTGTCGTGTAATAAATCGTCGCGACGTGTTGAACTATTAATAATATCGGCTGCAGGGAAAATACGGCGATTAAATAATTTACGGTCGAGCGATAATTCCATATTACCCGTACCTTTAAATTCTTCAAAAATCACCTCATCCATTCGCGAACCGGTGTCAACTAATGCCGTTGCTAAAATGGTTAATGAACCGCCATTTTCAATATTACGGGCTGCACCAAAAAACTGTTTTGGTTTTTGCATCGCGTTTGCTTCCACACCACCTGATAATACTTTACCACTTGATGGTGCAACAGTATTATGTGCACGGGCTAAACGCGTAATAGAATCCAATAAAATAACCACATCCTGACCACACTCAACAAGTCGCTTGGCTTTTTGCAACACAATGCTGCTCACTTTAACGTGTTTCTCTGCTGGCTCATCAAACGTGGATGCAATTACTTCTGCATTCACACTGCGCTCCATATCTGTAACCTCTTCCGGACGCTCATCTATTAATAATACAATGAGGTAAATTTCCGGATGGTTTTGTGCTATGGCGTTGGCAATGCTCTTTAATAAATACGTTTTACCCACCTTTGGTTGCGCCACAATCATACCGCGCTGACCTTTTCCAATAGGCGTAAATAAATCAATAATACGCGTGCTGTAATCACCCGCATTATATACCAGATTCAATTTCTCTTCAGGAAATAATGGTGTAAGATAATCGAATGGTACCCTATCGCGAATTTCTTTCGGGTCGCGACCATTTATGGTTTCTACACGCAATAAAGCAAAATACTTTTCACCTTCTTTCGGAGGGCGAACAAATCCTGAAACCCAGTCGCCGGTTTTTAAACCAAATAATTTAATTTGCGATGGAGAAACATATACATCATCCGGTGAGGATAAATAATTATAATCTGCACTGCGCAAAAATCCGTAACCATCCGGCATCATTTCAAGTACACCTTCACCTGGAACTGCGCCGTCTAAATCAATATTAAAACGCGGCTCTCTTTTCTTTTGCGGATATTGCGGCATTTGTTGCTCTTGCCTTTCGCGCACAGGCTCTTCAATCGGCTCCTGTACAACGGGTGCAATTACTTCTTCTTCTATTTCTTTTTTCGGAAGTTCTAACAACAAATCTTCTTCAGCATCTGATGCTTCCGGAATAACTAATTGTTTTCCTGGTTCTTCATCAGGCGCATCTTTTTTCTTGCGGGGGCGTAATACGCGTTTGCGTTCACGCTTATCACCGGCATCATCAGCACCGCGACGCGATTCAACAATTGCTTTAATCAATTCTGATTTTCCAAGCTTCTTCACATTCGTCACTGAAAGGCCTTCAGCAATCTCGCGCAGTTCAGGAACGAGCATTTCGTTCAACTGTTCCGTAGTATACATAACAGAGGGTATTCTTAAAAAAATATAATGGATAAAATAAAATCAAGTAGTCTGGATTAACATGTGTAGCTGCCTGTCAGTCAGAATATAACGGGAAATGCTGGTTGAAACTCCCGGCTACTGAATTTGCCGGCGTAGATATCCTGCAGAGGGTTACACGGATTTTCCGATGCAATATTACGGCAGTTTATTCAATTATACAACCTTTCGCCTTTTCACGCAGCCTGAGCCGTATATTTGCGGCAAATTTTACCTCTATGCTCGACATTGCCTGGCTGCGTGCGCATACCGATATCGCTAAAGAACGTTTAACCAAACGCAATAAGTATCCGGTATCCCTGATTGACGATCTGTTAAAACTCGATGATGAGCGTAAACGCCTCCAAACCGAGTTGGATAACACTCTTGCAGAGGCAAATGCCACTTCAAAGGAGATAGGCAAACTTATGGGACAGGGTTTGCGGGATGAGGCCGAAAACAAAAAACAACACGTGGCGGCGCTAAAGTCACGCAGCACTAGCCTTGAGCAGGACCATAACCGTATCCAGGATGAAATAAAAAATATCCTCCTGACCATTCCGAACCTGCCTCAAACCCTCGTGCCACAAGGGAAAGACGCCGACGATAATATTACTGTACGCAAAACGGATGCCAAACCCGTGTTTGGGTTCAACCCCTTGCCCCATTGGGAGCTGGCTGCTAAGTATAACCTGATTGATTTTGAACTGGGTAACAAGATTACCGGGTCGGGATTTCCGGTGTATTTGGGCAAAGGCGCCCGTCTGCAACGTGCGTTAATTCAGTTTTTTCTGGATCGCGCAGCCGCGGCCGGCTATATGGAGGTTATCCCCCCCTTTATGGTAAATGCCGACTCCGGCTACGGAACTGGCCAATTGCCAGATAAAGAGGGACAGATGTACCACGCCGTTGTCGACGATTTTTACCTCATTCCAACCGCCGAAGTGCCGGTTACCAATATTTACCGCGATACCATCGTAAAAGAGGAGGATCTGCCCATCCGCTTAACTGCCTACAGCCCCTGCTTCAGAAGAGAAGCCGGTAGCTATGGTAAAGATGTGCGCGGCTTAAACCGTTTGCACCAGTTCGACAAGGTGGAAATCGTTGAAATAGCCCATCCGAATCAGTCTGATGCCCGTTTAGAGGTAATGGTGGCGCATGTGGAAAGCCTGGTGCAGGCGCTTGGATTGCCATACCGGATTTTACGTCTCTGCGGTGGCGATATGGGTTTTGCCTCTGCTATCACATACGACTTTGAAGTTTGGTCGGGCGCTCAGGAGCGATGGCTGGAAGTGAGCTCTGTGTCAAATTTCGAAACATTTCAGGCAAACCGAATGAAATGCAGATATAAGGACTCGTCAGATGGAAAAAATAAATTGGTGCATACACTCAATGGTTCGGCATTAGCCCTGCCCCGGATTGTTGCCGCTCTGCTCGAAAATAATCAGACAGAAAACGGCATAAAAATTCCGGAGGTGCTGATTCCATACACCGGGTTTGATGTTATTCATTGATGGCATTCTGCTGCATGCCATTTTATATCACGTAACATCGTGAATTTCGTATTTTTGAAAACACATGCGACATCTTTTTTTCTGTATTCTGTGTGTCTTATTCTTTTCGTGCAAGAAAGATAAATTTCCGCAAAACTTAGTGGATGGCACAGAGGTAATTATTGAAAATCAGGCATATGTTGTGCATAGTATGATTTATGCGGGTGATCGCCCTTGGACTACTTCCAATATTTTTATTTTCAACGGACTTGGAGATACAGTTTGGTTGTATGGTTCTGGTTATGGCGATTTTACAGATGCGTGTACAGATTGTAACGATAATAATTTTTACTTAGGCGAAAAAATGCATGGCACAGGTCCGGCAAGCGCTGATGTAAAAGAAGTTGATTCCGTAATCACACACCTCTTCAGACGCAACCGCGATAGTGTTCTCTTACAATTTATTGTTCCGCATTATCATAATGATCATATTAATAATGAATTTATTGATGCGTTTCATACGGTATTCGACTACCCTTTGCGCAGCGACGAAAAAATTTGGATTCACACTAACGATTTATTTGGCGCAACCTGCAACGAGCCTTGTTGCGGAACAGAGCCTTGTCCCGATAAAAAAAATAATAAGTATTTCGGTGTGCCTTATTTACCTTCCTGGAAACCTGAATATATTGCCTTATTTAATGCCATCGGCACGCCGCAGGACGCCTGTGATACGCCACTCAAAACCATCACCACCACTTCTGGCAATTGGATAGTAACTAAAGCATTATCCGTTCAGGATGGCGGCCATACAGATGGCACTATCAACCTAAAAAATTACGAAAAAAAGATGGTCATTGCCGGAACGAAAAGTCGTTTTCAATGTCCATATCCGGAAGACTGGCAATTTATGAGCGTGCATGGAAATATTTCAGGCGCCACTGTGGGTGATGAATAATGCACTATCACCTATCCCATTTTAATTTTTGATAAAATACATCCCCGTCTGCTGTTGTGCTGTTTCAATATACAACAGATACATGCCGGCTTGCAGGGTATGCACATCTATTGCCTGTTGTTGAAGTGTCATCTCTTCAACAGACAGACGATTTCCCATCATATCAAAAATACTAATCGATAATATAGGCCGCGCGCTTTGAATGCGGAGGATATCTGTAACCGGGTTTGGATAAATGGATATGCCGCTCGTTGCATCAGTTATATGGTTCGTTTCTGTCTCCAGATGTACCATGGTTGAAAACACATCAAGTGTATCACATCCATAAGCTATTAACGAAACCAGATAATCACCAATACCGGGATAGGTGTGTGATGGATTTTCTTCTGTTGATGTTATACCATCTCCAAATTGCCATTCATAACGGATAGCGTCTGTTGATGTATTAGAAAACGACAAGGTTAAGGGTGCATCTGCAAGTGAAGTAAATCCCGCTTCCGGAATGGTAAAATACGTGCCGATATACCAGGCGGACAAATCGTCGAACACAATTGTTTTTGCCGCTCCGCGGATAATGGCAGCCTGCTCTGCGGTTAAAGTATAATCGTAGGTGATTGCAGTTGGATCTTCCTGAAAAATAGCTGCATAAAAACAACATGCCGCTGCATAGGAGCCGGCAGCTGAGGGATGTGAACCATCACCAACATATAATTCGATTTCGGGATGTGTTTCTCGTATATAATGCCATACAGCACCAACAGGAGATACTTCTGCATCGTTATCTGCGCCCATCATCATATAGCGCTCCCGAAGTAAACTATCCATACCGGCATAGGTGCAAACCGGTGGCCAAAATGGACAATTTGTTGCATCACCATCCTTTCTGCCCCAGGTCATAAAAAATAGTGTTTCTGTACAAACATTTGCTTCCCTGATCATCATATCCAATTCTGCCGCAAAGGGAAAGCACAAAGTTTCTACTTCATCCAGCGAAAAGGAGGGAATCTGACTTTGTTCCTGCAAAACCACATAATCCCAAGTGCCCGCTGCAATAGCGTTTATCGTAGCCGTGTTGGTGGTATGCATTTCAAAAGTATATCCACCCGGTGCGTTGCTGTCAAAATACAACGTGTCGCCGGCTGATTCGGCTACATCTGCAACGAGTTGAGGTAAATTATTTGTCGCTGTATAACTATTGCCGATAAACAATACATGTTTAGCAGACTGAGCATACGTGAGTGATGAAATCAGGAGTAGAAATAAAAAAGAGCAGGTATTTTTCATGTTTTGCAAATGTACTCTGCCTTACACGAAAAATACCTGTTCCGGGTTGGTGTACGCTGGTGCGCGTACGCGTTTTATGTATTAACGCACTTCGGGTGCCGGGCGTTGCGGCGCCTGATAGCCTTCTGCTTTAATTAATTTCAATGCTTCTTCAATGGCGCGTTCTAATTGTGCGTCGCGACCTTTAGCTAATGCCGATAAATCTTCTTCCACTAAAATATCCGGATCAACACCATGACCTTCTTTAAACCAGGTGCCGTCAGGATAATACATGCGGAATGTTGGCGAGGTAATCGCACCTCCGTCAATTAAATTAGGAACGCCGCTAATACCAATGAGTCCGCCCCAGGTGCGTTGACCAACCAGCGGGCCCAATTCTTTTCTTTTAAAATAATCAGGAAACGCATCTCCGCCGGAGCCGCTCCATCCATTAATCAACATCACCTTTGGTCCAAAATGTGCCACAGGCGGCCATTGCCAGGATTTACCATCGCGAATAGCCCAATAAACTAATGGGTCGCGGTCTAACATTTCAATAAAACGATCCGGAATTTGTCCGCCATTATTAAAACGCTCATCAATAATTAATGCGGGTTTATCAATCTGTGCTGTAAATTGTCTGATTAATTCCGTTTGACCATCAACACCTGTACTCGGCACATATACATATCCGGCCTGTCCGTTTGTTGCTTCTTCAACACGTTTACGATTGTGCTCTATCCATGCAAGATTGCGCAAACGACCTTCACTTTCTAATGTTTGAACAATGGCGGTTTTCGCGCCCTCAAATGTTGGTGTGGTGTTGTATGTAATTTCAACGGTTTTGTTGGCCAATCCCTGGAAATAGGCAAATGGTTCCTGAGTGGTTAATATCGGAATACCATTTACTGCAAGAATATATTGTCCTTCGGTAATATCAATGCCCGGCGCATCTAATGGCGAACGCACTTCTGCGTCCCAGGATGCACCGCGTAAAATTTTATCTACCCGATAATATTTTCCATCAGCTTTCCAATTAATACCTAAATAACCACAATTGGCAAACGGTGTTTCTTCTAAATCACCGCCAAAACGATATGCGTGTGATGCATTTAATTCGGCAATCATATCCCCGATTACCACATTTACTTCTTCACGTGTCGTAGCGCCGGCAAGCATGTGTAAATACCGCTCTTTCATCAAATCCCAATTTACGCCATGCATATTCGCATCATAAAAATAATCGCGTTCAATGCGCCAGGTATCCATAAATAATTGCTTCCACTCAGCCATCGGATCAATAACCATTTCCAACTCAGATGTGCGTAGAATTTTTTCATATTTTTGTCCTTCTTCTACCGCTACAACCGCTGTTTGGCCATCGCCCACCACCAACACTTTTTTTCCATCAGCGCTTAATGCATAATACCAGACACCATCCAGAATTGTTTTTTCTTCCCGCTTATCAATATCATAATATTTTAAACTGACTGTTCCATTTTCAGCAGTGCCGGCATTTGGATAGCGAATAAATAATACCTTTCCTTCTGCCGCACCTAAGCTCGTAATATTGCCGGCAGACACAGGTAAAATCACCATGCGGCTTTCCATATCCGTGAAGTCGATTTCTGTTACGGGTGTTTTATCTTTTTCAGCTGCTGTGTCTTTGTCGTCTTTTTTGTTTTTGTCTTTTTTATCGTCTGTTTTCTCTGCCGTATCTTCTTCTTTTTTGATTTCAACCATATCATTCTTTGGCGCAAGGATAGAGGCGATATCTTTTTTCAAACTGATGACCCCAATTTGTGTCGTGTTCGGATAAATAAACGTATTATCCAAATCACTGTATAGCGGGCTCAGCGATTGACTGGTTAACACAAATAAATACTTACCGGAAGGATCGAACACCGGTTCGTTTGTATGATAAAATCCACTCGTTACCTGATGTGTTTTTTTATTTTGTACATCATAAATAAACGCGGCTGATTTTCCATTATCCAAATCGCGGGTGTAGGCCAAATAACGACTATCGGGCGACCAGCTTGCTGTAAAAGCTTCCAGATTATAATGTGCCCATTGCAAACCCTTATCCACCTGCGTCGCAGCGCCGCTTGTTGCGTCTACAATCCAAATGCGCATTGACTGATCTACAAACGCCAACGACTTGCTATCCGGCGACCAGAATAAACTGTATCTGAATCCTTTACCCAATTGGGTTATTTGTTTTGCGGGTGTATTATCAGTGGTATTCAGCATCCACAATTCATATTCGCCTGAGGCGTCGCTCCAATAGGCAATATGTTTTCCATCGGGCGACCAGGCCGGACTGCGTTCTGCAGTGCCTGAATTTTGAGTGAGGTTTTTAATATATCCGTTTTCGGCGGGTACTGAAAATAATTCGCCACGTGCTTCCACCACCACCCGATTGCCATCCGGACCAATATGCATGCTTTGCATCAAACCTGATACATTTTCCGTACGTGGCTTTAATAAGGCGTGATCTGTAATGACAGTAATAGAAATTTCACGCAGGTTATTAGATTGCAATCCCAATAAATACATTTTTCCGCCTGCTTCTAAAACAATATCATTTGGACCCAAGGAAGGAAAGTGAACATCATAATCTGTAAAATGCGTTACCTGGGTTCTGGATTTTGAGGTTAGGTCATACTTCCAGATATTCATTCGTTTTTCCGGTCCGTTATCGGAGAGAAAATAAATCGTATTCTGGTACCACATGGGAAATTCCTCTCCTGCATCTATGGCGCTTGAAATATTATAAGATGACTGATCCTGAAAATTAAAAATATAAATATCCGCTACATCACCCCCGCGATAGCGCTTCCAGGTGCGAAATGCTTCTGAACGAAATACTAAAGCCATTTGATTTCCATCTGCCGAATATGTGCCAAATTCAGCATAAGCAAGTGGTAATGTAGTTGCAGCTCCTCCGGTTGCCGGAATGGTGAAAAACTTACTATATCGCTCCTTTTCACTTTCGCGGCCCGAAGCAAATACTATTGACTTTCCGTCAGGTGTCCAGTCAACAACCCTGTCGGTCCAGCCATGTTGTGTCAATCGCTGTGGAATGCCACCATTTACCGGAATGCTGAATACATCCCAATTGCCATCATAATTGGCTGTATATGCTATTGTTTTACCATCGGGCGAGAATTTTGGAAAACTTTCCACGCCGGAAGGTGAGCTTAATTTAATAGCTGTGCCGCCCTCAATGGGCACTACCCAAACATCATTAGCATAGGTAAATACAATTTGTGTTGCCGAAACATCCGGAAAGCGAAATAAGGATGCGTCAGATTGGGCTGAGAGTCTGCTGATAGCAGCAAAGCAACAAAGCAATGCTAAGGCAGAAATGGATTTTGTTGTGGAGTTGTGCATACGATTTTTGTATGCAGCTAAATTACGCTATACTGTTTGTGAATTACATTATTCGAGGCGTTTTTTAACACTGATAAAGAAAACGAGCTGGTATTTTAACAGATACGCTCGCCCGCAAAAAATTTATGTGTTCCATCCTTTTTATTGATAGCGTTGTATTATTCCTTGTTGCATGTTTTGGCCGGATTTGTCAAAGTAGGATACGACTAATGGGTTATAACAGATATCTAATTCAATCCTGTTAGCGTATAGTAACTCCATGCACATAAATGCGCAATTTTATAAATCTCCAAAAATCTTTTTTAGAAATCAATAATTAGAATGCATAAATCAACCTGCGTACAATAAATGTCCGGTTATTTATTTTTGCGTTTCATCCGGAACGGGGTGATGAGTTGGCCGATATACGTTTTAGGGAATTCTTCTTGAATTCCAAAATGTTCCGGTTCGTTGTCCGGTAATACATGTGTACCAAATAGAACATCCATGAGTGGAGAAATATTAGCATAATTTCCACGATCCCGCTCCAGATCATGATGCCAATGATGTAATTCCGGTGAGCCAATTAAAACACGTAAAGGGCCCAATGGTAATTTTACGTTTGAGTGAATATAAATGGCCCAAATTCCCCTAAAGGCAATTAATCCTGCAAGTACCTCTAGATGAAAACCCATGATAAATGCAGGTAAATTGATTAAACCAATTGTATAAATGGTGTCAACCGGATGTTCTCTGTGAGAAGCCAGCCAGTCAAGGTGTTCGGCACTATGATGTACTTTATGAAACCGCCAGAGAAAATCTACTTTATGTTGCAAACGGTGTCCCCAATACACCAGCAAATCGCTGAAAAAAATTACTTCAGTTATCTGCAGCCACATGGGTTGCGACTGGATATTGCTGCGGATATTATGCGGAATTATATCATCCAGAAAAAAACTAAACTGCATCATTATCCATAATACCAAAAATCCCCAAAGTAAATACTGACCTAAAAAATAACATAGGTCTGTTCGCCAGTGAGGTCGAAATACAGATTGTCCTGGTTTAGCAGGAAATACACGTTCAATGGGTATAAAAGCAAGTGCAAGAAATACTAAACTCAATCCTGTATAGCCTATAAAATGTAGATATTGCATATACAGGCGTTTGGTTATTTATCTAGTGAATCCGATTTGTGCGAGGCGTTTATTTGTTGATTGGATTGCTGTTCCGCTTGTACTGCATTAACTTCATTTTCCAAGTCGCTTAAATTCGTGTCAAGGAATAGAGTCGACATTGTTTCTGCGGGAAAAAGTGTTTTTGACGACATCATAATATAAAACTGTTCGCTATCCATATGCACTTGCACGGCCTCATTTGTCGGAGGTGTATCTGT
>JAKQVC010000068.1 GCA_029571985.1 Bacteroidota bacterium | reverse complement strand
TCTTCCAAAATAAAAGCTTCATTTAAATATTCCTGAATGGCTTCTTCACCAACAGATTCTATATAATGATCTTCTAATATTTTTTCCTGTGTATTTACTTCTGCCTGCACCTGACCATCGATCTGACTATATAACTGCTCGGCAATACTGCTGCTGTCGGCAAACGCTGTTTCAAATAAATCCTGTGCCTCAATTCCGCCTATGCCTTCCTCCAGATATGCATATAAATCATCATAGCTGATACTGCTCAGCTGTTCCGCATACCAGTCATCCAACTCCTGATCGCTCATGCTGGCGAGGGCGATATGCAGGGGTTGTTCAGGCTTATTGCGCAGCAAAAGAAACAAACCGGTAACTACCACTACCGTTGCGGCCGCTGCAAATCCTATCCAACGGGTGCGCATCAACACTTTTCCTGTAGTCCGGGGTTTGGCAATGTCCAGTAAAACACCCTCCAAATCTTCAAAATAGCCTTCCGGAACGCGCAGCATATCGGTATCGGTTTCCCGCAGGAGGCTGGCATTCAGCTCCTGGAGTTCGGCATCGATATGTGGTTGTTTCGGGCGCATCTGGCAAATAATATCAGTTAGATGGTTTGATTTACGAACGGTTTAATCCGGTTTTGAGAAAATCCTCGATTTTTTTCACCGCATGATGAAAACTGGCCTTCAGCGCGCCGGTCGACGTGCCCAAAATCTCCTCCATCTCTTCATATTTCAGCTCATCAAAATAGCGCATCACAAATACCTGCTTTTGCTTGTCAGGCAAGGTGTCGATGGCCATTTGAAGGAGTCGCTGGGTATCATTTCCGTCAACCCACACATCTGCCTGCAGCTGCTTAATATAAGCGGCCTGGTCAGATTCGAGGGCGATGCGGCTGCGACGATATTTTTCCTGAATAAAGCTCACCGCCTCGTTAGAAGCAATGCGAAAGATCCAGGTATACAGCTTGCTATCCTGCCTGAATTCACCTAAACCTCTGTAAATTTTTATGAAAACATTTTGCACCACATCATTGGCATCATCATGATCGGTAACCATGCGACGCACATGCCAATAAATTTTTTTGCTGTAAGCCGAAACCAACAAGCGATATCCCTTTTCACGGGATGCGGGTCTGAGACATAATTCCAGAATTTCCTGATCGGTCATCAGCGGTTGGGTTCGTGAAGCAGATGGCCGGGGTGCTTAAAACATCAAGCTTTTCTGCTGATAGCGTTCAGAGCGGCCTCTACTACATGTTGAGTGCTCATTCCGTATTTATCTAACAGTTGATCAGGTGTTCCACTTTCGCCGAAGGTGTCTTTAACACCGACAAAACTTACCGGAACTGGCTGGTGTTCAGCAATCGCTTTCATAACTGCGCTGCCTAAACCACCAACTACCTGATGCTCTTCAGCCGTTACGGCACATCCGGTTTTGGTTACAGATGTTATGACGGCCTCTACGTCTAAAGGTTTAATCGTGTGAATATTAATTAAATCAACACTGTATCCTTTATCAGCTAAAATCTGCGCAGCCTCAATCGCTTTAATAACCAAATGACCTGTAGCAAAAATGGATACATCGGCACCATCCTGAATTTTCCAGGCTTTGCCAATTTCAAATGGCTGGTCGGCTGGATAAAACACCGGCCATTTCGGGCGACCAAAACGCAGATATACCGGACCATTATATTGAGCGGCAGCAATGGTGGCAGCCTTTGTCTGGTTGTAATCACACGGATTAATTACCACAAAATTCGGCAGCATTTGCATCAGGCCAATATCTTCACATATCTGGTGTGTGGCGCCATCTTCGCCCAAGGTTACACCGGCGTGCGATGCAGCAATTTTTACATTTTTATTTGAATAAGCGATGGATTGACGGATCTGATCATATACCCTTCCCGTTGCAAAATTGGCGAACGTGCAGGCAAATGGAATTTTCCCGCCAATCGTCATTCCGGCTGCTATACCGGTCATATTAGCTTCGGCAATACCACATTGCACAAAACGCTCCGGAAATTCTTTTATAAAGGCTTCCAGCTTCAGTGAACCAACTAAATCGGCGCATAATGCCACAACCTCCGGATTGGCACGACCTGCCTCTAAAATGCCGGCACCAAAACCTGAACGGGTATCTTTCTGATTGGTATAATCTACAGTAATCATTACGGGTAAATCAATTGCTGCGAAGATACAGCAAAGTTATGAGCCGCATACAGCAGTATTGTGTATAAAAATGCTCCCTCAGAGGCGCAACTGCATATTGCTTCCGGAAACAACCTCAAATTCAATAATCTCCGTGGCATCCATATTTTTATCGGAGGCGTAACGATAGATAACTTTGTACTTGCCGGGCTGTATGGCCACTGTTTCCTTTAAGTTGGTTTCACTCAATTCAAAAATCTCGACCAGCTCATTATTCCGATATTCATAAATGCCCCCGTACATCGATTCAGTTTTCACAAAGGTGATATATCCGGGCGCCGCAATTTCTAAGGTGGTTGTTTTATCCTGCTCTACAATTGCGTTTTCGATGCGTATAATCGGCACCGTTAAAATATCTACGTTATACATACCGGTAAGCATTTTCTGACTGAATCCGGTTGTCTGATCCGCTATCAGGGTATTATCACTGTAAATAAGACAATTGATTT
>JAKQVC010000060.1 GCA_029571985.1 Bacteroidota bacterium | reverse complement strand
GTGTCGACGTGAAATGCAATTGTGTTCAAGTGTTCAGGTGTTCATGTGTTCAGGTGTTCAGGTGTTCATGTGTGAGCAATATAGAATACAGCCCCATCGGGGCGACACACCCACTAACAAGCTAGAACCCCCAAAATACAGCCCCATCGGGGCGGCACAACGGCCTATTCAATACATTCATGCTTTTTCACACCACTCACCCTGAAGTAGAACATTTTCTCTGCTGCGCGCCGAAAAACTTCACTTCAGGGCAGGCCCCTCCCACTCACTACTCATCACTCACCCTGAAGTAGAACTTTTTCTCTGCTGCGCGCCGAAAAACTTCACTTCAGGGCAGGCCCATCCCATTCATCACTCATCACTCACCCTGAAGTAGAACTTTTTCTCTGCTGCGCGCCGAAAAACTTCACTTCAGGGCAGGCCCTTCCCACTCACCCCTCACCCTACAACAAACTGCTTACGATACACCCCGTTCCTGGTTTCTAGTTGAAGGATGTATGTGCCTGCTGATAATTGTGTTATAGGTATCCGGATTTGATGTAAACCTGTTTGGCCATCGAGCGACTGCGAGAGTACTTTTCGTTGGGTCTGATCATAAATGCTACAAGTTAATGTGTGATCATCCTGCAGGGAATATTGCAGTGTTATGTATTGAGATGCCGGATTTGGATAGATGCCCAAAATAATTGCATCTTGAGTAAACAATGAAACAGTTGCCGTATCCGGAGCAGCAGGACAACCCGGTGCGAGTGGTACTATTCGGTTAGGTGCTCGCACGGCAGCAGTATCTGCATGATACAACACATTATTGCCATCTAAGCAATACCACCCATCATCATAATTATATAATGAATCGTATGTGTCAATATTATTGATAAAATAATAATCTCCCTGCACCCGGTTTTTATTGACATCAAGCATTAACCAACCACGATGTTCAATATCTACGAATTTGATATGTTCATTCATAAACATAATCGTTTCTTCAGCCCAGCCTAATTCTTCACTGGGAGAGGTCACACTCGGACCAACAAATTCAACCCCGGCACTTCCCGGACCTCCCGGCGAATAACTTGGCGTAGCAATATCATTTGCCCAGGAGCTATGAATATCACCAGTCAGCACAACTTTATTATTGGGGATCGAATCCCGCAAAAATCCTAAAACCGCTTCCTGATCTTTTGGATAACCATCCCACTGATCATCATTCACCGGAACACCTAAAGCTTCTAAAGGCGACATCATCACCTGCTGACCAATTACTTTCCATTGTGCGGTCGAATTTTTTAATCCGTCAAATAACCATTCGCGTTGTTCGAGACTGAAAATATGTCGTGTAGGATCATCCCAATCAAAATCAAAATAATCCACTTGTTTCGTGCGATCATCAATGCGGGTATCTAACACCCATAAATCCATTAAGTCGCCCAATTGAAAAGCGCGATAGGAGGAGTATGGAAAAATGGTATCCTGATTGCGTGTAACCGGCATCCAGTCGAAATAGGCATCTTCGGCAGCAGCTACGCGGGTGAGCCAATCGCCCTCAGACGCAGGCTGATGATTTACGGCTCCGTAATTCCAGGAATTGTCGGCAAATTCATGATCATCCCACAAACAGATGAAGGCAAAATTCTGATGCAGGTATCGCAATTGCTGATCTAATTTATATTGTGCATGACGTGTGCGATAATCGCTGAGGTCAATAATTTCATCGTCGGGCTGATAAGCGCGATCTGCTGCCGGATTATATCCATATTCCGTAGAACCATATTCATAAATATAATCACCTAAAAAAATGACACCATCAAAATCATTTCTTTCCGTGATGATTTCATATACATTAAAATAACCGGCATTTAAACTCGCGCAACTGACAACTGCGAATCGTAAACTATCGATATCGCCTTCAGGCAAGGTGCGTGTACGACCGGTAAGTGAATAAAATCCTGCATGTGCGAATCGATAATAATAGGTGTGATACGGTTCTAGTCCGTAGGCCATTACATGTATGCAAAAATCCTGTTCGGCATCCGTAGTGGTGGTGCCGGATACAACAACATCTGTAAAATTGGTATCTGTTGCTACTTCCCAATCTACAACCGGAAAGGGCTCGTCCGGTATAGTAATGCGTGTCCATAATAGCACACTGCTATCAGAAGGATCGCCGGAGGCCACACCGTGATAAAATGGTGCGAGTAAACTATCTGCAATGCAACGTTCCTGAGCGTGTATGAAATGTGCAGTGCTAACAAGTAAAAAGAGGGATAATAGAGTTTTCATTTGGAAAAAAATTGGGCGAGTGTATTTTCATCTATGTTTCTAAAATGAAAGTGTTGTTTAACTTGTCCGTTTTCTACTAAGTAAATACTTGGAACAGAGGGACCAGCAATACCAAAAAAACGTCGCATTGGCATCCACGTATATGTGTATTGCGTTGTATGCGTCTCGCGCTGAAAGGTCGGAATTAACATGGTTTCTCCTGCAAAAATGATACGCACCTGCGATTCAAAATGGTGTCGCTTAGCTAAGATATCCATTTTTTCAGCAGCCTGTTTGCAATAATGACAATCTACACTAAACATACACACGACATAGTTGCCCTGATTTGGAATAACTGCAGCAGCATCCGGATCAGCAAACAGACGTTTTCCGGCTTCAGCCATTGTGTTTTCAGGCATGGTCGGATACTGCATCAGAAAATCAGGAGGTGAGGCGATGGATGGAGTGGCTAATGCAAATACACCTACAAATAGCGCATAGGATGCCTGGTATTTCCAGTTGCTGTTTGGTGTTTTCCAGATGAAGAACAGACCTAATCCTAATGCTACATTTTTCCATAATGAGGTTGCAGGGGTCATCGGGAGGGCAGAGCCAAAGCATTGACAATTTTCTGTATCGTGTTGAATGATTTTCCACAATAATAAAAGGGAAAACGACAAAAGAATAAAAGCAGTAATCCAACGCAGCGTTTTGAATTCCCAACGTGCAATCAATAATAAACCAAGCAACGCTTCAACGCTGATAATTGTGCGCGCAAGGATGGAGGAGACCGACAGGCTGAACCACTGGTGACTAAAAATATATATCTCAAACGCATCAACCGAAATTAATTTCAGTACGGCTGATGTAATAAATACGAGTCCGATAAGCACGCGGACAATTTCTCTTGCCAATTTCATATAGGATGCCACCGGGAGGAAGTGTTTATTTTCGGTTAGCCAATTGTCCGCAGGCCGCATCAATATCTTTTCCGCGACTGCGACGCACTTTGGCGATGATATTATTTTTCTCGAGGTAAGCAATAAATTGCTCGCGTTGATCTTCCTGCGAGCGCTGAAAATCTGCTTCCTGAATCGGGTTGTATTCAATAATATTTACCCTGGCCGGAACACGGGCGCACAAAGCAACCAGATTTTTTGCATCAGTTAAACTTTCGTTGATGCCATCGAATAAAATATATTCGAAAGTAATGCGGTTTCCGGTTTTGATATAAAAATAGTTCAATGCCAATACAAGGTCATTGATTGAATTGGCATCATTGATGGGCATGAGTTGACTGCGTTTTGTATCATCAGCCGCATGTAAGGAGAGTGCCAGATTAAATTTAACCTGGTCGTCAGCTAATTTACGAATCATCTTGGCCAAACCGGCAGTTGATACTGTAATGCGTTTTGGCGACATGTGTAATCCATCTTCAGCTGTAATACGTTCAATGGCGGCCAGCACGTTTGCGTAATTCAGGAGTGGTTCACCCATACCCATAAACACAATATTGGATAGATGGCGGCCATGATGTTTCATTGCAGCGCGATTCAATAATACAACCTGGTCTACAATCTCCCATGGTGTAAGATTGCGTTTTACCTTCATAAAACCGGTTGCACAAAAAGTACAACCAAGGTTACAACCAACCTGACTGGATACGCAGGCCGTCATCCGGTCATCAGCAGGAATCAGAACCCCCTCAATCAAATGTCCGTCGAAAGTGACAAAACGGCATTTTATGGTCCCGTCGCGGCTAATCTGCTCAAAATCGATTTGGAGGGCTTCCATCGAGTATTTTTCCTCCAGTACAGCACGCAGACTTTGGGGCAAATCCGTCATTTCAGCAAAGGAGAGGGCTCCTTTTTGCCAAATCCAGGCATATAACTGCCTGGCCCGGAACGCAGGTTGTCCTAAGGTGTGCAGAACCTCCGTCAGGGCTGCAAAGGATAGACTGCGTATGCAGGTTTTGGATGCCATCAGACAAAGGTAGTGAATATGGGGAGGGTAGAGGGTATGCACGCACAAACCCACCTGTTTTGAAAACTGCCCTAAAACACCGATTTTTAGGCTTTCAAACACATACTTTAAGCATGCTCAAACGATTCATCCTGATGCTGACGTGTTCTGCGACACTGACCTTGCATGCGCAGGATATTCATTTTTCCCAGTTTTTCTATTCGCCACTTACGCTGAATCCGGCTTTGTGTGGTGCCTTTAACGGGAATATTCGCGGCATTGTGAATTATCGCAATCAATGGAATTCGTTTGCACCTTTTAATACATTTGCCAGTAGTGTAGATATCAATTTCGGTTCCAGTTTTCTCAAAAATGATTTGATGGGATTAGGCCTTAACGCCTATAATGATGTGGCCGGAGATACACGCTATTCGAGTACAAATGTTGGGTTGACCTTTGCCTATATTAAAACACTGGGCGACCGCTATCATCGCAGTTATTTGAGTGCCGGATTTCAGGCCAATTATGCGCAGAAAAGTGTCGATTATCTGGCGATGACCTTCAGTAATCAATTTGATGGCGTGTCTTATGACGCCTCTTTAGCATCCGGCGAATCCATTGCATTTGATACCAAAGGCTATTTAGATCTGGCTGCCGGCTTAATGTGGTACCTGGTGCCGCGTGAAGACCGTTTCAGCATGTATATGGGCGGTTCTATTTACCATCTGAACCAGCCTGATCAGTCAATAGGTGCTTTGAACGACCAATTATATATGCGCTACTCTGCACATATTGGTGCGCAGATTCCGGTGGGAGATATGACTTCTGTTGTGCCTGCATTTATGTATATGGCACAGGGCCCGTACACCGAATTTTTTGGCGGAACAAACCTCAAATTTTATTTGCAGGGAATGCAGTGGAGTTCAACAGCTATTTCATTCGGTATATGGCAAAGGGTGGTGGGAGATGTTGACGGCGGATCAAAAGCCGAATCAACAGCAATTACTTCCCGTTTAGATTATGACCGTATTAGTTTAGGAATCAGCTACGATGTTAATATATCTTCATTATCTGATGCAAGTGCAAATAATGGTGGTCCTGAAGTGTCGTTAACTTATATCGCACCGCTTCCACAGAAACCGCGCAAAATACCTTGTCCAAAATTTTAATGGCAAAGCTGAATGCCTGTCTTTTTTTATCATGCAAAATGTTTGCGCATGTGCGGCATTTCTTGCATGGCTTTCGGGTATTGCATTTAATTCCGGTAAAGAGCATTCGGTATGCATTGTGTCTGGTATTTACCATTAACCTGTTACAGGCACAAAATGCGATTTCAACCATTCAGCCGAAATTGCCCGAAGGGAAGTTGGTGAAAGATGAATTTTTCATCAGTCAGCAGGATACCGTTTACAAATATTATGAGCGAGTGGTTTTTTCGATAGAAGAAACCGATACCATTATGTTGGTAGAAACTTATCGATTAAATCGACTGTGGACATTAGGCAGATATGTTGTTTCCGGCGATGCTTCGTTACCCTGCGGGTGGCAACAAGAGTTTGATATGTATGGCACAATTACTACTGAGCGGTTTTGCGATACCGCCACCGGTAAATGTAATGTGCGCAAGCAATATCATTATTATCCAAATGGAAATCAAATGGCCGTTTTGCAATACAATAAGCAGAAATTGGAAGGACTGAGCACTTTTTATTACAATTCAGGTTCGTTAAAATATACGTTGGATTATCGCAATAATCGCATTTGGAATATCCTTGATTATCTCGATCAACAGGGCAATACTTTGGCGAAGGGTGATTTTGCGAATGGAAATGGAAGCATGTCGATTTATGCCGCCAATGGCGTGCTGGTAAAAAAGAAATTGTACCGCAACGGTCGTGTGATTAAAGTATTCAATTGCAATGGTAATGCAGATTGCCCGTGCATTAAATAATACTTACTGTTTTACAAATGTAAGCGGCAGATGATTGTCGATATACAGAAAGTACATACCGGCAGCTAATCCGGAGATATCTATTTCCATAGTAGTGTCTGTTATGGAACCTGAACCAACAACCTCTCCATTGATATGCATTATTCGATACGAACTTTCTAAACTGAATGCATCTGTCAGCAGTGTGATAGCATCGCTTGCGGGATTAGGAAATACAGATATATTTTCCGGGTTTTCTAAACGCGCTCCAACACCAACAACACCAGTTACAGTTTGCATACAATTATGCGCATCCTTCACCCAAACGGTATAAGTGCCGGCAGAAAGTCCATTGAATTTTTTTAAGGATTGCCAGGTTGCTCCGCCATTAATACTGTATTGTTTGCTTCCAAAACCACCGGTGCTGCTCACTGTAATTTTCCCGTTGCCTGCACCCGCCGGTGTTTCATTTGTGATAGACGCAACATTGAGTGTCAGTAAAGGGTCTTGTTGTAAAATTGCATTTGCGAGTACGGTTGTTCCGCATCCATCAATAACACGAACTTTATAGGTACCTGCACATTTTCCACTTACGGGCCCTGTGTAGGTAATCCATGCACCACCGCCCGGATTTTTATATGACAAACTATATGGTGCGCAACCAAAACTGCCACTGAAGGACAATACACCATTACAACTGCCATAGCAAGTTACTGGTGTTAAATTTTGTACAATAGCTAATGGTTCTATGCTTATTTCATCCGCACCAATATCTACATAAGAGCCTTGCATGCGCATTTGTCCATCCATATCCCATTCGTCTGCTCCAATAAAGGATGGGTCGCCGGCCTGTGCGCAGGGCGAAATATATTGAAGGTGTAAATCAGGTGTGAGGGTGTTTACAAATAACGGATCTGAGGTGATGCTGTGCAGGTCCTGACCGGTTGCGGTCTGCAATGCGGCAAAGCCTGACAGATAATCAAAATCAAAAAAGTTGGTTGTATTTTCTAATCCTCCCGGGTAATAATAGGCATTATAGTCAAGCGTATTGCCCATGCCGGTATTAACAATTTCAGCATTCACCAGCCAGGGTGAAGTTGAGGCGTAAAAAATATTATTGGTTACGGTGCAGTTTAATGCATATTGAATCCACAATTGACCAAATCCGATATCTAAAATATCATTATCAAAAACTGTATTACCGGTGAAAGTGCAATTTTGAACCATGCCGGTGGATGGGAAATCGTAACCACCAAATCCCAGTCCTGATTTTTCATTTCGGTATAAGATATTATTGCGCACCAGAATATTTTCTGCGATGAAACCCATATTCTCGCAACCGATTTCCATGCCGATATCGCTGCCTGTAACGGTGTTATTTTCGATGGTGATGTTTTTGCCGCCATCAACATAAATACCGGCTGCATATCCGCCACCATAAATAGAATTTGCATGTGATACTGTATTGTTGCTGCACACGCCATTACGCGCAAAATTTACCTCATCATTTGTGTTAACCCAATCTTCACCACCTATCATCACGATACCAATATTGTTGATATTGGTGAGGGTATTGCCCATGATTTCGAATCCGTCGACATTGCCATTCAATGAAATAGCTTCGCTGGGTGCTGGTTCGATGTTTTCGAGCATGTTGTTGGATACAATAATATTTGTAAACGGGGTGGTCGTATTTGATCCTACAAATAAAATACCGACTGCATTAAATCCGAGCAGGTCGTGGAGATAATTATTGGTTATCTGAATATCGTCTCCTTTTCCTTCACACAAAATTGCGTAGCTGTCGTCACAATCGGTATTATAAAATTCGCAGTTGGTAATAATAATGCCATTGCACGTTCCATACAAATTAATGATGGGCTGATAATTCCCATTATGGTTTGTAAAGCGAAGTCCATCTATAGTAATATAACTTCTGTTTTCAATAGCCATCAATGCTTGTCCGTTGCCAACAGTGCTGCCATCAATAATTACAACATCATCATTATAATTACGCAGCGTAATCGGGCTTCCGGCTACTCCGCCATCTGTCCAGGTAATTTTTCCGGTATAGGTGCCGGCCATTAGTTCGATGATATCTCCATCGTTGGCCATATTCAACGCAAATGCAATAGTTTTCCAGGGTGTTGCCGCAGAAGTGCCACTATTCGCATTATTTCCGGCCGGAGAAACATAGTAGGTAGCTGCAAAAGCAAAACTGCTCAGCAAACTTAAAAACAGGAGAAGGGTGATACGCATGATACAAACATAGGAATTCGTTGGGAGAGTTTGGTTTGATAGGCGGCGGAATTTGTTATGATGATTGATTAGCCGATTAGCCAATTAGCCAATTAGCCGATGGAATGCAGATGTGATGATTAGCCGATTAGCCAATTAGTCGATGGAATGCAGATGTGATGATTAGCCGATTAGCCGACGTAGCGCAGCGGACTCCCGAGTACTCGGGATTAGCCGATGGAATGCAAGTGTGTAAATGAGGAAGTGTGCGAGTGTGGAGATGGTTAGTTGGAAGAATAGGTTTTGTTAATTGAAATAATTAAGTACGATTCAGGAATAACTGGTGTTCGTGTGTAGAATGTATCGCCCTCTTTGCGACGTTAGGAGTGGAGAGGGAGGGGTGAGGCAAGGAAAACGCAGATTAGCCGATTAGCCAATTAGCCGATGAATGCAAAATTAAAGATGTGAAAATGCGGAAGATGTTTAGCCGGCGCAGCGCAGCGGAGTCCCGAGTACTCGGGATGAAATGCAAGTGTGTCCGCCGCCCGGCGGACAATACTGGCTTTTCTCTTGTCGACGCAATTCTATTTACGACCAGCATTCTCCTTGCCTCACCCCCCGCCCTCTCCATTCGTGCCTCATAGAGAGGGAGCTAATTTTCAGATAATAATAAAAGTAGAGGTTGAATTGTAAATTGTTCTCGAAATCCTGAATTTCATTTTCACACTCAAATCCGCCGCCCGGCGGACCACACTTTCACACTAAAACACACATCTCTCCCCATTCTTATTCAACCAATCCTCTGCCAGTCGGTATCCGGGCATGGCTTTTTCTACGAGGGCCCAGAAACGGTCGCTGTGGTTGTGTTCGATGAGGTGGGCTAATTCGTGGATGAGCACGTAATCAATCACTTCCGGCGGCGCAAAGAGTAATCGTACGCTGATATTGATGCTGCCATCAGCAGCGCAGCTTCCCCAATTGCTGACATTATCGCGGAGTCGCAATTTTTTTATGGGACGCTTGAAATGAAAATCATTTAATAGTTGAACGCGTTGCGCAATTTGCGGTTGAAACAGATTGCCAATGAGTCGACTTACTAAATAGGTTTTATGTTTTTGTTCTTGTTTTGGTGACATGCCTTCACTGAGTTGCAGGTGAATGACATCTTGTTTCATATGACCATTGCTGGCATTTTTATCCGGAACGTAATTGATGCGAATCAAAAATTCGCGCCCCATTATTTTTAATGTGTCACCATCGCGGTATTGCCGATTGCGTGCATGCTGATGTGTGTAGCCGTTGCGGGCAATGTATTTTTTGGCCCAATCCAGTAATTCCATCTCCTGATCAAAGCGCTCGTGCTCCGACATGTATTTCGACAAGCGGATATGTATCCCCTTTTGTCCGATACTGGCACGACAGTCGTAGCGGTTTTCTAAATACACAAACACAGCAAAGCTTTTCTCGCCCACTACGAGCGCGTATTGTTTTTGGATAGCTGATTTGGACATTTTTTTATTGGTATCAGGTATCAAGTATCAGGTATCAAGTATCGGGTATCAGGTATCAAGTATCAGGTATCAGGTATTTGTTTTGGAGTTGGGTTTGAACTTACCGCCTTCCAGTCTTCCCGCCTGCGCGCATTATGGCGTGGCGTGTGCATTTATGCGATTATTTCCCATCATAGTCTTTCAATTTATTTTCTACCTCTTTTACTTTAGCATCCTGTTTACCGATTTCTTCTCTTTTATTTTTTTGCTCGGTTGCATTTTGTTCGAGACCTGCTTTTGCGTTTTTGATGGTTTCTTCGCAATCGGCGATGTCTTCATTGAGTTGCTTTTGTTTTTTCTCAAGAGCAGCCTGTTCATCATTGCGTTTTTCCAATTCTTTTTGTGCAGCAGCTAATTCCGTTTCAATTTTAATTTTTTCGATACGCCAGGCGTATTTGGTCATTACCTGTTTGCATTGCGGAACAGTAGCGGCATCTGTTGCAGACGAAACAAAAACACCTCCTTTCTCAAAAAATCCGGTAACGGTTAATCCCGCATCACCTTCAGAAAAAAGCAAATAGAGATTAGCGGGGGCCTCACTAAAACCGGCACCTGAAAATTGATTAATCATCAGTTCATGTTTACCGGTTTCTTTTATTTCCGGTTTTTTCTGCTGGTCGCCGGCCCATGAACGCATCGCTTTGATGGCTTCCTTTTCTGTCATTCCGGTGAGGGTAACACTATATCCGGTGCGGTCGCCAAGACTCATAGTTTGCACCTGTTCAGTAACATTTACAGCAATCTGGGCTGTAGCCACCTGAGCGCTCATAAAGAGGCCTGCGGTGAACGTTAAAATTATATTTTTCATAGTTGTAAAATTAAGCGTACAGTAATGAGCAAAAGTCGTGCCCTAAAATAATCTTTTTCCAGTTTATCCGGAAAGCAGGTTATTTTTATCCACGTAAAAATGCTTCTTTCCTTCATCTAATTCTGTATTTTTGAGCAACACCACTATTATGCAAAAACGATTGTTCCTGGCTGTAATGGCATTATTGAGTGTGCATCTGGTAAACGCTCAGGCCGAAGAAACCTCATTTAGTGCAACAGGAAGGGGCGGAACTGCCACATCTTTTGTGACTGATTATCAGGCAATCGGCATTAACCCTGCCAATCTGGGTTTTGATACCGATTACGGATTTGCCATAGGTATTGGAGAAATGGGCTACGGCGCCTTCTCTGATGCCCTGCTGCGCGATGATGTGCGCGGCATATTGTTCAGTGAAGATTCTATTACCCAAGAAGAACAGGAAACACTTGCGCGCGAATTTCTGGATGCCGGAATAACCATGAACGTGGATGTGATGCCGGTTGGTTTTAGTATACGTTTGCCCAAAATCGGCACTTTTGGTTTTGCGGTGAAGGGCAATATGGCTTACCATACACGTTTTGCCGGACAAGCAGCCAATATCGTTTGGGAAGGATATGATTATTCGGAATATATTGATACAGTGATTTACGATGGCACTACTTTTTATGGTGTTGCTTACGAGCCTTTAAGTATGGGCGAATTATTTGAAGACACAGAAATTTCACTCAGTATCAACACGGAGTTTAATGTGGCCTATGGAAGGAAAATTGCCGGGAAAGAGGATGGTGTGGAATTATTTGGTGGTTTCGGTTACAAGTATATTCTGGGATTAGCTTATCTCGATATTAATTCTGATGAAGGTGTTTTCACTGGTCGGGCAGCCTTAGGTTTGGATTTGGTCGATTTCGACCCGGATGAAACACCATTTCAGGTAAGTACTAATCCATATGAACCAGTAGGAACCGGACATGGATTTGATTTGGGGTTGAGCCTGAAAATTAATGACGGACTTACCTTTGGTATTGCGATGGTAGATATTGGCAGTATTACGTATACCACCAATGTGCTCACTATTTATGATTACACCCTTGATACAATAGCATTTAGCGGACTAACCTCAACAGATCCGCTGGAATTAGTAAGTCAGCTACTTGGCGATGAGCCGATTTTTAGTTTTTCCGGTGATGAAGATTTCTCCGTTGCCTTGCCGACAAAATTGCGCATGGGTGGTTCTGTCAAATTTTCAGATGCTTTGCAAGTTGGTCTTGACGCGGTATTTCCGGTGAATACGGTTGCAGGAAATCTCACTACACCGGTGTTAGGTATAGGTGCGCAAATGCGTTTATTAAAAGTGTTGAAATTATCCGCAGGTATTTCTGCAGGTGGTGGTTACGCTTATAATATTCCGGCAGGTATCGGCGTAGATTTCGGACTCTGGGAGGCAGGCATCGCCAGTCGCGACATCGTAACCTGGTTCGGCGAAGAAAGCCCAACTGTTTCTTTTGCTTTTGGATTCCTCCGCTTTAAAATTTAGTTGCTCCGTAAGTGATTTCTTACTGTCTTCCTGCCTTCCCGGTAAAAGGGAATGAAGGAATAAGGAATAAGGAATGAGGAATAATTTGAATTTAACTTTCCGACTTACCGCCTTCCCGGCCTCGTGCCTTTCAATGCAAGAAGCCTGACCATTTACTCGACACAATCATATCGTTTCTTTGCCTCCTCTCTTGAGCAAGCATTATAATGCCACCATTCAGTAGGTAATTGTCGGAATCCGGCTGCCTGCATGGCATTGCGAAGCAGTAATCTGTTTTGATATTGCGCTGCACTCAGTTTACCGCTCTTCATCATTACTTGCTCTTGCACAGGCTCCGCTTCCGGGCCAAAAAAGTCGAAAGGTGTACCCATATCCAACGCAACACTATCCGATTTCCGTGCCAAACTAATATCCACCGCCGCACCATAATTATGGATACTCCCATTTTTAGGATTACTCAGATATTTTCCTTTTTCTTCGAGGGGCATATCCAGAATCTCCCACATTTTATATTGAATATGCAAGGGTCTCGTTGCATCATAAATAATAAAGGTGAGCGAGCTGTCTTTTTGTTGCAGTGCCTCATACGCTTTTTTCAGCATCTGCGTTACATCCGGTTGTAAATACGCCTGAGTCAGATCGCCATACACATCATGATGTAAAAAATTATCTGTAGTAGAATATTTCAAATCCACGATTACTTCCGGGATAACCTCCTGCACGCGGGTTAATCCAGCTGTTATAAAATGTGTTTCCAACAAATCCGGAGTGGGTTTGAGTAAGTTTTCTTCATGCAGATTATCAGGTTTTTCGCGTTTATTGCATGAAATAGCCATAATGAATATAGCAATGAACCATAGGTTTTTCATGCGATAAAAGTAGAAAATTTGGACAATTGGGTCAGATGATGAGTTTTTCAAGAATGGAAATGATGCTGTATGATTTGCATGTAAATAGATTTCAAGGGCAGTATTTAGGAGAAAGTGATCCTTGTTAATTGGGGTGAAGATGACAAGAATGAAAGGATTGATGTGGGATGTGAGATGGGTATATATGAGAGGATTAATTGCCGGCTCCTTTAGATTTGCTTTAGAATTTATAGTATAAATTTGTTTCATGAAGGTCCTATTAGTCGAAGATGAACCGGATTTGCGGACTATAGTCAGTAGTTATTTACTAAAAGAAGGGTTCATTTGTGAAGTGGCTGAAACCTACTTGAAGGCATTAAGGAAGATTTCCTTCTATCCTTATGATATAATATTGCTTGACATCACCCTGCCTGATGGGAATGGCATGGACCTGTTGAAAATTATCAAGGGTGATAATTTGAAGGCAGGGATAATAATAATATCAGCAAAGAATAGTCTAGATGATAAAATAAGCGGACTGGATATAGGAGCTGACGATTATATTACTAAACCATTTCAACTAAGCGAACTCAACGCAAGGATTAAGGCTGTTTTGCGACGACACCAATTTAATGGCAGCGACAAGGTCCAGTTTAATGAGATTTCAATAGATATTAATGGTAAAATAATTCGCATCAACAATGAACCAATAGAATCAACTCGAAAAGAATTTGACTTATTACTATTTTTTATTTTAAATAAGAACAGGGTTTTAACAAAGGAAACAATAGCAGAGCACCTTTGGGGAGACAATTTCGATTTGGCTGACAACTTCGACTTCATTTACACTCATTTAAATAACCTACGACGAAAGATTAAAGCAAAGGGTGGAAGTGATTACATCAAAAATGTATACGGTATGGGGTATAAATTTGGTGACCAATGAAGTTTGTAACTCTCGTTAATCGGAATTACGTAATTGCCTCTGCTATTATATTTGTAATTGCAAGTGGAGCTGCATTTTATATACTTCAAATCTTGTTGATAGAACGGGTAAAAGAAGAGATTCTTGATTATGAGCAGATGGTGATTTATGAATTAGAGTCTGGTAGTACTATGAATACGCTTTACCCGATAATAGAGTTGAATATTGTTGATGAGTCGTATAGTGTTGAAAATTCCTTTACTAAAGTTTTTATTGAAGATAAGTATGATGATGGAGAAGCAGAGCCGTTCATGGAGTTCGTTGATGTCGTGGACATATGTGGATTGAATTATAAATTAACTATCCGAAGATCATTGGTTGAATATGATGAATTATTGTTGTCAATCTCTATATTGCTAATTTCAGTATTGTCTTTAGTTACGTTGCTTGCCGTTTGGATTAATTTTCGATTAAATGCCTCCGTGTGGATGCAATTTACACAGAATCTGGATATAATAAGAAGATTTTCTTTTCGTGATTCAAAAGGAATTGAATTAAAAAAAACCAGCATACATGAGTTTAATGACCTGAATAATGCTGTTGTTGAATTAACAAATAAGCTCCTTGTTGATTACGAGGCAATTAAAAAATTTACAGAAAATGCTTCACATGAGTTTCAAACTCCTATAGCTGTGATTTTGATAAATTTAGATGAGATGCTTCAGGAGAAGATTTCGCCAGGGATGGCAGAATTAATTGTCAGCACACAGCAGTCTGTTAAACGATTATCTGACTTAAACAGAAATTTGTTATTGCTTACTCAGATTGAGAATCAACAGTTTGGGTCTATCGAATCTATTCACATGAATGATTTAACAGAACGTAAAGTGAAGGAACTTGAAGCTTTGACTAAGTCACGAAATATTCAATTTGTTATTGAGCACTCTGGTCATTTTTACATTAATATTAGCTCGGTATTAGCAGATATCCTGATTAATAATCTGTTATCAAACGCTGTGATGCATAATTATCCGGGCGGCGAGGTTCGAATTGAATTTTATGAAGGAATTTTAAAGATTAGTAATACGGGAGAAGATAATCAACTCACAAATGCAACCATTTTCAATCGGTTTACTAAATCAAATTCACAGTCATACGGTTTAGGTTTAGCAATTGTGAAGCAGATTTGTGATACGCATGGAATAGAAATATCTTATGTTAAGAATAATCTGCATACATTTATTTTATCGAGAAGCGATAAACTTTAGAATTTCTTTAGTATTGACCGATAGACTTGCAGTATAGGTTATTGTAAAAAAAGTTATTATGCGGTCATTTATTGTTTATTTCGTGGCTATTGCCTGTATTCCGAATTTCGCCTTTTGCCAACTTGATACCTTGAATAATTCGTCTACAACATTCAAAAGTAGTTTAGTTAAAGGCTATGTTCAGGACAGTGTTTCACATGAGCCGCTTGCTTTTATTCATGTTGTCATTCAGGATGTGAACATCGTTGCTACAACAGATGTTGAAGGTCTGTTTATGGTGAATAATGTGCCAATAGGGAGTCATACAATTCTGTTTACTTCAATCGGCTATATGCCAAAAAGAATCACTATGGAGATATTGGCAGATGGACAGGAATTCAATATGGGAATAGTGCCTTTAACTGCATCTGAAATTTCACTCAGTGAAGTTGTTGTTTCGCCAGGGTCATATTCCATAATGGAGAAAGTTGCCTCAACATCCTCTGTCAGTTTGTCTGAGGAGAATTTGAAGAATATGGCATTTGCTGAGGATATTACCAGGGCGGTCTCACGCCTTCCCGGAATTTCTGCCAGCGATTATACGAGCAAATTTGCGATTAGAGGAGGTGAAGCTGACGAAGTCCTAATATCACTTGATGGAATGGAGCTTTATGAACCCTTCCATCAACGTGATTACTCGGGAGGGCTTTTCTGCATAGTTGATATTGAAGCAATTCGAGGGGTGGATTTGATGACCGGTGGATTTTCTGCAGCGTATGGTAATCGATTAAGTGGAGTTTTTGGGATGAAGTCAAAATCGGTTATGGATGAAAGTAGGCATACAAAATTGGGGCTGAGTATAATGAACGCTCAATTGTATACAGATGGCAAATTTGCTATGAATAAAGGCTCATATGTTATTTCAGCAAGAAGAGGGATGCTCGATTTGAGCTTAAAAGCTATTGGAAATCAAGAATGGTTCCCTACATATTATGATGGGTTTATCAAAGTTGAATATGCTGTACGCCCAAATCATATATTGTCGGCGCATTTTCTCCGGAGTGGCGATAAGACCTATATTGATAATGATCCTGAAGCGGATGTTTTTGATGAATTTGAAACAAGCTATAATAACTCGTATGGATGGCTGACGCTCCGGTCATATTTTAGCAAAGATTTGGATGCCAGAACGATTTTATATTGTGGCAATATTAATCATTATAGATCTGGTGGTTACGATAAGTATGAAGCATCAGATAAAGGTTTCGTTTTATTAGATGATAAACGTGATTATTCCTATATAGGGATTAAGCAGGATTGGTCATTGAGCAGGTTTGCAAAAGTTCACTTCCGTTTTGGTTTTGATGCAAAAGAATTATGGGCCGACTACCAATATTTCAGTGCAATTCATGAACTTAGGATTAATTCGAATGAAGAATTATTTATGTATGATAAAGAGTTGAACATTTCTTTAAAACCAAGAGGGGAGCAGGTAGGCTCGTATCTCAACGTGCGATATAAAATATTGCCCAAACTGGTTGGAGAGAGTGGAATCCGCTATGATTTCGCTTCATATACAAATGATAATAATATCAGTCCACGGATAAGCTTGTTATACATTATGTCAAACCAAACTTCCATACGGGCAGCCTATGGATATTATTACCAATCACAATTTATTAATGCAATGGATGTTAACCATGGAATTACTGAATTTGATCAGGCTGAGTTGGCTGTCCATTACGTTGTTGGATTGGAACATAATTTTCTAAACGGCGTAAGTATGAGGATTGAGGGGTATTATAAAGACTATTCCAATATCAGCCCGCAATGGCAGAACCTGAGAGACCATTTAGAGAGTTTTCCTGAGTCGAGAAACGATAATGCTCGGGTAATTTTTAATGGTATAACCTCGAAGGGTATTGAAATTTTCCTAACGTATGATAAGGGAAATAAAATTTCCTGGTGGTTTAGTTATGCTTTAGCACAGGCGCTCGATGACATTCAAGACATTGAATTTGATGGTTTGTTGATTGAGCGGACAGGATTGGTTCCCCGTTTGAACGATCAACGACACACCATTTATGCTGATATTAATTACCGTCCCACAGCTTCATGGCATTTCAGTGCATCTTGGCATTATTATATTGGTTGGCCAAGAACAGATTATACGTACAGGTATCAGGAGATTGCACCTGACACACTACATTTTTATCCGGTGCATGCTGAGTTTAATGGAACAATTTATCCGGCATATCACCGGTTGGACTTAAGGATAAATAAGTCGTTTGATGTGAGTTATGGCGACATTACCACATTTCTGCAGATTATTAATGTGTATAATAGAGAAAATTTAAAAAAATTTGACCTTGATGCAAGTTCTGATAATGGCGCATATTCATTGGATGCCGATGGGAACTATCTCGCAGTTGAAGACAATAAATATTGGTTGGGATTTTTACCTGTGTTTGGGGTAAATTGGGAATTTTAGTAATCAAGGCCATTGGTTCAAATTCGGGCACGCGCATCAAGTACTGTTAAGCTGTTGCATTTCAAGAATTGTTTTTTTATTTGATTATATAATAATTATTAATCCAAAAAACTGAAAAAATGAAAAAATTATTGAATGTATTTATCGGGGTGGTTTTAATAGGCTTCTCTGCCTTTGGTCAGGAAAAAGAGCCTCCATCAGCTGTGAAAGAAGCATTTAATCAGAAAGTACCAAATGCAAAGGATGTGGAATGGAATTTTGATAGTGAGGATATGCTATGGGAGGTAGCTTATAAATTAGTTGATGATGAATTTGAAGCAGCATTTGATGAGCATGGGAATTGGATGGAAACTGAAAAACCAATGCAGCTTTCTGCATTGCCTGAATCGGTTCAATTGCGCCTCAAAACAGATTATTCCAACTACAAAGCAGATGAAGCGGAGTTCGTTGAAACACCTGAGGCTAGTTATTATGAGATCGAAGTAACGTCAGTAACTGATCAAAAGGTTGTTGAGTTGCATATAACTCCGGCTGGAGATGTATTACAAATGGAAGATGAATCGCAAGATGACGAAAATGATGACGAAAATGATGATTGATATGCGAGAAACCGGATATTGGGAAACTCAGGGAGCGCTAACTTTGATTGCTGATATTCGTGGGTAATAAACGCATCTAGGTATTTGATTTATTGGCTCTAAGGAAGTGTGGGTAAGGTTGCAGCGTTTGAGCCGGTAGGATTAGCTCAAAAACCTGCATGAGTGAGAATTTCTTCAGCAGTCTGATGGGCACTATAGATTAAGGTTTGAGCCTTCGAAAAATCGCCACCAATTTCCACCGAAACTCACGAGGGTCTCCAACGCGTAAAAAAACGTTGGTTGATAATGAGGAAAGCCATTTGTTTCTAATATAAATCAATTTATTCCCGAATACACATATACGAGCTATATTTGTATTGTCTGGATTTTCGTTAACATTATACCATTAAACCAGACCATATAAACCAATCAAGCCCCAACCAAAAAGCATGAAATCCAACACACTCATATCCGCAATGCTCCTATTCCTGACAGCCGCCGGTTGCGGTGAAAGCAGTTTAGCAGATAAAGGTTTCCAGGTAAGTAGCGACGAAAATGAGCTTGATGGCGATGCGCAAACCGGACTGAGTCGCGATTCATTACAGATAGAAACACGTCCGAGTAGTGTATTACTCACAGGAGTGCCTCAAATACGCTTAACCACAATTTATAAGGTAAATGAAAATAAGCGTGATCATACCACATTTATTGGGTCAAATACTATGCATTACCGGTACGACGAATCAGACGAGGCGTTCGGACATTTCTGGCATGGCAACCTGATGCCGGGATTAGCGGCGGTTTATGGGTATAATATGGTGAATGTTTCGCATTACAATATTCAATCACAAGAGCAAACCTATTTTTTTGACAAACCTGTTTTGATCAAGACATTGTATTACCCAACTTATTTAAAAGATACATTAAGCTACAACCCTGTTAGTAGAAATTATTGTATGGTATCTGTATATAATGAAGACACTAACAAAGACCATTTTATCAACCTGAAGGACTTACGGAGATTGTATTTATTTAATTTGAACGGCGAAAAACAAAGTGCATTAATTCCGGAAAATTATACCGTGATGAAATCAGAGTACGACCCGCAAAATGATTTGATGTATGTATTCGCGCAATTAGACAGCAACCAAAACGGGTCACCCGACCAATCCGAACCCATACACATCTTTTGGATTAACCTAAAAGACCCAACACAAACCGGTAGGCAATATTAAAGCAGTTGCCGGGTTAATTGCGGTTTGGTTGATAGACGATTTCAATTATTAGATCTAATGTTAGTTTATTGCAGACTCGAAGTAGTTCACCGTTGGGCCTATCTTGTTTTGAAAGGTAATGCTCCTTCATTGAAGATTTGGTAGCTTTGGTAATTGGCACATTGGCTTTGCGGAGGAATTGCCAATTGTGTTTCGGGATTAATCCATCGTTTGCAACCGGTATGTGTTCAATTAAAGCTGTAATACATGAAAATAACGATTATAAAGAAAAAACTTTTTTGGGTTATTTTATTTGGAGTAGCCCTAATCAGCGGTTCTCAATTATCGGTTGATTTTGAGTATAAAGATTTAAATACTTCAATTGACAAATTTATCGAATTGAAGATTGATGCTGAAAAAATAGTAGCGATTACCGAGCATCAATATACGCCGGGAAAAGGGATATACAAGATGGTAGAAACGAATGCTCATGCTCATTTGCCATTATTAGTAGAAAATCAGGATATACGCGTAGATTCAATAATGGTGGGCCAGTTTATAAGTAAAAAGCAAAATGATACGCATTTTATGGTAACCAGCAATAGCCAGACACAAAATTTTATTATCCGAACACTTGACGCTGAAATAAAACACAAAAAAATATTTTTATTTGTTATCGATTTGGCAATTACTATTGTCGGATTATTTAAGTATGGTATTAAAGTAAGTAAATAGTGTCATCTGATGCAAACCCAACCTGTTGAAACAATTTTAAAAAATGTATAATTGTTTTACATATTCATTATAAACATCGGTTACTGAAATTTTCAACAAACAACATAATGAGACCGATCCCTAATATATTGACTCTCCTGTTACTTTCAGCACAAATCAGTCTCCTTTCAGCTCAAACTGTGGATTCGGTGAAGCACAGCAATTACGTTTTTGAAGAGCCGCAAATATATCCTGAATATATTGGTGGTGGATATGCTGAGGCGAGCACATTCATTCAGGAAAACTTGCGCTATACGGATGATATGGGCTGTATTGAGGGGACGGTTTATTTGGAGTTTATTGTAGATACCCTTGGTCAAGTAAAAGATGTAGCAATTCGCAGGGGAATATCTGCCGCTGCTGATGCAGAGGCTATTCGGGTCATACAATTACTATCCTTTATCCCCGGCAAATTCGATGGAAAGGTCGTTGAAACAAAAATGGTTTGGCAGGTGAGGTTTACCTTTTATGAGGATGAGGAAGAATAAGGCGGCACCTTCACTTCATAGCCATGAAGTAGAACCTTTTCCCTGCTAAGCGCCGCAAAGCTTCACTTTATAGCTATGAAGTAGAATCTTTTCTCTGCTGCGCGCCGCAAAGCTTCACTTCATAGCAGGCATCCTCAATCAACCTCCACCTATGAAGTAGAATCTTTGCTTTGCTACGCGCTGAAAAGCTTCACTTCATAGCCATGAAGTAGAAGCTTCTCTCCGCTGCGCTGCGAGAACCTTCACTTCATGGCGGGCCCTCCTCAATCAACCTTTACTATTACCACTCACTACTCACCGTTCACCGTTCACCACTCACCGTTCACCGTTCACCGTTCACCACTCACCACTCACCACTCACTACTCACCACTCACCACTCACCACTCACCACTCACTAATACCCTCCAATTTCCCCTCGATAATTTCCTAATCTGCCAATCAAACCGTACCTTTGCGGCGAATTTCAAAACATTACGGCAGTGAGGTCATTCATACAAGTATCGGTAGCGCTGGTTTTCGGATGGTTTTTGGCAGTACCGCAGGAAGCCCTGGCTTCGGGTGCTGAGGGCGCTTATGACGCAAAGGAATTTGCCATGCATCACGTGGCGGATGCCCATGAATGGCATATTGTGGGCGGACTCACCGTCCCCCTGCCATGTATTGTGATTCACGACGGTTTGCATGTGTTTATGAGCAATAAAATGCCTGCAGCACATCATGGAACAAGTGAGCCAGAAGCTGTACCTGCTCATAGCGATGAGGCAGGGGTTGCGGGCCAAGATGGCCACTCGACTCCAGATGGTCATTCCACCCCCCAAACCGACCATACTGAGCATCATGCCGAAACTTACAAGGGGTTCTATTACAACGAAAGCGGCAAAATTGTGCATGAAGACGGCGGGTTTACTTTAGACATGTCGATTACAAAGAATGTGGCTACCCTCATCCTGGTGGCCCTGATTATGATATTTATTTTCACCTCAGTTGCGAAAGCGTATGGCCGTCGCGAAGGTCAGGCACCGAAAGGATTGCAGAGCTTCATGGAGCCGCTGATTTTGTTTGTGCGCGATGAGGTGGTGAAGCCGAATCTGGGCAATAAAACGGATCGTTATCTGCCGTATTTACTTACGGTGTTTTTCTTTATCTGGATAGGTAATATGATGGGGTTAATTCCATTGATTGCTAATCCAAACCTCACCGGAAATATCGCGGTTACCAGCGCGCTGGCAGCCATGACTTTCCTGTTAACCAACCTGCATGCCAACAAGAACTACTGGGGTCACACCTTTAACCCTCCGGGCGTGCCGTTTGCGATTAAAATAATTTTAGTGCCGATTGAGGTAGCGGGTATATTTATTAAGCCGGTGGCCTTGATGATTCGTTTGTTTGCGAACATTACTGCCGGTCACATCATCATCTTATCGCTGGTAGGTTTGATCTTTATTTTCGGTCAGGCCGGTGCGAATTTAGGTGGTGGTATTGGCGGTGCATTAGTTGCAGTTCCGTTTACG
>JAKQVC010000055.1 GCA_029571985.1 Bacteroidota bacterium | reverse complement strand
GGGCTTTAAAAAATTAAACGAGCGTGCAAAGATGGAAGTTAAGCAAAGCGGCAGCACAATACTTGCAAGGTGGTATCCGAGCGGGGGTTATATAAAAGAGACTGCAGGAGGAGCAACCAAAGAATATACATTTATAGGAGGCGATGCCTATACTGCTCCTGTTGTGGCAATAACACAGAATAGTACCACCACATATTATAATTTGCTCAGGGACCATCTCGGTAGTATAACACATGTTGTAAATGCATCGAATAATACATTGCTTTATGAGTACAGTTATGATGCCTGGGGGAGGATGAGGAACGTGTCATCATGGACCAATTTTGCTCCGGGTTCTGAACCATCGCTATTTGTTGCCGGCAGAGGATTTACGGGGCATGCCTGCCCGCCGAAGCATCAGCGGAGGCGGGAGCACCTGCCATGGTTCAACATCATAAACATGAACGGAAGGGTATATGACCCGCTGGTTGGTCAGTTTCTTAGTCCAGATAACCATGTACAGGCGCCTTATTATACACAGAGTCTGAACAGGTATGTGTATTGCCTGAATAATCCACTGAAGTACACTGATCCGAGCGGGGAACGTACAATACTGGGCAGGTTTTTCAACTGGATCGGAGAGCAGGGAGCAAAACCGTGGGCAAGGGCTTTGATTTCAATGCCGACCATGCTATCCATAGCTCCGGCAGAAGTACTGACGATGGATGTAATGAGCGGCGGAGGTTTTGTAACGAATTTTGTACAGGGAGGTTTCAGCAAAGGATTTCAGGGAGTCGGGAACTATTTTAAAGTAAGCGGCCAGATGTTTGATACCGGAACCGAGACAAAAGGATGGGGATGGAGGCTTCTTTCAAGGTTTACCCGGGAGGGATTAAACACCGGTATGGGAAACATTGCTGCCACTTTAACAAATGCATCGGGGGTGCTGGATGAAATCCAATACTATCGTGGGGCAACGGTGTTAAAAACACGAGGTTACTGGGGAGCCATAACCTTTGGTAATAATATTATAGGAGGACAGAGTATTAATGCCTCACGCGATAATTCTCTGTTTCAGCATGAGTATGGGCATTATTTGAGAAGCAGGGAATCGGGCCCGGGTTATTATTTTGAATACGGCATCCCAAGCTTGTGGAGCGCTGCAACCAATCCGGAGGATCATGGTTATTTCTGGATAGAGCGTGATGCTAATAAAACTGCATTTATTTATTTTACTGAACAATATCCCGGTTATAGTGATTGGTTTTATAAAAGTAATCCTTTGTTTGAAAAAGGAGACACTCGTAATGATGACTATCCAATTATTGAGTATGGTCGCAGAGAAAGGCCTTCGACTTTAACAATAAACAAAAATTGAAATATTTTTATGTACCTGTATTATGGAAAAGTTTGGTTATAGGACACATATTATTTTGTTATGTATTTTGTTTATTTTTATCCAATGTGATCCATGGGATTCCAGAATGAAAATAGCAAATAACAGTAATTCAACGGTTTACTTTAATTACAGTTTTGCTTTCCCTGATACTACACTTAGACTTGAAGATAATCCGGTTACATCAGATGATTTTTATAGGATCCAATCCGGAGAGACAGTAACAAATCCTATAATGGGAAGATGGGAATCCAAATTTGATATTTATGATACCTTAATGATTTTCATTTTTGATGAGACAACATTGAAAAACGTTCCTTGGGATACCATAATGAAAAACTATATGATCCTTAAGAGGTATGATTTGAGCCTTGAGGATCTGGTAAGAATGGATTGGAGGGTGACATATCCATAAAATATTGTTTTTTAGGCATATTGGTAAGATACTGTGCCGGGCGAAGTAGCAGATATTGTAGTTAAGTACAAATTGCAGGATAATTATAACAAAATCAATGATCTGAGAAGGTATGATAATCATTAAACAGCCAGCCAGCCCGGAGGGCTGCAAATCCAATATCCATGGTTACATCCATGGTAAATGTCTGCCTTGGCTTTCAACGCCGGAGGTGTTGAAGAACAGCAGCTTCAACCCTCTCCGGGGTTGTTCAGCAGGGTCGGAGAACTACCCCGGATGTTACCGGGGACATTGGACTTTAAAGCCCCGCTGGAGCGGGGCAGGCTCCCGGGCTTTAAAAAATTAAACGAGCGTGCAAAGATGGAAGTTAAGCAAAGCGGCAGCACAATACTTGCAAGG
>JAKQVC010000050.1 GCA_029571985.1 Bacteroidota bacterium | reverse complement strand
AGAGAAAACCTTGCTCTGCTCCACTGGGATTGGTCAAGCATGGGCTAAATAACAGACTAATATCTTCCATACAGTTTGAGCTGTGCGTACCGGCAAAATACACATTTCCTAAACGGTCGGTCGCAAGTAATTTTCCATAGAATAAATACCGTTCAATATCCGAACGAATGACATCTGGATTTCCGGTTGCCGTATTGATTTTAGCTAACAATGTATTTTGTGCACCAAACCCAACGGCTCCAATGGATGGTCCACCTTCAAATTGCATATCGCCGATAAATCCTGCATGGAAATACACATAATTGCCAAGTGGTGATAAAGCAATGGAATATCCGCCTTCAATGGTATACCCTGCTATGCTGTATGTATTGTTTGACCATATTAAATTTCCGTTGGTGTCAAACCGGGCAATAAAAGTTCTGCTGAAAGAACCCGGAAATGCGGTATATGTCGCAGAGTTCTGTTTGATGCCATTGATATAGAAATCATAATAAAAAATACCGCTCACATATACATCGCCGGTAATTTTATTCACTTTAATGCAGCGGATTTCCTGATTCGACGGACCGGTAATGGTTTGCACCCATTGCACGTTTCCGTCATGGTCATACTTTACAATAAAGGCATCACGGGTGTTATCGGTGCTGTCGTTTGGATAATCAACCCCATCAATCCGCAGGGTTCGGGAATATACCCCGGCAACATACCGGTTACCGGCATTATCCATGTCTACCGAATACGCATCATCGGATTCCGCATTGGACTCAGATGCATCCGCCCAATTTTGGTTTTGAGCTGTCGCACCAACATGCATGGCCAACAGCGTTAAGAAACTGTAAATGATTTTCTTCATAATGATAATTTAGTGGTTAATGACCCGAAAGTAGTGTATGAAGGGGGCCTGAGTCAATACCAGAAATAGCTAAAAAGTAAATTCCGGATTTGTTAAAATTTAGGCATAATTCCTATATTTAGGCACTTAATATGCATAAAATACTAAATTCCGAGCAGATAAAAGTGAGCTGGGGCGACCTCAGTGACCTCATTACCACTATGACCCCTTCAGAAAAGGGTTACTTCCGCAAATCCAGAGTGGGATTTACCGGTCAGGAAAGTGCCAGTATGCGCATTTTTGATGTGCTGGAGCGCGGTTGTAAACCGGAAACTTCCGCTATTCGAGAGGCTACTGATTTGCATGAAGAGAATATTTATAGCCTGCGAAGCTTTTTATACAAACATATCCTGCGCAGTCTGAAGTCGTTTCACCTGGAAAAAAGTA
>JAKQVC010000039.1 GCA_029571985.1 Bacteroidota bacterium | reverse complement strand
CGGCATGACCTGTAGACCATGTAATAGCGTCCCCCCGTCCAGCTTGTGTAAGCAAGTGTTGTTTTCATCATTTGTTGCCATTTTGTCCAGCGGTGTGGGTGGTACCATTTACGGCAGCGGCTAGTGCGGTCGTTGATTTTTATTCGTTTGAATGGCGAGTCAGCTGGTGGTTCATGAGTTTGGTGTTGCAGTTGCTCGTCTGTTTGGTGCCACGAATTTTTGTCTTCATTTAGATCAATGGGTAAACTTAGCATTGATGCTATTGTTTTATTCGTTTCATTGAATGAGTTAGTTCTATTTTCCATGTCAGTCCTTATTAATTATATCATGAATTAATCAGTTGATACATTTTGACCGTTTGTTTACGTGCGCGGATGGTCTGTTGACCGGATGGTCTGTTGACCGGATGGCACATCGATTGACTGATCAATCAGATTCATCTGATCGGCGAGTATACCGGTGGTTGATGTATCGCGTATAGTCGGGGTCCGACGGATCACGCTGCGAGCGTCGATGTGCTAAGCAGAGTTGATCAATCATGTCATCGGGATAACCATTGTCTTGCATGTGTTTTAGCCAGTCGTCAAACGGGCGAGTGAACAAGTCAGGCGCGGAGTCGTAGAGTGCACGTGCTAATTCTGCAGTTGGTCCAGTGTATCGGCGGTACCGCCACATGTACGCAGCGAATGGATCTCGTTCTATCCGTGTTTTTGATTTTGCAGTCAACATCCTGCGAATCCTTGCATATTGTTCTTTTAGGTATTGAGGTGCGGTGGAGTTTTGGATGTAGGAGTCCCATTGATCAGCCGGCGCGGTAAACAAAGCAGGGTTGTTTTCATTCACGTAGCGAGCCAAATCGCCGATCATGTTGTCCTTTAGCAGGGCTTTTTTGAAATATTGTCCATATTTTGAACCTGGCATGCGTTTTTATCCTTTCTGTTGTAAGTCCAAAGTGTGTACTTAAGCACTTTCATGATGTTTCTAGAAAGTTTTCCTAGGAAAATTCCCCGCGGGAAATTTATCTAAAATTACATGAAAGTGCTTAAGTGCCCTTGCGAAAACCTGCCACAGCGCCAGGCATAAACCTGCTTAGCATACTGCACCGGCGCCGGGCCCGGTTCCCAGCTACTTTCTGAAACTGAAAATTGTTACTCAGTGACCTTACGACACCAATTTATTCAGTTTCCACAGTAACTTCCGATTCAACCGGTAAGTTCACGGCAATCGGATCAGCGGTTGCGATGTTAACGTCCTGTTTGGCGGGTTTTGGAGTCAATCCCCAGCGAGGATCGATTGACGCTGCTTTGCCTATTTGGCTGGCAGTTTTGTCGGCGTGCTGGCTGAGAAATTCGTCACTCATAAAGTACCGGAAGTTTTCACTTCGGTTCTTTGAGTAGCCGTCTCCTTTGCGGCACCAACACTGGATATATCGACTCAAATACCCTTTAGTTACAACCTGCCCACGTGAGTTGGTGATGCCATAAGGATTTGCGTCATTCTCGCCTAATTCGGCGAATTTGCGGAATCCTTTGCGCTCGGGGGTAGCTGCTTTCACAGCCTTTTCAACTGCAACGTTCACTTCCTCGGCGGATGGTTGCTCAATTTCTGCAGCTTGTGCAGTTTCCACTACAGGAGTGGGGTCGACACTTGTGTTTGTTCTTTTAGCCATTTCGATCTCCTTTTGTTTTGGCTCATAATCAACCGGACTCCGAAAATTTTATCGGATCGAATCCGGAAGTTTTTATCTTCAATACCATTGTATAACAATCGTGATACAATGGGGAACTAACATTTGTCACGCGATTTTATTACCTTTGTCCTCAGTGTTGTCGCGCCGTATTATGGGTTTCGCATCTGCCGGAAAACACGGCAGCATGCATATCTCAACAAGATCTGTAAGCGACGGTGCATCAATTCGCAGCTCCATTGTTTCCTCGTTGTATTCAATACCGAACCCTGCAAACTGAGGAATTTCTTCGAACAGTTCTTCGTCAGGCCAATGATTTAACGAAAAGAATATTGTGTGTACAACTAAAACCTGCTCGTGCTTCGTAGTAAATGCGTCTAATACAGAAGCAAGTAATTCAACGTATCGATAGTGTTGGTTTATTCTTTCGATTTCATCGTTCATTGCTTTCTCCTCAACTTTTCATTACGTACTTTTCACACCATTCAATGAATCCAATAGGTCGGTTATTGCCATAGTTAACTGGTTCATACATATTGTGTTTGTTACTGTTCAAGAACGCGAGATGATCATCGTATGTTTCATAATCGATTCTCCAATAGAATTGACCGTCTGGCTCAACCCAAAAACAGTTGATAAAAGCAATCTCATCAAACACATACCAGCTATTCGGAATTAAACATTCGCTGAGTACTTTTTCAAGATTTCTTAGAGCAAAACGATATTCATTTTCCTGCCTGAGCAGAAACTTTACACGATGCTCTTTATTTGCGATGTCATGTAGAATATCGATTATAAGATCATGAGCTTCGTCTCCAGTAATAATACAATCGACAATTGGATCTTTGTTCGGCAGTTCCATGAGTCTTTCGCGCTCATTAATTACTTTATTCAGCGATTTCAATATTTGCACAAATTCCTCTGCAAGTTTTTTGACTTCCTCATACGTTCTCATACACACCTCCAGTATGCTTGTACCGGCAGGATTACCGGATCCGAAGCTCAAACAACACTGCTTGAGCATCGGGGCCAGCGTCCTACTTTGTAGCATTCAACAGTGCTTTGCACAGCCGTTTGTATCCGGCTTTGAGAAACCATTTGCGGATAAAACCTGCAATGGTACGTGCAGCTTTTGCGAACTCCGCATCTTGCATCAATTTAGCCAATTCTGCCTCTGCATCCTTACCAGCCATTTCCATCTCTTCAATTGTAGCCATTTCAAAACCTCCATATAAGTATAGTCCCGGCAGGATTACCGGATCCGACGTCTGAACACCTGCTCAGGCATCGGGGCCGAGATCCTACAGTGTCATCATCATAATTAGACTCAACAAAAATTCCGACGACAGATCGTATCCGCGCATTACTTCATCAATACTGCGATCACACCCACCACCGCCAATATCTTTGTCATTGTATTCCGTTATTGCGCCGTCTTCAATAACCAACACGTTTTCACCGTCGCGTATTTCAACACGACATTGTTTCGCTTGCACGCTAACTTGTAGCATCATTCCCTCCTCATATGAATAGATTCAACCAAAACACCTGCGGAACTGCCCATGCAATTATGGCAAGTATTACCAGTATTGCTGTTACAATGAACAACTTTTCAGCCAGTATTACAAGACGCTGTGTTGGTCGTCTTTTGTTTATTATTGG
>JAKQVC010000034.1 GCA_029571985.1 Bacteroidota bacterium | reverse complement strand
TTTTTTCAGCCAATAATCCCAATCGTAACTTGCTTCAATTAAATCGCCGGATAAAGGAGAGTATGAACCACTGCCTAAAAAATAATTGCCGTCATTCATGATACTGGCGCATTCGAGGCGATCACCCATTTCGCCACCTATAGTGTTTTGCCAGAGAATATTGCCGTCAGCATCTGTTTTTACAGCCCATCCGTCCTGCATACCGGTGATGGGTTCTGTTACATCACCATCGGCACTACTTATGGTAAATCCCGCGAAAACGAAATTGCCTTCAGGGTCGATGCCAATATCAAATAATTCATCTACATCATTACCGCCATACGATTTATCCCAAATCGGATTTCCGGTAGCATCCAGTTTAAGCACCCAATAATCTTCAATACCTTTCATAGGTGCTGTATGATCAAAATCTGTTGATTCGGAAGTGCCGCCGCAAATAAATGAGCCGTCTTCCAATTCTAAAATAGCATGCAGGCGATCTTCAGCCGAACCACCTATTGTATTTTGCCATAATAATTCGCCGTCGGCACTTAATTTAAAAACGAAATAATCCATCCCGCCCAGATTTTCTTCCGTTTTATTTCCGGAAATACCACTTTCAGAAAATCCGCCGAAAATAAATCCGCCATCCGCTAATTGATGCAGGGTAAAAATATAATCATCGCCAGCGCCACCTACCGAAGTTTGCCATTCAATTTCACCATCTGCATCTGTTTTCACCACCCAACAATCGCGCAAGCCAAAATTTTCAGTTGTTTTATTTCCATTCACACCACTTTCTGACCAGCCACCCATTATAAATCCGCCATCGGCTGTTGGCACACAGCGATAACATTGTTCACGGAGATTTCCGCCATAGCTTCTCTCCCACTCTACTGTTCCAAAAACAGATAATTTCACTACCCAAAAATCATAGGTGCCGAAACTCGGTGCTGTTTTATTTCCACTGATATCTGATTCACTAAATCCGCCGAGAATAAATCCGCCATCAGGTGTTTCTACAATTGAGCGACATTCGTCCCAACCATCGCCACCAATATTTAATTCCCATTCAATTTGTGGAACAATTTGTGCAGAAGCTGACACATAAAAAACTAAGACTGCGATACTAAAAAGTGTTTTCATACATGCATTCGGGTTGATGCATTCAAAAATACGGCATTTACCGTCAAAAAAAAATAAAGCTAAATACGTCAGGCATGCAAACGCCCTGCAACGAATCGATTTTTTTGTTGCATATCCTGATGGATTGTCACCTCCTGAAACCCTCTACTGCGCAGTATTTCAGCTACCTGCTCGCCACCATGTGCATGTATTTCAAACCACAACCATCCCCTTAAAACCGAAATACACGCATCTGCAATAGCGCGATAAAAAATAAACATATCCTCCGCTGGTGTAAACAAGGCCAGATGTGGTTCATGTGCGAGTACGTGTTGCTCCATATCCAATTTTTCATCGGGATGGATATATGGCGGATTGGAAACAATCAGGTCAAATGTAGGATGATGCTGCAGTGCATTTGGTTGAAGAATATCTGATTGAAAAAACGTTACGTCGAGGTTATGTTGTTGCGCATTTTCGGCTGCTATTTGCAATGCTGCAATTGAGGTATCGCAGGCTGAGACTTGCGCATCCGGCATTGCTTTTTTTAATGCCAGGGCAATACAGCCGCTGCCGGTGCCAATATCTAAAATGCGGGGTTTACTGATTTTAGTTTGTTGAATAATTTTCTCAACGAGTTCCTCAGTTTCCGGTCGCGGAATTAATACATCCGGCGTAACCTTTAAAGTCAAATCCATAAACCAGGCTCTACCCAGGGCATATTGCAGCGGAACACCGGAAATGAGTTGCGACCTTACCTCTAGCCAATGATGCTGCTGATCGTCTGAAATATCCGTTGGGATGCGCAATGCCTGTTTCCCAAAAATCTCCTCAGCCGCAATTCTGGCGATGGCTGCAGCTTCAGTCGCGTCATACCGATTCAGGAGGGTTTGAGCTAAATCCTGCACGAGTACTTGCACATTGGTTGGAGTCATGGCAACGGGCTGTCTGCTGCGCGAAATGAACCCTCAGCAGTGAACAGGGCGATTATTGAAAATAAGTAAAATAGGTATTGAGGTAAGCCTGCACATGTTGCACGTGCTCGCCGCAACCGGTAGTGCATGCCTTAATTTCTTCGAGATGTGCGCCCAACGGCATAAGATAATGATGCAGTTGCTCGTGCGCTTCACCTTTCATGGTGCATTTGTCGAAAATTTCCTGATAAGCAACCAGCATATCTTCAGCCAGGTGGGCAGCATCCACATCCTGCCCGCTATAGCCTTCTGCGAGCGATTGCAGGCGTTTAATGCCATCGGTTGTTTCCTTGTTGGCCACCCACTTTTCGCCGTTATTCAGCTGAATTTCTTCAGGCGCGATGGCGGCATGATGATCATGTGATTCTACAGCATCGGCATCTGCGTGTTCATGGCTTTTTTCCTGTCCACAAGAGGTATGCAACAGGAGGCCGAGCGTCAGGAAAAGTATAGTAACTCGCATACGACAAAGATAGGCATTCAGGGGGTGTTAACCGTATGTTTTCAATTGGTTACCCGGATGTTTCAGACTTCAGTTGTAATCCCTACCTTTGCCGTATGATATTCTTAGACTTCGAAAAGCCCATTGCCGACCTGTATGAAGAGTTGGAGAAGCTGAAAGCGGTGGGAGAAAAGCAGAAGATAGATATTTCGGTTCCTGAATCTGAATTAAAGGACAAGATTGCGAACCTGAGAAAGCAGATTTATGAAAATCTGAATGGCTGGCAAAAAGTGCAGTTAAGCAGGCATCCGGACAGACCTTATAGCTTGTACTATATAGAGAACATGTGCACCGATTTCGTGGAATTGCACGGCGACAGAAATGTGCGGGATGATAAGGCGATTATTGGCGGGATGGCCAAGCTGGATGGACAAACCGTGATGTTTATCGGTCATCAGAAAGGTATTAATACTAAAATGCGTCAATATCGCAATTTCGGCATGGCCAATCCTGAAGGCTATCGCAAGGCGTTGCGTCTGATGAAGCTGGCCGAGAAGTTTAATATTCCGATTGTTACTTTAATTGATACTCCGGGGGCCTATCCCGGCTTAGAAGCAGAAGAACGCGGACAAGCAGAGGCAATTGCACGCAACTTATATGAAATGACTTTATTGCGTGTGCCAGTGATTTGTGTGGTGATTGGTGAAGGTGCTTCTGGTGGTGCTTTAGGTATTGGCATTGGCGACCGCGTGTTTATGTTAGAAAACACCTGGTATTCAGTAATCAGTCCTGAATCGTGTTCAAGTATTTTATGGAGAAGCTGGGATTTCAAGGAGACTGCTGCAGAAGCCTTAAAACTCACAGCTGCTGATAATTATAAAAATAAAATTATCGATGGTATTGTGAAAGAGCCGCTGGGTGGCGCACATACTGATCCTGAAGAAATGGCGAAATTGCTGAAAAAACATATCAAGAAACACCTGAAAGAATTAATACCGATGGATGCGGATGAACGTATTCGTTTGCGTATTGAAAAATTCGACGACATGGGTGTTTTTGATGAATTAAATGCCGGCTCTGCCGGTTAATCCTGTAAGCCATGCGATCGATAAAAAATATCCTCTTCGGTCGGTTTGTCCGCTCAAAACCTTATACAGATACAGGCTTGCGCCGTGCTATTCCTTATGAGGAGATTAAGTCGATGGCATTTTTAGTTGACGGCAGTGACCCAATAGCCTTACGACAATTATTAAATTATATTGACCGTTACAGCAGCGAGGGAAAGAAAATTACCATTCTGGGTTATGTAAAAAAATTACCTCCTTTTGAGGAAGAAATTATTTGGCTGACCGCAAAAGATAAAAACTGGATTGGCATACCTAAAATTGCGCGATTCAGACATTTTGTAGAAAAAGATTTTGATGTGTTGATTAACACCTGCATGGAAACGAATCGTCCGCTTGAATATATTTCCACTTACAGCAAAGCAAAATTGCGGATTGGTCGTTTTGATCAGCAAAAGACTTATGCCTATGATTTTATGATGCAGACTGCTGATGATGATGTATATAAATATTTAGCTCAAGTTGAGCATTATTTGCGCATGGTGCGCACCGAACAATAATTAAATACGTTTAAGTATGGCTTCTATTTATTCGCCGGATGTAACCGCACGTTATCGCGGCACCGGAGTTGCATTAGTAACACCATTTACGCAAGATGGCGAAATTGATTTTTCAGCATTGCATACCTTAATTGATCATGTCATTAATGGTGGTGTTGAATATGTGGTAAGTATGGGCACAACCGGCGAGGCCGCGACACTATCGGAGGCTGAGCGGTTTTCGATTATGGATGCCACGTTGTCGCATGTAAACCAGCGTGTACCGGTAGTTGGTGGTTTTGGTGGTAACGACACGCGTGCCATTATTTCCAGTATAAAAGCCTATCGCGCACATCGTGCAGGCAATGCGTTTGTGGATGCAATTTTAATTGCATCGCCTTATTATAATAAACCTTCGCAGGAGGGCATTTATCAGCATTATATGGCTATTGATAAAGAGGTGGATGTGCCGGTAATTCTGTATAATGTGCCGGGTCGCACTTCATCGAATATGGAAGCGGCCACTACCATTCGCATTGCGCGTGATGCCCAGCATGTAATTGCTGTAAAAGAAGCGAGTGGAAATTTCGGGCAATGTATGCATATCATCCAGGATGCACCGGAAGGATTTATGGTGTTGAGTGGTGATGATGGATTTACATTACCTTTTATCAGCATGGGTATGCAGGGAGTAATTTCAGTTGTTGCGAATGCTTTTCCGAAAGAGTTTAGTGATATGGTCAGGTTAAGTCTTGACGATAAATATCCGGGTGCTCGACTACTGCATTATAAATTACTTGAGTTTACGGATTTGATATTTAAAGAAGGCTCTCCTTCAGGAGTGAAAGTAGCGCTCAAACATTTACATATTTGCGGAGATACTGTAAGACTTCCATTGTGGAATGTTAGTGATGGGCTGGAGAAAAAAATTATTGAAAGTTGTGATGAGATTAGCGAGTGAGATTAATGCAGGGAACAGGTAAGGCGGTAAGACGGTAAGTTGCGGGAAGAATTTTGTTGGAGGATTTATTCCTTATTCCTAATTCCTTATTCCTCAATAAAAGGTAGTGAGTAGTGCCTGCTATGAAGTGAAGGTTTTTGTAGCGAAGCGGAGAAAAGCTTCTACTTCATAGGGTAGTGAGTAGTGGGACGAAGGCAAGCCGCTGCGCGGCGAATGCAATTGAATTCACAAGTCCGCACCATACCTCTTCATCATTTTCATCAGTTAATCATTTTCACACTTGCACACATTACCGCCGTCAGGCGGACACACTTTCACACTTGCATTTCACGTTGAAACATTTGAGGTTTTAATTATCATTTGATGAACCTCACCCCCCGCCCTCTCCTTGCTGGAGAGGGAGCTTATTTTTCCTTTTAATTAAACTGTTTGGTTGAATCAGAAACTTTCGCTTGTATTTTTCTCGCACACTTGCACACTTCACCGCCGCAAGGCGGACTCACTTTCACATTCGCATTTCACGTCGACACGTCGGCACCCCGACACGTCGACACGTCGACACACAAATTTTAAGAAGCAAAATGTTTTGAAATAACCAGACTCCTGATTAAAAGAAAAATCAGACTTTCACCTTGCGCGATTCGAGTACTTCTTTGCGCATATCGCCAGCGAGTTCGCGAATTTCCTGGAGAGATTTTCGTAAACGAGTACCGGCAGTTTTATTGCCTTTATCTGTGAATTTTTGTAAGTCTTCTTCAGCAAGAGCAAGAATAGCTTTGAGTTGGGCGAGTTTCTGATTCAGTTCCATATGAGAGTGCGGTTTTAAATGTGCTAGACGGCGTGGTTCACGGTAACGCCATCTTGTTTAAAAGGGAACGCAATTTAATAAAAAAGCCGGATGAAATTCACCCGGCTGTAAGAAAATTTTATCGCGCGATTATATTTTAACCAGGTCTTCCTTCAGGTATGCGCCGCTTCCGATCTTATCGCGGATGGCACTGAAGGCGTCGAGGGTTTTTTGGATATCGTCGTCGTTATGACTGGCGGTTGGGATAATACGCAACATCAGCAGTCCTTTTGGAATAACCGGGTAGGTTACAGCCGAACAGAAGATGCCGTAGTTTTCGCGTAAATCGACAACCAGGTTGATGGTTTCAGGTATAGATACTTTCAGGAAAACCGGGGTTACAGGAGAATCTGTATTACCGAGGTCGAAACCACGGCTGCGGAATCCGTTTTGTAATTTATTGACATTATCCCACAATTGCTGACGGAGTTCAGGTCTGTTGCGGAGTAATTCGAGGCGTTTGATATTGCCTATAACGATTGGCATTGGCAACGACTTCGCATAGATTTGTGAACGGAGGTTATAGCGCAAATACCAGATAACATCCTTCTCACCACTAATGAAAGCGCCGATGCTGGCCATTGATTTCGCAAAGGTTGAGAAATACAGGTCGATACCATCCTGGCAGCCCTGTGCTTCACCAGTTCCGGCACCGGTATCACCCATAGTGCCAAAGCCGTGCGCATCATCAACCAATAAGCGGAAATTATATTTTTCTTTCAGGGCAACAATTTCTTTGAGTTTACCCTGATCGCCACCCATACCGAACACACCTTCTGTTATGACGAGGATGCCGCCCGGAGTTCCCTGAACCATTTCGGTAGCGCGTTTCAATTGCACTTCGCAATTTTCGATATCGTTATGGCGGAACACGAAGCGTTTTCCCTGATGCAAACGCACGCCATCAATAATACAGGCATGGCTTTCTGCATCGTAAACGATTACATCGTGACGGTTGCAGATAGCATCAATAACGCTCATAATGCCCTGATAGCCGTAGTTCAACAGGAATGTATCCTCTTTTTGAACGAAGGCACTCAATTCATTTTCCAACTGCTCGTGGTGGTCAGAGTTACCGCTCATCATGCGGCTTCCCATTGGATAGGCAAGTCCGTAGCTAGCAGAAGCCTCAGCATCAATTTTACGTACCTCAGGGTGGTTAGCCAAACCCAGGTAATTATTGAGACTCCAGGTAATGCGTTCTTTCCCGCGAAACATCATGCGTGGGCCGATTTCCCCTTCCAATTTCGGGAACATCATGTAGCCGTGCGCAACATCGCTCCATTTACCCAACGGACCTCTGTCCTTCTTCAATTTTTCAAAGATATCCATGTGCAGTTGTGTTATAGTCTGTTTTTAAGCGGGTGCAAAGATACGGCCTTCTGTGCTGTAACAAAAATTTAACACCCTGTTTTCCAATAATTTACCAGTATAAGCGTTTAGGCGAAAATGATTAACTTTGCGCCTCTTATGCTGAGAGTCAGGCTCATAGCGTTTACAATATTAAGCATTTCCCTTCTGGTTTTTTCCGGTTGCGAGTATGATAAATTGTTGAAAAGTGACGATTTCGACAATAAGTACTCTAAAGCTAAGGAATACTACGCGGAAGGCGACTATGCACGGGCATTACCCTTGTTAGACCAGCTGCTCAGCGTTAAGCTGGGAACGGTAGACGAGAAGGAAGTCCGTTATTATATGGCCTACTGCTATTATGGACAGGAGGACTTTTTCAGTGCTTCGAGCCTGTTTCGTCAGGTATTCAACCTGTTTCCTCTGAGTGGTGAGGCGGAAGAATGTCTTTTCATGAGTGCCAAATCCATGTATCAGGCCTCTCCCCGCTATCAGCTGGATCAGGAATACACTTACAAGGCGATTGATGCTTTCCAGTATTTTGTTGATGTGTATGCCAAAAGCAGCCTCGTGCCTGAAGCGAATGGGTATATGGATGAGTTACGTGCCAAACTGGAGGAAAAGCTCATCGCGGCAGCAGAACTGTATTACAATACAGAACATTATGAAGCCGCTGCCATCACCTACGAAAACGTGTTGAACGATTTTCCGGATACACGTCTTGCCGAAGAAATCAGTTATAAGATAATCAGCTGCTACTTCAGCTATGCCGGCCAAAGTATAGTTTGCCGCAAGGAAGAGCGCTATGATAAAGCAATAAGCAGCTATCAGGATTTTATCAGCCGATACCCCACCAGCGATCGTGCCGATCAGGCTAAATCGCTGTATGAGCGGTCTGTCGACTTAAAATCCAAAGCCATAAACGAAATTAGTACCTTTAAAATCAATTGTAATGAGCTCACTCAAAAAGATTAACACACAGGTTTCACCTAATATTGAAGTTCAAAGCCTTCGCGATATTGCCAATGCTTCAGGCAACATTTACAGGTCAATCTTTGTGGTAGGTCGCCGTGCTGATCAGATTACCGGTATGTTACGTGGAGAATTGCACAGCAAACTGGAAGAATTTGCTTCACATCAGGACAACCTGGAGGAGATTCACGAAAACCGCGAACAAATCGAAATCTCCCGGTACTATGAGAAATTGCCTAAATCAACCCTGTTGGCTTTAGACGAGTTTCTCGGCAGCAAGTTGTTCTTCCACACACGCGAGGAGAACAACGAAACTAAATCCTAAGCACTATGTCACTTCAGGGCAAAAAAGTCCTGCTTGGTGTATGTGGCGGTATTGCCGCATATAAAAGCGCCGTTTTGGTGCGTCTGCTCATCAAAGCAGGAGCTGAAGTGCGTGTGATTATGACGCCTTCTGCCCGTGAATTTGTTGGAACCGTAACTTTTGCCACGCTCAGTAAACATCCCGTAGCTGTCGATTTCGTGGCCGGACCGGATGGGAGTTGGAACAATCATGTAGAATATGGTTTATGGGCGGATATCATCGTTGTTGCACCCGCAACAGCCAATACCATTGCCCGTTATGCCCATGGCTTGTGCGATAACTTCTTACTCGCCACCTTATTGTCGGCCCGCTGCCCGGTTGTTTTTGCGCCGGCGATGGATCTTGACATGTGGAAACATCCTGCCACTCAGCGTAATATTGACCTGCTTCGAGCATCAGGTGTTCAAATTATTTCACCTGCTGACGGTGAACTGGCCAGTGGCTTAACCGGAACCGGCCGTATGGAAGAACCGGATGCCATTCTGCAATATCTCGCCCATCTCCCCCACCCTGAAAATAAGCGGTTAAACGGTAAAAAAGTGCTGATAACCGCCGGCCCCACATATGAAGCGATTGATCCGGTGCGTTTTATTGGTAATCACTCGAGTGGAAAAATGGGATTTGCGTTGGCGGAGGTTTGTGCAAGGGAAGGTGCTATAGTTACTTTAGTGCATGGTCCGGTGCATGTGCGGGCTTCTCATCCAAATATCCATACCGTTCCTGTTGTGAGTGCCAGAGAGATGTTTGATGCCGCATCCACTGCTTTTGCTACGTGTGATATTTTTATCGCAGCAGCGGCAGTTGCTGATTTTACACCTGCAGACACAGCAGAACAGAAAATTAAAAAGGAAAACAGCGATACCGGATTGACGCTGCACCTTAAAAAGACTACTGATATTTTAGGCACCCTCTCGGCACAAAAAACCGGGCAGTTTATAGTTGGTTTTGCTTTAGAAACGGAAAACGGTTTGCAACACGCGCAGGAAAAACTTCAGCGCAAGCAATTGGATATGTGTGTGTTAAACCAAACATCCGATACAGGTGCAGGATTTGGTTACGATACCAACAAAATCAGCCTGTTGCATAAGACAGGTGCAATCGTTAACTTTGAATTGAAGCCAAAAGCCGTTGTGGCGCAAGATATTGTTGATCATATTATACAAGCATTACATGCGTAAATTCATACTTACATTTTTCGGACTTCTTGGAGCTCTGGGCGCATATGCGCAGGAATTAAATTGCGCGGTAACAGTAAATGCTGATCAGGTTACGCAAACCGATAAACGTATTTTCAAAACATTGGAAACTTCTATTTACGAATTTATCAATACACGTAAATGGACAGATGACAATTTTCTGCCAGAAGAACGCATTGAGTGTCAGATTTTAATTACGGTTTCAGAAGAAGTTCAAAGTGGTAAATATCGTGGTCAGGCCAGTATTGTGAGCCGCAGACCCGTTTATGGCAGCGATTACAACAGCACCTTATTAAATTTTCAGGATAAAGATTTCGAATTTTCCTATACCGAATATCAACCTTTAGAGTTTAACGAAAATATGTTCAGCAACAATCTGACGCAAATGCTGGCCTATTACGTGTATATCATTATTGGCATGGATTACGATTCGTTTTCACAAAAAGGTGGCGATAAATATTTCTTAAAGGCGCAAACACTGGTGAATCAGGCGAGTAACGCTGATGCCAAAGGATGGAAAAGTTTTGATGGTTCAAGAAATCGTTTTTGGTTGATTAACAATATAATGGACCCGAGCTTTTCAGCAATGCGGGACGCCGTTTATCAATATCATCGCCAGGGGCTGGACAATTTTTATAATGACCAGGTTAAACCGGTTTCTATCATTACCAAATCGCTGCAGACTTTAGACAATGTCAATCGCATTACACCAAACAGCATGGTTATTCAATTATTTTTCAGTGCGAAAAGTGATGAGCTATTAGGTATTTATTCTAAAGCCACCCCAACCGAAAAGGCCAAAGCGGTATCTTATCTGACACGTCTTGATCCTGTAAATGCAGATGCTTATCAGGATATGTTAACCGGCAAATAGCCTTATTTCCCGAACGTATTAAATGTGTGATTAAACTCCTGAACCACAGGAAGTTTTTCCAGTGATGCTGATGATTCTCCAATCATTATTGCCTGACCGCTCAGCGTCCATTGCTGTTTGGTATGCATTTCAGTTAAAAAATCGGAGGTAGGCGAAGAGCGTGTAAAGGAATAGGTAACGCCGTTCGCTTCGCGATAAAATCCATAAAAAGTAACACCATCTGTATCTAACACAATGGCGATGGGTTTATTATTCAGTGTATCCTGAATAATGCCTTTTTCTTCAAGCACATTCCAATCATAGGCTCTGCGCACATCACGTACGTTTGCCACCACCACCCAGGCGTTTGCTTCGCCGCTTTTCTGATTGCGGGATTCAAGTGAGTTGCCATTTTTTCCTTCATCATATCCGGCCAATTGTCCGTATTGCTTGCGAAAAGCAGTATCAGCTTGCAAAACCAAGGCTTCCGGATATAATTCAAACCACTTTTTGAGCGACATTTGTTGTGCGGCAACTTCCTCCAGTTGTGCGCCCTTTGATTTACCTGCAATGGCCGTTCCGGTAGCTTGTTGCCACCAGCTGCCTGTAACATCATCTTCCAGAATTGCGTTGTATTGGTCAATCCCCACCAGGGAGAAATGCGCAAATTCATTTTCAACCTCTGGCAGATACACGCGGGCCGACCGGCATAACGAACAGTAAGTAATCAGCACATCTGTTCGACCAATTTTATCGCGAATCTGATGATGATAAGCGATTATTTCCAGCGGATAAGCCTTTGCCGTCCCATTTAAAAAGACTCCTAATACCAGCTTGCCTTCTGAAACCGTATTTGACTGAGCATCCGCATAAACCGGTTCAGCTGGCATCTGAAACATTTGTTGCGGATTTAACTTCGAATTAAGATAGTAGGCTACAACACCATAAAGCACTAAACAAATACCCACTACAATCATACGGCCCATTTTGCGTCGCACCGCCAGTCGGAACACCTGCCAGCTAATCAGGATGTATAACAGCAGGCGCATCCACCAAATTTGATGATGCATAAACCAGGAAAAACCAATCATACTTTTCTGCTGACTACCCGGAAACGGCATTAAAAACCAGATGTTCAGGAATTCGATAGCAAAAAGCAGTATGACGGCTATGGGCAACAGGGCCTTTTTCATATCGACAAATATAGGGTGTTTGTCTGGCACAGCTGTTAAATGAATTTCAGTGAAACATCTGACGCAACGCTTATCTTTACACCATGCTGCGCAAACTGTATATCAGCAATTATGCCATCATAAACGAAGCGGAAATCGATTTTTCCGAAGGAATGAATATCATTACCGGAGAAACCGGTGCGGGTAAATCTATTTTGCTTGGTGCGCTCGGATTGATTCTTGGCGCAAGAGCGGACAGCAAGGTGTTATATGACAAATCACGCAAGTGTGTAGTAGAAGGACATTTTGCAATCGGCAATTACGCACTGACCGATTTTTTTGAAACCCATGAAATAGATTATGAAGACGAAACTATTATTCGTCGCGAATTATCCGATGCCGGAAAATCGCGCAGCTTCATTAATGATACGCCGGTTAATTTACAGGTATTGCAGCAATTAGCTGATAAACTGGTTACCATACATTCACAGCACGAAACTTTAGATTTAGGCAATTCCGGATTTCAGTTGATGGTGATAGATGCTTTGGGAGATACCGGTAAGGTATTTCAATCATTTACAGAGCACTATCATGCATGGAAAGCTGTAGATCGGGAGCTGAACGAAACCATTGCCTTAGCCGGTAAGGCCGGGGTTGAACGGGATTTTATTTTATATCAATATGAAGAGCTGGAAAAAGCAGCATTAGATTCAATAGATCAGGAACAATTAGAAAAAGAACTAACGCAATTAACGCATGCCGGTGAAATTAAAACACATCTGCACGCTTCCTGCGAACTTTTAGAATCAGGTCAACATAGTATCAGTGAATTGTTAAGTGCAGTATCGACGCAACTCAGACAAATTGAAAAATATGCACCGGACCTGACAGCTTATATTGAAAGACTGGAATCTGCGCATATTGATATTCGGGATATCGTTCGCGATTTAGAAGATATGGGTTTGCAGGCACAGGCAGATCCGGCGAAAAGCGAGGTTATTCAGCAACAGCTATCTGTTTTATACCGGCTGCAAAAAAAACATGGTCTGCAAAACGCAACTGAGCTCATACACCTGCGCGACAACTTTGCTGCACAATTACAAACCTTTGAAAACAGTGAGCAACGCATTGAAGAGCTGACAAAAAAACGCAATAGTTTGTATGCGAAAACAACCATTGCCGCCAAGAAATTATCGGATGCACGTAAAACAGTATTTGCCTCGTTAGAAAAGCAGGTTAAACAATTGTTGGGAGAAGTAGGTATGCAGGATGCTACACTATCCGTTGCGCATACATTTGATACAGATACGTACTTATCTGCTTCGGGTGCTGATGCTATTCAATTTTTGTTTTCCGCCAATAAAGGTTCATCCTTACAGGATATTAAAAAAGTGGCCAGTGGTGGTGAGTTGTCGAGACTGATGTTGTGTATTAAATCCCTGTTGGCAAATTCGATTGCCCTCCCTACCCTCATCTTTGATGAAATAGATACAGGAGTAAGCGGCGAGGTAGCACACAAGGTGGGAGGCGTTTTAATGCGTTTAGCTGATAATCATCAATTAATTGCTATCACACATTTACCACAAATCGCCTCAAAAGGGAATCATCATTTATTTGTGTACAAGACTTCCGACGGGAAATCTACACATACCCATATTAAAGCGCTGACTAAACAGGAGCGTATTGAAGAAATTGCAAAAATGTTGAGTGGCGAAAGTCCTACACCTGCCGCTATCAAAAATGCTAAAGAATTAATGGGTGTTTAATCTGTATCGATTAAACACCCATTATCTATTTTATTATCCTGCTATAACCAACTGCGTATCAGCAGAAAATAGGCACTGACTATTTGTTATTATTCAACAATCAGTTGAGTAGCAGCAGATTTATCATCAACTGAAATCATTACAGAGTAAGTTCCGGCAGGTAATAAATCTACATCAATTGCGTATTGGTACTGTCCGGGTGCCAATTGACCCTGAGCAACAGACTGTACCAGTTTTCCGGTAATATCCAAGAGCTCAACAGATACCTGCGCCTGTGCATTTAATACAAATTGAACAGAGGTAGAACTGTTGGCAGGATTTGGATACATGGCAAAACCCTGAATGCCGGCAATATCAATAATACTATTTTGAACAGTTGTAAAGCTTTCCGTATTGGTAAATCCGGTTGCTACTTCAGGTTCCTCAACACAGATTGTTCTAACAGCCCATTCGTAACCACTATTAGGCAATAAATCAGTGATTGTGTAATCTGATGATGTGGTTGTTACATAGGTGTAATCAACATCAGGAATAGCCTTATACTTCACTTCATAGCTCACCGCACAGATAACATCATCCCAATCGAGTGTAGCCGTTGTTGCAGTGATGGTTGTTGTTTCGACACCAACCGGCTGATCGCAGGCTATTGTAATATCTGCACCATTATCGATACTGATAACAGCAGGTGAACTGGAAGTTACACGAATTCTATAACCGTTACCGGATGCATCATCCGGGATGGTAGCAGGTATAGAACCGATAAGTGCATCGCTGGTGATGGAACCAATATTTTCAGGAGTAGCAAAGCTACCGGTAGCACTACTCAATTGTGCTGTAAATACATTTGTTCCTGAAAACACTCCGGATGCTACGTAATCAACATCTATTTCTTCGCCAGGGCAATAGGTTGTTTCAATATCACCTACGGTCAAGGTTGGAACGATAAATCCGTATAAATCGCTTTTCCAAACATTGCGACCGAATGTTGCGGCGTATAATTTGTAATTTGTATAATCGATTTCAAGTTCATGCACCATTACATTTGGTAAACCGGTCATATAAGGTTCCCAATCTGAAGTGTTAGATTTTGTAAATACACCAATATCCGTTCCGATATAAATGCGATCATCGGGACTGACGTTTTCATACACAATACAATTCACCGGAACGTTTGGTAAATCACCAGATACGTTTGTCCAGGTTGTGCCACCATTTGATGAATAGAAAACTTTATTACCATCTGAGTATCCGCTCATCGCAACCCAGAGATGTTCAGGATTTTCATCACTGACAGCAATATAATTAATACCGATACCACTGAATGGCAGACCGGTAGAAATATTTGTCCAGGAATCACCTGAATTGGTTGATTTCTTAATTTGTTGCAAACAACAGGCATAGATATAAGCTGTATTTGAAGGTGCGATAGCAATGTCAAAAACCTCGCCCGACAAATTTGCTTCTTTGGTTATCCAGCTGGTTCCGCCGTTGGTTGAACGTTGCACATCGCCGGAAGAAGTACCGTAATACATAATTAAATGATCAACCGGATCCATATCGTAAGGTGTTACCCATGGGCCGCCGGCAACCGGTAAATCAGACCAGGTAGCACCGCCATTAGTAGAGCGCTGTAAGGCACCAAAATAATATTCGGCATACATCCTGTCAGGGTTTGTGTAATCGATGATAGCTTCCATACCATCACCACCCAAGGTGCGATCCCAATCAGAACCATTCCAGAAGTTTGTGCCATTATCCTGCAAACCGCCTAAAACCAATCCATCATCAGATGGGTGAACAGACAAGCGATATAATTGCGCAATGCGTAATCCATCACTTAAGTCAGTCCAGGTATTGCCCTTATCTGTAGATTTAAAGAGTCCGCCATCATTGGCTGCATAAATAATATTGTCATTAGTTGGGTCAAACAAAATACATTTTGAATCGGCATGCACATAATTGTCTGCGCCATAATCCCACCAAACTGTTTTATTTGAAAACGAGTTACCGCCATTTGTAGAACGTGCCATATCCACACCACCTACAAACACTAAATCCTTATCCTGTTGAGAAACACCCATTGCCAATCCCCAATAACCATTAAATCCGGAAACGTCGCCATCTGCATTATCCTTATTGGCCCAGGTAGAACCACCGTCTGTAGATAATTTTAGTGCTCCATCAGAACATAATACATAAATAACATTCGGATTATCCGCAGTTGTTTCAATACTCATACGGTCGTCACCGGAGGATAAATTATCTTCCAGCACTGTCCATGTATCACCACCATTTGAAGATACTAATACATCGCGGTCGCCAACTGCATAAAACATATTATCGTCAGTAGCATGCAGGGCGATATCGTAGCAATGCGCAGATGATTCGAGGGTCCATGTAGTACCTCCGTTGGTAGTGCGGTATATACCATTACGAGTAGCCGCTATCAGAATATTAGGGTCATCACGATGCATAACCATGCGTTGTACAATCATGAGTTCATCCTGTTCGTAGCTTAATCCGGTTGGTAACCAGGTTGAACCACCGTCTGTTGACTTCATGATACCTCCGGCATATATCCCGCCCCAGAAATCATTGTCCGGCTGCCAGGTAATTTCGTATCCGTAGCTATCACCGGTTGCGATATAAATAATATCGTTGTTTGAAGGGTCAACAACTACATCTGCAATTGACAGAACGGGAATATTATCAGTAAGAGGTGTCCAGCTTCCACCTAAATCGGTGCTTCTCCATAATCCACCGCCGGCAGTGCCCACATAAAGGGTATTCACATCTACCGGATCAATGATTACAACGTTAATACGTCCCATACCTCCACCCTGAGTTGGAATTTCATCCGTTCCAACAGGTGTCCAGTTAGCAGCCCGTTCGCCGGCAAAATTGTCGCCGTAACGCGCTCTCATTTTTTCCCATTCAATAAAGAGAATGCGGGGGTCAGGAAAATTACCTGCTGAATCGACGCGTGTCGACATTAAATAATCCCAACGATAAAATCTTCTTAAATCGTCATCTGTTTCGGCATCCATACCAAGCAATTCAGCTTCGGTGATTTCATCTGTGATGTGGTCCAAAATTTGCTGACGCAATTCGTAATAGTTGGGTGAGTTCGGCATTGTCGGCCAATCGCCTTTTACCTGAACGGGTACTTGTGCAAATGACGTCAATGCGCCGGTGCACATGAGGGTGAGGAGTAAGTATCGTGATAACATTGGTGAAAAATTATTGATAAAATTACGTCAAATCGGCCAAAACTCCGCATTCCTGACGAACTTATGACTTTTTTCCTGCCCGATTAAGGTGTGTTAAGCCTTCTGGAAAAATGGCTCCAATGGAATACCTTTACCGCACAAACCATATACTTATGCTAAAGCGCTTTTTGATTGGGATTTTATGTGCCGCTTCCACCCTTACTGTGCATGCTGATGAAGGCATGTGGTTGCCGATTTTGCTCGAGCAGTTGAACATTGAAGATATGCAGGCAAGAGGATTCAAACTCAGCGCTGAAGATATTTATTCGGTAAACCACAGTAGTATGAAAGACGCCGTTGTGTTGTTTGGTGGCGGCTGTACCGGCGAAATGATATCTGCAGAGGGATTATTACTAACCAATCACCACTGTGGTTTCAGCAGCATAAATGATTTAAGTTCGCTTGAAAATAATTATCTGCGCGATGGATTTTGGGCAAAAAACAAAGCAGAGGAAATTCCTGCACCCGGTCTGAAAGTTACCTTTATCATTAGCATGCATGATGTTACTGACAGCATATTATCCTACGTCAACGCACAAATGGATGAAGCGACACGTGCAGCTACCATTAAACAGCGTATTGCCAATCTTGAAGCTTCTTATAAAAAGGGTACGCATTACGAAACATTTGTACGTGCATTTTATTATGGCAATGCCTATTATTTATTTGTAACGGAAACATTTACAGATATCCGACTCGTAGGAGCCCCACCAGCAAGTGTTGGTAATTTCGGCGGGGAAACGGATAATTGGGTATGGCCTCGTCATACAGGTGATTTCAGTATCTTCAGAGTATATGCAGGTAAAGACAATAAACCTGCTGCGTATAGTTCAGACAATGTACCTTTCAAACCTCGTTATCATTTCCCGATTTCACTGAAAGGTGTAAAAGAAGGCGATTTCACTATGGTGTATGGATTTCCGGGTCGCACACAGGAGTACCTGACCAGTTATGCAGTAGACCTCACCATCAACAGCACCAACCCCAATCGCATTGAATGTCGCGATAAACGACTGGCCATTATGAATGCATACATGCTGGGCAATGATACAGTAACCTTACAATACGCTTCAAAAGCTAAAGGCCTGGCCAATGCCTACAAAAAGTGGAAAGGCGAAAAAACCGGGTTAGAACTCAATGATGCAATTGGGAAAAAACAAGCTTATGAACAGCTATTTCAGGTATGGGCAAACACACATGCCGGGAAAGATTATCGGGATTTACTTCCGCAACTTGAAACCCTGTATGGTAGGTACAAAGCCTATGCCGAATTAATTGATTACACTTCAGAAGCCTTTTTTGCTGTTGAGGCACTTGATTTCGCCTCTGACTTTGAGAGCTTAATCAGCAAAGCACTGGCAGATACATTGAGCAGCGAAGCCCTCGCTCAATTAGCCGCCCAATACAAAACAAATGCAGCCGGCTTCTTTAGTGGTTACGATAAGCGTATCGACAGAGAGATGTTTGCCACCATGCTCGAATTATATAGTTCGAGAGTGCAACCGGAATTGCAAAGTCCTTATTTTAAAACCACTGCCGCTCAATACAAGAATAATTTTACAGCGTGGGCTAATGCCATATTTGCAAAAAGCGTATTTACCAATCCGGAAAAACTGGATGCCATGCTCACGAATTTTTCAGTGAAGAAAGCCAAAAAAATGTCTGCAGATCCGATGTACCGTTTATACAGCGAAGTAGCCGCTTTATATGCAGCACAAATAAAACAATATGTTCAACCGCTGCAGGCTGAAATCAATATTTTAATGCGTGATTATATGCGCGCACAAATGTTAATGGAACCCGATAAATTGTTTTATCCGGATGCAAACTCCACCTTACGTGTTACATATGGTAATGTGAAAGGATATACTGCTAAAGATGCCGTTCAATATTATTATATGACCACTGATGCCGGACTCGAGCAAAAATATAAGGCCGGAGATGAAGAATTCGACCTGCCTAAAAAATTAGTTGAGCTGGTCGAAAAAAATGATTTTGGTCCGTATGCCGATGCAAGCGGTGCGCTCCCAGTAGCCTTTATTGCCAGCAACCATACCACCGGCGGCAATAGCGGCAGCCCGGTTATTAATGCCAATGGCGAATTAATTGGAACAAATTACGACCGCGTGTGGGAAGGCACTATGAGTGATATCATGTATGATGTAAACCGTTGTCGCAATATTACTTTAGACATCCGGTATACCTTATTTATTATCGATAAATATGCAGGTGCCACAAATCTGATTAAGGAATTGACACTCGTTCAATAAAATCAGATAGCAAAGGTTTTAGTGAATTTCACGGTAAGTGCCTGATTGGCCATATAAGGCAATCGCGGGTCTAATCTGTCTCTGTTGGTATTTACACCTTCGTTAATCACGATGAATAAATCCGTGCCTTCAGTCGGGTTATATCTGAAACGCAGGTTTACTGATGAAAGATGGCTTAAATCCTCATACTGAATATAGGTTTTCAGAGAAAGTCTGGTATTGAAATTATAATTCAGTCCCATACGTATCAGATTACTTACATATCTGGTGGTAGAATCAACAAGCAGGTATGTATCGAAAACAATATTATTGAAATCGTATTCCACTGAAAAGTTGAAGTGAGCGTTTACATAATATTGTGCATAAACATTTGCATTTGTGCGGAGGCCGCCAAAGAATCCTCCGTAACTCCCTCCTAATGAAACATTGTACGTTGATTGAGTAGGCAAATTAATGCCGAGGTATGTATTATACATCGTATAATTTCCCGCTGAGATTGCATTCCTTTCATCAAGCTCCCAATCGAAAAACAGAGAATCTTCCTTTCTTTCCAGGAAAGTGCATTCAATAGATGCGCCATTTTCAAAAAACACGCCTGCTCCTACTCCATTTTGCAACGTTTCCTGATCACCAGATGCCAATTTCCAGCGATAATTCGCATCGGTATACACATAGATATATTGTAAAGATGGAATATTACTAATTGCCCATTGATATGTTAAAGACCCGTTGGTATTACCATAATCCTGTTCATCGAGATATCCCATCACCGGATTCATGCCGCTGCCGATAACGTCAACCATTGCGCTATAGGTGAGCCCTTCCCGAGCTGATTTAAATAGACCCAAATGCGCATAATAGGAAGAATCGATACCATCAAATTTGGCATTTTCTGTCGTTGCAGCTAACCCGCCTTCAACAACTAATTGCTGGGTAATCCGTTTTACAAAATCAAGACCATAACTCTGAAACGAATTTCCTGATCCATCGGTATCTAATCGATTACAAATAATACCGCCCACAAAACTGCCGAGTGTATCAATATCTTTTCTGGTGCGAATTACACTAAAATTATGCGAAGCAATGGTATCCTCCCTTGTCATCATGCCCAATGTTTGCATGTTTAATGCTCCTGTTAGCCAGCCATTTGACTTTCCGGTAAGACGGGCGCCGCCAACTATAGGGACAATAATGCCCTGCTCGTTACCGATTTTTCGCGTTATAAATAACGTGTTGCCGGAAGGGAATCCAAAACTCAACGCATTTGCCGATTCGAGGAAAAATTGACGTTTTTCCGGGAGATTTACTTCATACTTCGTGAGATTAATGATACGATCATCCACTTCCGCCTGCGCGAAATCTGTATTTAAGGTTAAATCAAGTGTCATGTTTTTACTCAAACCATACTTCACATCTAATCCCACATTACTGAGTACTTTATCCATCCATTCATTACTTACAAACTCTTTGCGGTTCATGATGATATCATCATAAATATATCCTTCACCATCTGCGCTCAATATGTTTGACGCTGAATAATTGGCAATTGCATAAGGACTGATATAAAATGGATTTCCACCTTCAAGACCGGTAAAAACGATTTCGCGGGCATTGGATAAGTTATTCCACATATTTTCGAGGGTGCTGTCGAGTGGTGGATAGGTTATTAATTCGTTTTTCCGTTTAATTAATCTGGCAATGCGTATACCCATTTTCACCTCCGCTCCCGACTGAAAACGAAGTGTAGAAAAAGGGATGCGATATTCTGTTACATATCCACTTTCATTTACTGTTGTTCTGGCATCCCAAAACGTATTAAAGGAGGTTGCCTGTCCACCACCATCCATGGTTATCTGCGCATCCCAGCGTGCATTCAGTGTATTACTGACAAAGCACATGCCCGTAAATTTATCGAGATAGGTATCGATAGTTACCCCGGTTCCATCGTCGTTGCCCAAAGGAAAATCGCGTTGCAGTTCGGCGCGTATTAGTTGATCGGGATTTTGATCATAAGCTGTTATTCCGACATATAAATACTCATTGTCGTACATCACCCTGAAAGTCGTTCGCTCAGTGGCCGGCGCGCCGGGAACAGGACCTTGTTGAATGAAATCACTTTCTTCAACAGCTAATTGCCAGTCAGGTTCTAGTAGCTGACCATCCAGTGTAAAGGGCGCATTGGTGCGATAAGGTATATAGGGCGACTGCGCATGCGTTTGAAAGTAGCCAACAACGCACATGCAAAAAACCACCTGCCTGAACCGGTTTTTCATACACTAAAGATACTATTTTAAAGCTAGCAGTTGATTTATCGCTTGTCAATGGCCATCACCATAATCACTGCCTCGTTGTCCTGTAAATTTGTTGAAAAGCCGATAACATCGCCTGAAGTAAATTGTAAGCGCGGAATTTTATTTGCCGAAAGTGCCTTTTGCAATTTCTGGTCAAATGTTCCGGATTGATTATTTATCGATGCATTTATGGCCTTATAATCCAATGGTTTTTTGGTGAGTACGATGGCCATTTCATCTTGCGCACCGGTTTGATCTACTTCCATGCTATAATCTTTAGGAAACAAACGTGTGCCGGTTATCCCGCAATAGGGCGAATGTTTTTCTGTATAAGGAAACAATACTTCGCTTTGCTTATTTGCATCAAGTGCAAATACATAGGTATAACATTCATGTGAGTTTGTTACCTGAATTTTAAACCTTGTACCTTTTCTAATTGCCGAAACCGTCTGGAAGGTATACTCCCCGGTTTGTTTGAGCGGAATAGCTTTCGCACCGTCGTTCATCACTAACCCAAAAGAAGCTTTAAGTGTATTGCCAAGCGGCTTATCTACACTACCCATCGGATACACACCATAGGCCTCCACCACAAAGCGGTCGAATACGTTATAAGGCACCCAGGCAACGCCATTTTCTCCCCACTCAGGTCCCCAGCTATTCATTATCTGGAATGCACCGCCTTCTTTAAAATCGTCATAGCCGATTACACACATACAATGTCCGCCAAACCCCTGCATATTCAAATCCTGTTGTGTTGGGTTCCACACTGACTTACCCATCATATTTTGCATAAAGCTGCCACCCACCATCATACCGATCACAACCGGAGCACCTTGTGCAATATTTTGTTTGATCGCCACTAAATCAATGGCCTCCTGACCAACACCATTGGCATCCCCTTTAGTGAGTCGCACATAACCCGGCATTGTATAGGCACCTGCCTTTTGTTTTTGGGCCTCTGTTGGCTGACGTGAGCAATCATCATCCGAATACGGGAAATCACGCAATGGAATGAGGCCTTGTTGTTGCATAACTTCCATGGCATTTGGAATATATGCGCCCTGACAACCATCCAATCCGATTTGGTTATAGAGATAGGCGGGGCTGAAGGCGATAGTATTGGGGTCTTTCCCGGTGCGTTCCGCTTCCAGAATCGTGCGTGCTGCATAAGCAGAACCCCAGCCGACACAACTACCCTGGCTACCCTGATTTAATCGGGATGGTGCATATTTTAACAAGGAAACCGCCTCTGGTAAAGGGTTTTTCGCATTATCGGTTACAGGTGGTTCAAATACAGCTGTTGCATCGTATTGTTCCGGATTAAAGCTGGCGCCGGTACTGAACAAATCTGTAATAGAACTGGTGCCACCGCCATTGGTTAATAACGAACCTCCGCCAAAATACCAGAAGGCCGCCAGCACTAGTATCAGGACAATGGCCGTTTTGGGATTTTTCCGAAAAAATCCGAATAAAAGCGGTAACACCATCGTTATAATATTACCGCCACCGCCTCCCCCACGGTTACCACCGGGCAGTTTAGATTGTTGACGCGGTTGATTGTCGTCGGGGACCATGCGAATTGCCATAACCTTACTTTTTGCGAAAAGATAAGAGAATTTTTGAAACGAAAATGCCTGTCACGATTAACAATTGTTTGTAATTTATTACATTTATGTCTATACTTGTTTCTGTGGAACTGATCCAACGCTATTTCCCAAACCTTACGCCTATGCAAATCAGCCAGTTTAAACAAATTGGCCATCAATATGCATTTTGGAATGAAAAGGTAAACGTGATTTCCCGTCAGGATATTGATAACATTTACGAGCATCACGTATTGCATTCACTGGCGATAGCGAGGTTCATTCAGTTTGAACCGGGCACTAAAGTGATGGATTTAGGGACAGGTGGCGGATTTCCCGGTATCCCGCTGGCTATCATGTTTCCGGATGTGCACTTTCATCTGGTAGATTCCATCGATAAGAAAGTGAAGGTGGCTGAATCTATTTACAAGGCACTCGGCTTGCGCAATGTAAGCGTTGAACATACCCGGGCTGAGGATGTTAAAGACAAATTTGATTTCATCGTTACGCGGGCGGTAGCCGATATGATGATTTTATACGATTGGACTATTAATTTAATCCGCCGTGGAAGCTCTGTAAATGATGTTCCTAACGGATTAATTATGCTCAAGGGTGGATTTTTAGATTTAGAGCTGGCGCCATTTAAAGATATCGTCTACAAGTTTCCAATACCCGAATGGTATTACGAGCCCTGGTTTAACGATAAATTCGTTTTGTACTTGCCCATGGATTAAATCATCCGGCTTCTCTAGCGCGCACATCTCGGTTAACCCTTTTTTCGCTCTCTGTATCAACATACAGATAACAGCGCTTTTATCATCTGACATAAAAGAATAAACCTGCTGTAGTTTGAATATCATCCTACAGCAGGTTTATCTAAATGCTGTCAATATCAGAAAGCGCGTGTAACGCCAATCACATATCGAAATGCAAAATACTCGCCATCAACAAATGGAGGTCTGTTTAAAAACAGGGGTAAATCAACACGTACCGTAATCGGCTGGATTTCATCCAATGGGCCAAATCCAAACCAGCTGAAGGCAGAACCGATACCGGCATCCATACGCAATGATCCTACCGCATCAAATTCCGCATCTGTAACCAATACACCTGCGTCAGCGAACAGATAAGGTTCCATTTTAATAAAGGATATCAGACTCTTATTGAAAACGCGATTGAATTGCAGCTCAACATTCACCGATGTACCACTCATGCCTGCATAGGTAAGATACTGGTTACCCAAATCATCTGTTTCTGGTGCCAGATAACCGGCATATCCTCTGAGATTCAATCCGCCACTCATGTGAAAATGATTGGTTTGATCTCCATAACCGGTCCATGTGTCCGGGAAGAATCCACGAGAACGCGTGTACTTATTCGCCAGCATTTCTTCAGTATTGCCGCCTGCAAGTAAGAGCGCTGATTCAAATGGCATATTGTTGCCACCACCCCATTGGGCAAAATAGCGTGTGCGCAAATCGAGCTTCCACAATTTGGTTTTGTTTATTGCTTCGAGTTGCAGTCGAGTGAAATTATAATCACTTAACAGGTCATTACTTCTGAAGCGAACTCCTATTTGTCCTGAACCTGTGAAGTATTTGTAATTGCGGGTGTAATCAATATTTACTGAATTGTTTTTTGCTTCCTGCACATAATCGCCATACATCAAATATTCGGTGTTATTAAAATACAAGTCTTTTACGTAGACACGCAGTAAATCACGATTACCATCTCCTAATTTCTTTTCAAAGCCCGTTTCGAAGCTGAATACACCATCCAGATATCCAGTATTCAGAAAATAATCAGAGAGTGGTAAAAATTTATCTGTGCTGGTTTTATAATTAAAATCAAAGTTGACTAAATCAAAATCATCCTGCACATCTACATTATCTGCAACAAAAGTATTGTCGTATAATAAGCCTTGTAACAATCCCGTATTATACCAGGCTGTAAATTCAATTTTATGTTTGTAATTAAAATAATCACCATTCAGGTGCAATCCTACTTTTAATCCATCATAGGCATTACCCCAAATATCCGGACGCCAACGCATGGTATAGGCATCCCAGCTCGGATAGTTCCAGACATGACTATCAAAAACCCATTCCACAGGACATTTCCAACTATTATCCAGTTTATTAATATCAGCGAGACGGTCGCTTGGGTCAATGATAATGTTTTTAATTTTTTGAGTTGTCTGAATATGCGCCACATAAGTATCTTCCAATTTATCCCAACCATACCATTTTGGCAATACGATGGTATTTTGGAAATACGTTCTATCTAATCTACCCTGGGTTACGGGTGTATTTGCATATTTATTAAACCATGTATTCGGAATATGGTAACGCATGGTATCACCATTTTCAAGAATGGCAATAAAGTCGATAGGCATTTGCATACTGCCTTTTCTGTGGAAGGTGACAGCATAAGACTGCAATTGTTGACCATCAATATTAACAGAAGCTTCTTTATCCACTTTACAAATGCCGTAATCAATATTTTTTGTTGTTTCAAGCCATTGGTCGAAAAACCAATTCAGGTCAACATGTGTGTATTCAATTATACTGTTACGAAAATCTTCCGGATACGGATGACATAATTTCCATTTTTCGGTATAATGCTGCATCGCTTGCAGGAATAATTCATCACCCAAAACATATTGCAGGTTCCACAACATGGTTGCTGTTTTGAAGTAAACGTGGCGGTAACCTCCTCCATGACCGAGTGCAGAATTAAATGCATCAGAGTGTGTATTTAAAGGTGCATCTTTTTTACGCGAAGCATCTTCTATATAAGCATATAATACCTCACCCATCATAACAGGGTCCGGATTTTTGAACCTTGCGCGATATTTGTTGGGTTCGGGGAATTTGATATAATAATCTCCATCAATTTTACGCATACCCCAGGAGGTGATAAATTGCGTAAATCCTTCATCCATAAATGCCCGATAGGTTTCGTTATTGCCCACCATACCGAAATACCACATGTGTCCGATTTCATGCACAAATAAATCTCGGTAAGACGGATCATAACCACCGTCGAGCGTCAGCATCGGATATTCCATCCCATCGCGGGCATCAGCCACTATAATTTTCGGCCAGATATAAGGTGTGAAATCATCACTGAACGTTTTTATAGTTGTTGCAGCGTATTCTGCCGCATTTTGCCAGAAACCGGCATGACTTTCCTGCGCCAAAGCGATACAACGAATCTGTTGTCCGTTCACCACAACTGAGGCTTCTCCAATTCGATAATTTGGGTCGGCAGTAAATGCAAAATCATGCACGTTCATCGCATAATATTTCCATATTTTTCTGTCGCCTTCTGTATAGGGAATAATAACTGAAGCAGGTGATTCCCAAGGTTTACCTTTAAAGTTTTTAATGTCGAGTTTTTCCCGCAAAGATGCCGGCATCACCTCTGCTTCATTTTCCAGCCATCCGGAACCTTCAACAATATAATTGCTGGCAAAATCTAATTCAACCGCATAGCTACCGTAATCACCGTAAAATTCTTTACCTAAATGCTGGTCAGTATCCCAACCCATTTTTCTGTCGTATACACAAATGCGCGGATACCAATGCACGCCATCGTAGTGCATAAATTCACCCGACTTAAATTTCTTCATTCTTCTGCGTAATGAACCTGTATCAAAATAGGTATCAAACGGTATGCGAAAAGTAATATTACTGCCTGGCTGAATGGGCTGCTGCAAGGTCACTTTTAATACAGTGAAATCCTGCTCCAGTATGGTTGTTTCGGTAACATTTCTGCCATTGCGTGCCGTAACTGTAATGGTGCTCACATCGCAACCTTTACCTGCTGCTTCGTATGGACCAAAAGTTGGTTTTTCATCATTCGCTTCATTTAAATCCGATACATATGAATCCGGCTGAAACGCTTCCTGATACAAATGAAAATATACAAACGGCAAAGCATCAGGAGAATTATTATAATAGGTTAAAGTCACATCTCCCGAAATAACATCTGTCTTCTCATCTATTCTGGCTTTAATCGAATATTCCACGTCCTGCTGCCAGTATCCGTCATAGGGTTTTCTGTTTTTCCAGTAGTGTGGATTATTTTCACTGCGATACGAATAGGAAGGTCTTTGATAATTATCGCCTAGTATTTGTTGACTGTAAGCGGTTAATGAAAAAGTGGTGCATAAAATTACAACACAAAAGGTTTGCAGATAGCGCATGATTTGATTTGATTTGTGAGTATTACGTTCACAAATATACGTTTAACCCTTAAAAATGTATTATCATATTGCTTTAACCCTCATTCCGGGCATAGGCCCTGTTTTGGCGCGTAATCTGGTAAGTTATTGCGGAAGTGCCGAAGCCGTTTTCAAAACCCGTCGCAAAAAACTCCTGGAAATTCCGGGTATTGGTGATGTTGCTGCAACCGCCATTGCCAGTCATCAGATATTCGACCAGGTGGATAAAGAAATGCAATTCATTGAGCAACATCATATCCGTTGTTTTACCTATACCGAACCCGACTACCCAAAACGCCTGCATCAATGTCCGGATGCTCCAACGGTATTGTTTTATCAGGGCACGGCTGATGTAAATGCAGCTCGTATTATAGGTGTGGTGGGCACTCGTCGGGCAACACCTTACGGGCGACGTATCTGTGAAGAGATTGTGCAGGATTTAGCGGGGGATGATATACTGGTGATAAGCGGATTGGCCTATGGAATCGATATCGCTGCACACCGCGCCTGTATCAAACATCAGGTTCCAACTATCGGTGTATTAGCCCACGGTCTCGACCGCATTTACCCCTGGGCACATAGGGAAACTGCTGCAAAAATGCGTGAACAGGGTGGTTTATTAACAGAATTTATAAGCGGCACCAATCCTGACCGCCAGAATTTTCCCCGCCGGAACAGAATTGTTGCAGGCATGTTAGATGGCCTCGTTGTAGTTGAAACAGGTGCTGACGGAGGTGCTGTAATTACAGCTTTATTAGCGGATGATTATCATCGGGATGTGATGGCATTTCCGGGTTCCGTTCATCAAATGTATTCAGCCGGATGCCATAAACTGATTAAACAACACAAGGCTACCCTGGTAGAAAATGCGGATGATATCAGAACCGTCATGGGTTGGAATCTGGAGAAAAACGACAAAGGAATTCAAACCACATTGTTTCCGGAGCTGGATCCGGATGAGCAAAAAATATTTGACATTCTAATGCAGGAAAAACAGGTGTATGTGGATGAACTTCAATCAAAATCAGCCCTGTCGCCCGGAACACTGGCCGGAGTATTGCTCAATATGGAATTTAAAGGTGCTTTGATTTCGCTGCCGGGAAAAATGTATGCCTTAAACAGATAATACCGTCGAAACCGGCTTTAAGCAGCGGCTGATGTGCAAGGTATTAATCCAGAAACAGGCGTATACCTGCTTTACCCGTCCAGCCAAATCCGTAAGTCACATTGTAGGTCGACAGGTTACTTATATCCGACATAGCTAATGCATTGCTAATACCCACTTCGAGGAAAATCAAATCCAGGTCTTCGAGATAAAAATCGACACCGAGTCCGGCTCGAAAAATATTGTTAGGAATGTTAAAAGCATCATCTTCATAAATAGAATAGGCTTCCGGCAGGATGCGCTTAATATGTTCAAATGTTCTATGAATACCCACACTAGAGTAGAAGTCCACAGAGTAGTCAGTCCACCAGGGACTATAAAATCTAAAATCTATCCCAAAGCCGTACAAGGTGCTTGACTCTGTTGCCGGATATTCCACAGTGCCGTACAAACCGTCGAATTCGGTAATAATGGTATCATAAGTCCTGGGGGCATAACCGGCTACAGAAAGCTCAATTGCCCAGAAATCGAAGGCATAACCCCCCGAACCGCCCAATCCTAAATAAACAGGCTCCAGATTACCCAGCGCGCTTGTGCTACTGCCCATTATATTCTGGTTGATATAAAGATTTAACGAAGGTGCAGCATAGAACTGACCATATGCATCCACGGAGGTCCAGCAAATAAAGGCCAGGCAAAGGAATTTCAGCGATTTCATACGGGAAATTTATTCAAATCTAAGGATTCTCCTGATGGTTGCAACCCCCGGCCACCGCCAAAATGTGGAAATACCATTGACAAAAGTTACCTTTTTTGCAGGTACACTGACGTATCTTTGCCGCGAAACAATCCTAAGATTATTTATATATGGAATCAGGAATAAAGAATCCCGCTGCTTCCCTCGCAGCGATTGGCCTGCAACACACCGGAAATGCCTTCTGGAACCTCTCCCCTGCCGAACTCGTTGAACATACCCTCAATCGTGGATTAGGCGTTTTAGCGGACTCAGGTGCCCTGGTTGTAGATACCGGTAAATTCAGAGGCCGCGCTCCGAAAGATAAATTCACCGTAAAAGATGCCAAAACGGTTGATACAGTGGATTGGAATAACTTCAATATCCCGACCGACGCCGCAACCTTCGAAAAGTTGTATGCAAAAGTGATGACCTATCTGGCGGATAAGGACATTTGGGTAAGAGATAATTTCGCTTGTGCTGATCCAACCTATCGCATCAATATTCGCACCGTAAATGAATACCCTTGGGGAAATTTATTCTGCGATAATATGTTTATGCGTCCCGATGCTGCAGAAATAACAACCATGCAACCCGACTGGCTCATTATCAATGCGCCGGGTTTTCAGGCAGATCCTGCCGTAGACGGAACACGCGAGAAAAACTTCGCCATGATTGATTTCACCAAACAAATAATTTTAATTGGTGGAACAGGCTATACCGGTGAAATGAAAAAAGGCATTTTCACTGTATTAAATTACTGGCTGCCGCAGGAAAAAGGTGTGCTGAGCATGCACTGTTCTGCGAATGTGGGTAAAGATGGTGATGTAGCTGTATTCTTCGGATTATCCGGTACAGGTAAAACAACATTAAGTGCCGACCCGCAACGCCGTTTAATTGGTGATGATGAACACGGTTGGACAGAAGACGGTGTATTTAATTTTGAAGGAGGTTGTTATGCCAAATGCGTTAACCTCACGAAAGAAAATGAACCTCAGATATTCAATGCCATTAAATTTGGCTCCATTCTGGAAAATATCGAATTCTATCCGGGCACACGCACAGTAGATTTTACGAATATCACAAAAACAGAAAATACACGTGTAAGTTATCCGATTCATTACATCGATAATATTATGACGCCAAGTAAAGGCGGATTACCAAAAAATATTTTCTTCCTTACTTGTGATGCCTTTGGTGTATTGCCTCCTATCAGCAAATTAAATCCGGGACAGGCGATGTATCAATTCTTATCCGGCTATACCGCAAAAGTGGCCGGAACAGAAGCAGGTGTTACTGAACCACAATTAACGTTCAGCACATGCTTTGGCGCACCATTCCTGCCTTTACATCCAACTAAATATGCTGAATTACTCGGCGAAAAAATGCGCAAGCACAATGTCAACGTGTGGTTAATCAATACAGGCTGGACCGGTGGTTCTTACGGCACCGGAAATCGCATGAAGTTGAGCTATACACGTGCCATGATTACCGCTGCTTTAACCGGACAGTTAGACGCCGTGTCATATGAAACGCATGAGGTATTTGGATTGCATTTCCCAACTACTTGTCCGAACGTACCGGCAGAAGTATTAAATCCAAGAAATACCTGGGCTGATAAAGCGGCTTACGACACGAAGGCGAATAACCTCGCTGCACAATTCGTAAAGAATTTTGAGAAATACGCCGATAAAGCCAATGCTGAAATTCTGGCAGCTGCCCCAAAGGCTAATGCCACGGTTTAAGCAGGTGCACAAACCTATATTACAGAAGGCTGCCCGAAAAAGGCAGCCTTTTTATATGAAGTGCCCTCATAAAAACGTTATGCTCATTAAATCACTCCATCATGTATAAAGCTTTACAAACCTTACTTCTCTGCGTCATTACAATTGGTTTGTTCACCTCAGCAGGAATGCCCGACCGCAAGTTTGATCGTATCTGCAAAAAAGCCGGGTATGTTTATATTCCTTCCGGCGCTACGATTGTGGATGGCAAAACGGTTACCATTCAGGGATTTTATATGTCGGCGGGTGAAATTACCAACGAACAATACAGGGTATTTCTGGATTCACTGACTGCTCGTGGCGACAGCTCAAAACTAAAGGATGCAGCTGTGCATTCAGAAAAATGGAGATTACCTAACAGCAGTATGGAAGCGATTGAACAGCAGTATTTTTATCATGCTGCGTTTGATCATTACCCGGTGGTAAATATCAGTCAGGAAGGTGCGCGATTATATTGTGCGTGGCTTGAAGAACAATTACAGGCAAAAGGGTTGCAGGTAAAGGTGCGCTTACCTTTAAAATCAGAATGGGTAATGGCAGCTCGCGGTGGACATAGCGGAAATATATATCCATGGTCGGGTGATCATTTACGCGATAGCAAAGGATTGTATCTCGCAAATTATAAAACAGAAAAAAGTGCCGATGATGGTGGCTATCTGACTACCATTTCAAAATCCTATAAACCAAATGACTACGGCTTGTTCAATATGGCAGGTAATGTAAGCGAATGGATTTCAGATACCGGCACAGCACTCGGCGGCAACTGGTGGAGCGAGCCGGAATTTCTGAAAATAGACGCCCAACCGGAATTTCCAATGGCATCAGACCCCACACCATTTATAGGATTCAGGCCGGTATTCACAGCTGTAACCCACTAGAATATACAGGTATTTGTATATTTAACTGTATATTTCGGTTATATGCGTACTCTATTCTTCCTGTTTATGGGTATTGTCTGCGTGGTGGGCACTTCGGCAATCCCTTTTGATAAAACCGACCTGTTTCTCAAAAAACATGGCTTTGTTGAAATTAAACAATCCAAAACAGGATTAGACCATGATTTTTATATTTTATCGTACGAAATCTCAAATGAGGATTACCGAAAATTTCTGTACGATTTAAAAATTCATAACCGCACAGAAGAATTACAAGTGGCCGCAGTTGATACAGCCAGATGGGATTCGCTGTACGGTTCAGCAAATGCGTACACGAATTTTTATTTTCAAAACGAAGTATACAATAATTATCCGGTTGTAAATATTTCACATGCCGGTGCGGCTTTATATTGCAAATGGCTTACGGAAAAATATACTGAAGCAGGTTATGCAGTTGAAGTGCGCCTGCCGGATTCTGTCGAATGGAAATTAGCTGCTCAGGGTGGCGATACCTCAGCTGTTTATGGTTGGGGGAAAGGTGGTTATGTTGACCGCAAAGGCTATTATAAATGCAATGCAAAAAAAGGAACAGTGTGCGATTATACCTTATCACCGGTTTTATCTTTCGATACAAATCCATATGGTATGTTTAATATGAGCGGAAATGCAGCCGAAATGTTATCTGAACCCGGAAAACATAAAGGCGGTAGTTGGGAAAGTCTTGAACCTGCACTCCGCATTCATGGTGCAGACCCATATAACGGCATTACACATGGCTCACCATTTATCGGATTCAGACCAGTAGTGATATTAAAAACAGCTAATTGATATGATACAAAAGTATTTCGTTCTGGTAGCGATATGTTGCAGCATTCAGGCCGGATTGCAGGCACAAACTTCCTGTGCCAGACCTGCTCCTGCTGATGTATTTACACCTAATGGCGATGGCATAAATGATAAATGGGAAATTATGTGCCTTTTTGATTTTCCGGATAACGAATTAACCGTATTTAATCGATGGGGCGCTCAGGTTTATAAAGCAAGTGGTTATGATCAAAACTGGGATGGCACCAATGCAACTGATAATAAACCATTAGAGCAAGGCACTTATGTATATGTTTTACATTATACCGATCAACAGGAAAAACAGCAGGTAAGCGGCACGGTAACTATTGTCAGATGAGAAAATTAATTTGCAGTATTTATTGTCTGATTGGTTTGACCTATACACAGGCACAAACCGGATTACCTATTCAGCAAGATGTCATGCCTGCCCTCATCAACCCTGCTCTTCAGGGCATTTCAGAAGGCATTTCCGCAGGACTTTTATATAATGTGCAGTGGGTTGGCATTGATGGTGCACCTACCCTTTCAGCCTTATCCGGTGCTTACCGATTTAAGCAACACAGCGCTGGTGTATGGATTGCCAGAGATGCTTTTGGCAAACTCACTACTGATGAAATCCATCTGCAATACGCTTTTCATTTGCAGGTTGGCAATGGGCAGTTGACTGGTGGCATTGACGGATACTATCAACAACAAGCATACAATTTCCAACAAGTGAACGTGCCACTC
>JAKQVC010000033.1 GCA_029571985.1 Bacteroidota bacterium | reverse complement strand
CCAATAATCCCTGTTGTTCTAAATACTGTATTCCCTGTGCAATACCGGTAGTCGGAATCGCTTGCATACCGGTTGCAGATGACTGATGTATCATTTGGGGATAATCGCTGCCTTTATAACTCGGGTGACAATAATAATTCCTGCCACCACTAAAAGGGTCATCGCGTTTGGCCATCAACTGCAACATAATTTGTGATGGTTCCCAACCCATGCCCATCAACATACTATCATCGCGATAATATAAACTGGCCCAATCGCATTTTTTTAATTGCATACCCATCGCTAACTGAATCGCTTCATGTCCGCGTGAATTGGCATGCACAAAAACACATATCTGTTTATTTTCATTAAATATATCGCTCATCACCTTACTGGTGAACATCTTGCGATAAGCATCCGTCAGGATACTGCGATCAATCATATCTACTATTGCCTGCTGCTGCATAATTGCCTGTATTGGATACGGTTATTTAATGTGGATGTTAAACATCTTTTGGTCTTCTAAAAATCCTTCCAACCTGTCGCCAATCTGCACCTGACCAACACCCGCTGGTGTTCCTGTAAATAATATATCACCTTGTTGCAGGGTGAAATAGGTGCTGATATAAGCAATTAATGTGGCCGGTGAAAAAAGCATATCCTGCGCATGACCATCTTGAACCAGCGCACCATTTTTATGCATGGTAAAATGCAGATTCGGGTAGGTGTTGAATTGCGCTGTAGGCAACCATGGTCCTATTACAGCACTTTGGTCAAAAGCTTTGGCAATTTCCCAGGGTAAGCCCTTTTTCTTCTGTTCTGCCTGAATATCCCGCGCCGTAAAATCAATTCCTAAAGAAACGGCATCTATATATTTTTCAGCAAAAATTGGGTCAACATGTTTGCCGTTTTTCCCGATGCGGAATACCAATTCGCATTCGTAATGCATGTCGTTGGAAAACTCCGGCATATAAAAATCATTGCCTTTGAGCAGGGCTGTCGGGGGCTTCATAAATACAACCGGTGCCTCGGGAATTTCATTTTGTAATTCACGGGCATGTTCACCATAATTTCTGCCGATGCAAAAAATCTTCATAACGGCTGCAAAATTACGAAACATAAGCCGTCTCATATCGACAGATGGCCTGCTATTTTCGCTATCTTTGGGGCAAAAGTGAGCATATGCGTCAATGGATTCTGAGTCTTTTTGTGGTGATCAGTGTGTTACCGGTTGCGGCACAACGCCAATTAGGAACAGTTAAGCCCGGAAACACCGGAATGAATGCACAGAAACCCTTTGAGCATACGGCTGGTACTTATGTGGTTATTAATGGCATCAACATGTATTATGAGCAATACGGAAACGGGAAACCACTCCTGCTTATACATGGAAACGGCGGCTCCGGCCATGATTTTGATGCTCAACTGCAAACCCTTTCCCGGAAATTTAAAGTTATCGTGCCTGACAGTCGGGCGCAGGGAAATACGGGCAATCAATCGGATAGCCTGACCTATGAACTCATGGCTGAGGATTATTACCTGTTGTTGCAGCATTTGCAGTTAGACAGTGTATTTGTGCTGGGTTGGAGTGATGGGGGAATTATTGGTTTGATTTTGGCAAAAGATTACCCGGGAACAGTGTCGAAACTCGCCATTTCAGGTGTTAACTTACAACCGGACTCTACGGCCCTGATGCCCGAATTTATTGACTATGCCCATGTGCAATTGCGTCAGGCAGAAGATAGTCTGAAAGCCGGCAAAAAAAGCTTCGAAACAACAAAGGATTTATTGCATCTGGTGCTGTATCATCCTGATATGGCGCCCGAAGATTTGAAGGATATTCAGATTCCTGTTTTAGTGATTAGCGGCGATCACGACCTGGTTAAAATGGAACATACACTGGCCATATTCCAGGCACTTGCACAATCGCAATTGGCCATTTTTCCGGGCTCATCTCATGCGGTACTGCAAGAGTCGCCACAACTGTTTAATAATACAATTATCCGGTTTTTTATGCGAGAATTTGCCGATACAAACCCGATGCAATTTATTGAACAGCCTGCTTCCAATCAGGTAGAAGAAGAGTGATGATGCCTGTGTGCCAGGCGTTGTTTCCTTAATTGTATTGATTCATCGCACGGTCGATGCCTTCCAACACAAAAGAGAGTGTAGCTTGTGTTGCCTTTTCAATGCTTTCCTGCACAAGCGATAATTCCTCCGCCTGCCATTTCCCAAGTACAAATTGAACCTGTGTGCCCTGCGCAAAGTTATTGCCTACGCCAAAGCGCATGCGGGCATAAACGTCAAAGCCTAATATTTCCGTGATGTTTTTTAAACCGTTATGTCCACCGTCACTTCCCTTCTTACGAATACGCAATTTGCCGGTAGGTAAATTCAGGTCGTCTGTAATAACCAATACGCGTTCCGGCGGAATATTTTCTTTTTCCATCCAATACCGCACTGCTTTGCCACTTAAATTCATGTAGGTAGTGGGCTTTATGAGAAGCAGTGTTTTGCCTTTAACTTTCATTTCTGCTGTATCGGCATAGCGACCTGACTGGAAGGTGATATCTTTTTGTGCAGCGAGGGCATCCACAATATCAAAGCCGATATTATGTCGCGTATGCGCATATTCAGAACCAATATTTCCTAAACCAACAATTAAATACTTCATACAAAACGGATACAGCTCACTTAAAAAAAAACGAAGCAATTTCATACACCGGGGTAGAAATTGCTTCGTAAGTTAAGTAAAGAATATTAGCTTTTAGCCTCAGCCTTAGCAGGCTCAGCACCTTTCTTATCAGCAGCAGCTTCTGCAGAACGCATAGCGCGCGGAATTTCTACTGTTAAAATCGGAATGCTTTTAGAACCTAAAATTTCTACATTCGGAATGGATACATCACCTACACGGATTGTTTTGTTTACTTCCAGATTGGTGATATCAATTTCAATTTTGTCGATCAAATTAGCCGGCAATGCTCTGATGGTCAGCTTCTTCAATCGGGTAACTAATTTACCACCGGCGCGAACACCAACTGATTGTCCAAATGCTTTTACCGGAACAACGCAAGTAACTTTTTTCGCTGCGTTTAATTTAAAGAAATCAATGTGCAGCACTTCATCCGTTACTTTGTGAAACTGGATTTCGCGCATTAAACACTCATGTGTTGCACCGTTGATGGTAATGTGTACCTTGTACACATTTGGCGTATAAACAAGCCCTTTAACCGCAGACTTGGCTACTTCGAAATGGATGTTTTCGCCATCACCATAGAGAACACAAGGAATCATCTCAGCAGAACGTGCGTCCATAGCAGAACGACGACCAACCTGAGCTCTCTCCTTGCCTTCTAATTGAAATGTTTGCATTGTGATTGGTTTTTATGTTTAATTGTTAATAAAAAGCGAACTGATACTGCGGTGCTCATGCGTATTCCGAATGGCACGCGCAAATAATTTTGCGGAAGATAAAACGCGAATTTTGGATGACTCACGTTTCAGCGGAATCGTATCGGTAACCACGATTTCTTCCAGTGCTGAATTTTCAATAGTTTCATACGCCTTACCACTTAATACCGGATGCGTACAAAAAGCGCGCACCGTTTTTGCACCCTTCTGCTTCATCAGATTGGCGGCATTGGCCAAAGTATTTCCGGTATCCACGATATCATCAATCATGATTACATCCTTACCGGTAACATCACCGATTACAGTCATTTCTGCAATTTCATTGGCTTTTTTGCGATACTTATCACAAATCACCAATTCGGTATTAAAATGCACCGCATACCGGCGATTACGTTTCGTACTACCCACATCCGGCGAAGCAAAAATCACATTCGTTAAATCCAGATTTTCTTCAATGTAAGGCACATATATTGCCGTTGAACTGAGGTGATCAACCGGAATATCAAAGAAACCCTGAATCTGGTCGGCATGTAAATCCATCGTCACAATCCGGTTTGCACCAGCTGCAGTTAACAGCTCGGCAACCAATTTAGAACCGATGGAAACACGAGGCTTGTCTTTTCTGTCCTGACGGGCTAAACCAAAATAAGGAATTACCGCCGTGATATAAGAAGCTGAAGCACGTTTTGCCGCATCAATCATCAGCAACAACTCCATCAGGTTATCTGACGGAAACATGGTGCTTTGAATGAAAAACACATAGCTGCCGCGCACACTCTCCAGAATATTGGGCTGAAACTCGCCGTCGCTGAACTTGTCGATGGCCATTTTCCCAAGCGGCTGTCCGTAATAATCGGCAACCTTTTCACCTAAGTATCGGCTGGTTGTGCCGCTGAACAGCTTTACATCGTTGGTAACCATAAAAGTGGCTGGCTTTTGAGGCCGCAAAGATACGTAAACTCAGCCGCTTTTGAAAGTAAAAAATGGAGTTTATAACAGCGATTTCCGGAAATTATGCAGGTAGTTTACCGCTCCCTTTAACCTACTCCCATACCAGCTAAAGTATTCACCGTCAACGAGTTGTATATTCGCCCAAGGGGCAATTTCCGCCATTTCCGACACCAGTTTTCCGGTAAATGGGTAAGGTTCCGAACTTAACAGGATAAGCTCTGGCCGCAATCTCCGGATATCTGCTTCACTCAACTCCGGGTATCGCAGCCTGTCGCCGCACACATTCTGCAACCCGGCTCTCTGCATTACATCATGGATAAATGTATCGGCTCCCACACTCATCCAGGGGCTTTTCCAAATGCAATAGAGGGTGGAAATGTCTTTTGAATCCCGAACGAGCAGCTCCAACCTGTCGAAAGCCGCTGTGATGTCGGCAATTAACCCGGCAGTACCTAATGGGCTTCCCAGTAGTATTCCAACACACCTGATCATTTCAAGGGCGCCGTCAACATCCCGTACATCCGAAACCCAAACCGGAAAATCTTCGGCCAATGCTTCCACCTGTTCTTTTACATTTTCTTCGAGGTTGGCAATAATCAGGTCGGGCGCAAGTTTGCGCATCACCTCCATGCGCAGATTTTTGGTGCCGCCAATTACACCTGCTTTTTTTCTGATGTCGGGTGGATGCACACAGAATTTCGTTACGCCAACAAGCGCATCTGCCGCACCTAAATCGCAGATGAGTTCAGTTTGAGAAGGTACAAGAGAAATAATCCGCTTTGGAGCCACATAGTTACGCTCCCGCATCCAGTGTTCCGGGTCGGTAATCATCATCGCATTAAAGCCTGCATAATATCGTAGCGCGTAATGATATATGTTTTATCCACCTTGAAATCGCGCACCAGTAAAGCGGCGTTTTCAGGATTAATCATCTGAGCTAACGCATCAACCGGTGCCGAAATGTCGACAAACGGAAAAGCATGCCCCATTACTTCACCCACTTTCTTCGAACGCATTTCAGAATCATGTGTAATTTGTTGATACAAAGTATGCTCATTAATGGCGCCCACCATTCGGCCACCATCGGTTACCGGCAACTGCGAAAAATCATTTTCCATCATAATCTGCAGTGCTTGTGCAACCGTAGTATGAATATCAACAGAAATCAAAGTGCCTGCCTGATTACCGGAAATTAATTCGCGTGCAGTGAGTCCCGATTTATCGATATACCCCATTTTCATCATCCACGCAGGATTAAACATCTTGCCTAAATAACGCGTGCCATGATCAACAAATATCACCACAACTACATCGCCCTTTTTAAAATGCTGATTTAATTGCACCAATCCCTGCAAAGCAGCACCACTGCTGTTTCCGACAAATATCCCTTCTTCTCGTGTAATGCGCGCGGTCATGATAGCCGCATCTTTATCCGTTACTTTTTCGAATGCATCAATAATCGAAAAATCCACATTCTCCGGTAAAAAATCTTCACCAATACCTTCGGTTACATATGGATAGATTTCATTCTTATCGAATATACCGGTCTCTTTATATTTTTTAAAAACAGAGCCATAAGTATCAATACCAAATACTTTGATACCCGGATTTTTTTCTTTCAGAAATTTACCGGTTCCGCAAATTGTTCCACCGGTACCAACACCGGCAACAAAATGCGTAATCTTTCCTTCTGTCTGCTCCCAAATTTCAGGACCCGTGCTCAAATAATGCGCAGTAGCATTGGAAGGATTATCATATTGATTCGGTTTCCACGCATTGGGCACTTCACGCACCAATCGCGAAGAAACACTATAATAACTGCGCGGATCTTCCGGATCCACATCTGTGGGACAAACAATCACATCCGCACCAAATGCTTTGAGTGCATTTACTTTTTCAATACTCTGTTTATCGGTAGTGGTGAAAATACATTTATACCCTTTAAGAATAGCCGCAATAGCAAGTCCCATTCCGGTATTTCCGGA
>JAKQVC010000028.1 GCA_029571985.1 Bacteroidota bacterium | reverse complement strand
TTATCAGATGTTCACAGAACTGGTCTAACTGCCGCTGGTATAATGCCTTACTTTCAGCAGTCGGACGTCCTATTTTAACGACAGGCAGTGTTATTTCTGTCAGCTGGTTTATCATTATAAATTCAGATAAACGTTGCTTATTTCTTCCTTACGCAATCCCAGGTAACGCCTGGTGATAGCCAGATTAGAATGACCGAATATATCAGACAGCAGCACCAGCGAATGTTCTGACCTGCCGTTCATCTCATATACACGACGTCCGAATGTTTTACGCAAGCTGTGCGAGCTGATGACAGGCGCACAACCTTTGAATATGCGTTTCAGCGTGCGGTTAATGGTCACCGTTGCGAATACGTGATTTTTCTGTGATTTAAATATGTAGCCTGTCGGATTGCGGCGGCTACGCTTCAGTAAATATGTATATGCGTCAATGATATTAGCATTAAAATCTATGCGACGTGGTTTGCCTGTTTTCTGTTCTTTGATTATTATATAGTCACCAACCTGTTTGCCTGCCATATCAGCGTGCGTCAGCTTCAGCACGTCGCCAACACGCAGACCTGTATTAATACTGAATATCACATAAAAACCAACCTGCGGCTGCCTGCCGTGCCAAAGTATGTCATTCGCAATTCGCATTGCCAGGTCATAATCCAAATAATCAGACGTACCTTTTACGCTGCGTTTCTTTGACGGTTTTAATACCTCTTTTGGCTTTACAACTGCATTCGGCACTAATGGATGCCGAGTAGATACAAGTTTAGAGTAGCTAAATTCACCGTTCGCACGCAGGTCTAATTCAAATTCATTGCCGCTGTCAGTTTTTTTGCTGATTGTGCCACGTGGCAGAACTTCAATCTGCTTGCCTGTCCGTTCTTTTTTTTCTGTTGCGGTCATTGTCGTAGGTTTTTGATAGTTCAAATTTAAGCAATAGTGAAGAAATAAAGTATAATAACATACCAAATAATTAATTATTGTGCGTTATTTAGATTGTGTCTAAATAAGCAATCCTGTAAACATCAAATATTAATCTGTTATTCAGTCTGTTACGTGACGCTGCCAGAAATAACGTATATTAATTACATTATTGTACGTTTTTGAATTGTGGCAGTTATATGACTGTTATAACGGTTGTATGCCTGGTCACAGAAAAACGACGTCAATACAGGCGTTTTAAACGACTATCGGTAGGCAGGTGGTATTCTGATATGTCCGAATTGCTGACGTTTGACTGCTGTTGCGCCGTGGCGT
>JAKQVC010000024.1 GCA_029571985.1 Bacteroidota bacterium | reverse complement strand
TGGTTTATGAGGAGATTGATAACACTAAAATTTGATTTATATGGAATACAAAACGATTAGCATTGATCAACTTGAGCAATTTAACCGCAGGGATTTGCGCCCTGACGTGATTGAAAAACTGACAGAACGGATCGCTAAAGGTACGAGACCATATTATAAATATAACCCGGCCGAAATGCCCCCTGATGAATTTGATAATAAGGACTTAGGTTCAGGATTGCCATCAAAACAATTTGATAGGTATATGAAAATTGTTGAAAACGGCGGAAATGTTGAATTAGTTGGATTTTAACAGAAGGTAGATTCAAAAACAAAATATTTACAGTAAAGTTTAATAAAGAAACATTCTCTAAACGTCAATATTCTGATAATGGACATACTGTTTATTGGAGATATGAAGACGTAAACTTCATGGATGAAATAGACACCAATGTAATAATGAGACACTACCATGATATTGCAAAAGAAGATAATTTGAATAATGCTATTGCTGCATTTAAAAAATTAACTCCTGAGGAAAAGTCAAAGTTTACATTTGAAATATTAGAGCACCTGTTATGACACGACAGAAATCACCCGTCACCGTCCGCCGCGCCGTCGAGCAAGTCTTCGACGAGCAGCCCGAAAACTTTTACGCCCCATTCTTCTGCATGGCCGTTAAAGTGCGATGCAACCGCCCCATCCTGATGGACGGCACTATTCTGCGCCGCCTGCGTGAAGCGCGCGCAGACAGCCCCGCATACCAATACCGCTGCGAAGATACTACGCTGGCGCTGTATAAGAAGGTAAAAACACCGACGGAATGAACCCATACGCCATCCCAGGCATCGCCGGTATCGACGCCATGTGTGCCCAGGAGTGGGGCATAGACCGCGAACAACTGTACACACGCACCAGGGAGCGACAGGTGGTAGAAGCCCGCCAGATGGCCATGTACCTGCGTGTGACACGGGAGCGGTCCAGCTACGCCGCGGCAGGGCAGCCGTACGACCGCGACCACGCAACTGCCATCCACGCCGTGCGTACCGTGCGCAACCTGATGTCTACGGATAAGGCGTTCAGGGCCAAGGCGCAGAGGGTTATAGACACGATGGAGGAGATGGACCGGCTTACGAAATAAAGCCGAAAATAATGCGCGTATGGGTTGCGTAATTCGGAAATAAGTTTATATCTTTAGAGTGCACGAAAGGAATAGGTAAAATGAGTACATTTACGACATTCAAAAATACAGGGGGCGGGCAACCGGTGAAAGCCCGGAAGTCTTCACTGAATGCCTATTCTCTGAGTCGTGCAAGGACCGCCCCTTTTTTTACTTAAATCGCACGACAATGAGACGCAAACAATTCACACCAACGCCGACCGAATTAGAATATTGGCGGTATCCAGGTGAAAGTCCGGCCCTTCCTGAGTTGAAGATTGGTAGCAGTGACCGCCTTTTATTTTTTAAACTCTTAACTAAAACAACATGGCAAAGAGATTCATAGACACTGGACTTTTTGATGATTCCTGGTTTATGGGATTATCGAAGGATGCAAAATTACTTTGGTTGTACCTAATTACGAAATGTGACCATGCCGGGATAATAGATTTCAACGAAAAATTATGCCGTGTGCAGACTGGAATTGAAAAAATTGACGAAGCATTTAAACAGTTGGATAACCGTTGCCTAACTGTTCGTGAACGGTATCGGTTCATCCCGAAATTTATCTATTTTCAATATCCAAATTTCCCAAATTCAAGCGCAAAGGCCCAAAAATCAGCTATTTCAAGATTAAAGGAATTTAACTTAATTGAAGAGTTGGATAACGGTATCCTAACACTTAGTAAAGAGTTGCCTAACTCTTATGGCTATGGCAATGACAATGACAATGACTTAAATGGAAAAGGGGGTGTGGGGGAAAAACCAGAAATTTCATGGAGAAACGATTATGAAACGTATAAAAATGATCTCCGGGTTGCTTATGCTGAGATTATAAATGATTCCGATTGGATTCAATTACAGGAAAGGTTGAACCCCGGAGTTGATATAAAATTAACCATCGAAAAGGCTTGCATTAATTTTTGGTCAACAGAAGCAGGTTGGAAACACAAAAAGAATTCAAAGGCAAAAACATTGGATTGGAAGCAGACATTAACGAATAGCCTAACGATGCAATCAAATAAGGTTTATATCCAAATACATAACGGGAAGAAGAAAAACGAAATTCTGCCGGGCGACACGCGATATGTTTCAAATTTTGACGGTATTAATGAAATAAAACTTTGATATGGAAATTTCAGATTACATAAAAAAATACACAGATGGAGGTTTTTTTAAATCTGATCGTATTAATTGGAACATTCAATCCGCAGGTGAATTTTTCTC
>JAKQVC010000011.1 GCA_029571985.1 Bacteroidota bacterium | reverse complement strand
CTCGACCTGTCTCAAACAGAAGAAAATATCATGCGTTGTCCAGACCCGGAAACCGCTGAAAAAATGATTGCACTGGTACAGGAAGTGAAGAAAAAAGGGGATACAATTGGTGGTATCATTTGCGGCGTAGCCCAGGGTGTTCCTGCCGGATTAGGTGAACCTGTTTTTGATAAACTCCACGCGGATTTAGGCAAGGTCATGCTCAGCATCAATGCTGCAAAAGCATTTGAATATGGCAGTGGTTTTGCAGGCACAAGGATGTTGGGCAGCGAGCATAATGATATTTTTAGTCAGGAAGAAAACAGGATAATTACAACCACCAATAACAGTGGTGGCATACAGGGTGGAATCAGTAATGGGATGGATATTTTCTGGAAAGTCGGTTTCAAACCGGTTGCCACTATTTTACGTCCACAACCAAGTGTACATGCCGATGGTAGTGCAGCCATCGTAGAAGGAAAAGGTCGCCATGACCCTTGTGTGTTGCCCCGCGCAGTACCAATTGTTGAGGCGATGGCCGCACTCGTGCTAACTGATCATCTGCTCATGCAAAAAACAAGATTGTAATGCGCGCTTGCTGGCATATTACCGGAGCCTCACGTGGATTGGGAAAGGCGCTCGCAGAATATGTGTTAGGGCAGGAGGATACGCTGGTGTATGGTTATGCACGCCATCAATCTGTTTTTCATGAACGGTACGTGCATCGAGATACTGATTTATCAGATCTAGCAACTCTGGAATCTTTTCAATTTGATAAGGATATTACCTGTGAGCAAATAGTGCTGGTAAACAATGCCGGTACACTCGGACAAATCGCCTTTACCGGAAATATCGATTTTGATCAAATGACATCTGCCTATCATACCAATATATTGGCAGTGCATGCATTATCGAATGCATTTATTCGCGCCTATCATCAGGTTGAGGCGAAAAAAGTTATCATCAATATCACTTCCGGCGCAGCACAAAATGCGTATGCTGGATGGAGTATATATTGTGCAACAAAAGCGGCCATGGATATGCTCACCAAATGTTTGCGTGCAGAGATGGCTGGTGTGGCTAATCCTTTTTATACATATGCCATAGCCCCGGGCATTATGGATACAGAAATGCAGGCCGTGATCAGACAGGCTGATGAAACGCAATTTCCACGTAAAGAAAAATTCATTGAATTACATGCCACCGGAAAACTGATACCTGTTGAACAAGTTGCACAGGCGTATTTTCAATTTGTAGAACACTGTAACGGAACTGAAGAACCCATTCAAAAAATAGCACTATGATGCCATTCTTATTTGCGCTCTTATTTGCCAACGCACCTGATGAAAGACTTGAGTGCGACTGGATTATTATAAACGCACGCATTTATACGGTTGATTCTGCCTTTAGTATGGCTCAGGCTATGGCGATTGATGATGGGTACATCATGGAGATTGGTAAAACAGATTCTATACTGGCACATTATTGGTCATTAAATGTTTCTGATTTGGAAGGTAAACCGGTTTACCCCGGATTTATCGACGGGCATTGTCATTTTTTGCATTATGGTGTTGATTTAAATTATACAGATCTTACAAATACCACCTCTTATTACGATGTAATTGAACGATTAAAAAAACACGATATCGCTAAAACAGGTGGATGGGTAATAGGCAGAGGTTGGGATCAGAATGATTGGGAAATAAAAGAATTTCCCTCACGTGAGGCATTGGATAAAGTATTTCCTGAAACACCGGTATACATAGAACGCGTTGATGGTCATGCTGCCTTAATAAATGGACGTGCAATGCAACTGCTTGAAATAAATGAGCAGTCGCAAGTAGCAGGTGGGATTGTAGAGGTGAAAATGGGTAAGTGCACCGGTATTTTATTGGATAATGCCATGGAATTGGCCAAGAAAAAAATGCCAACCAAATCCAAAACTTTTTTAACAACCGCATTACTACGCGCACAACAGGATTGTTTTGCCGTAGGCCTTACAAGCGTACAGGATGCCGGATTGGAATTATATGAATTACTAGCGATAAAAGCCACTGATGAAGCGAATAAATTAAAAATGCGCGTGTATGCAATGGCAACACCCGACACCAAAACATTTAATTATCTGTTGGAAAACGGACAAATCCAAACGGCACATTTAAAAGTGCAATCCTTTAAATTTTATTGTGATGGGGCTTTGGGCAGCAGGGGAGCAGGGTTATTAAAACCCTACAGTGATGATCCGGAAAATACAGGTATTTATTATTTCACACCCGACAGTTTTCAATTTATGGCGCAGCGTGTTTACAATATGGGATTTCAATTATGTACACATGCAATTGGCGATTCGGCTAACCGATTTACCTTAAACACCTATGCTTCCATCCTGCAAGGACAAAATGATTTGCGCTGGCGAATCGAGCATTGTCAGGTCGTTGATAAAAGTGATTTGCCTAAATTCGGTCAATATGATATTCTGCCTTCTGTGCAACCGGTACATGCTACAAGTGATATGTATTGGGCAATTGACCGTTTAGGACCTGAAAGAATAAAAAATGCATATGCTTATAAAGATTTGATGAAGCAAAATGGCATGTATATCGGCGGCAGCGATTTTCCTGTAGAAAATATTGACCCCTTATATGGATTTTACGCCGCTGTAGCCCGTAAAGACCGAAAGAATTATCCTGACAAAGGCTTTCAAAAAGACCAGGCAGTACTGCGCACAGATGCATTAAAAGCCATGACCATTTGGGCAGCTTACGGTAGTTTTGAGGAATCTGTTAAAGGCAGTCTGGAAGCAAATAAATATGCCGACTTTGTGATTTTAGACAAAGATATTCTCGCCATCCCTGAACCGGAATTATTGACCGTGAAGGTTTTAAAAACCGTAGTTGGCGGAGAGGTTGTTTACGATGCCGAAAAATAATTGGACACAGGTTGTAATCAGCGTGACTGTCGTGCTTATGCTCAGGCTTATTTATTCATGATAAATCAGCATCGGAATTTTTTCCTGAAACACCAGTTGTTTGGTGATGCTGCCTTCAAAAATATCCAGCCAGTATTTTTTTTGTTTTAAAACAACCAGCAAGTCTATATTGTTGTTTTTTACATAATAGTCAATGCCATCGTGAATATTAATATTATCTACGAGGTCAAAAGTGATTGCTCTGCGGTTGGCCTCATCGCGGTATTGTTCGATAAAATCTTTTATAATGGCATTTTCAACATCAAGATTGCTATCGTGCACATGGAAGCATTTGATCATGGCACCGAGTTTATCGCCCAATAAAAGTAAACGGGCAATTACTTCATTATCGGAGAAGGTCAAATCTGTAGCGTAGGCTATTTTATCCATATTATGGAAATGATACTGTTCCGGAATGGTAATTACGGGACATTCACATTTGCGAATAATACTGGAAACATCACTTCCGCCCAGGAAGCGCTTCAAACCACTGGAACGCCGGGCGGTAATCATCACAAAATCAGCCTGAATTTCCTCGGCATGTCGCGCCACTTCCTCGCCCACAAATCCCATGCGGAGATGACATTCTGTTGCACTTATGTCCGGGTAGGTGCCTTGATAGCGCTCTACCAGCTGGTTTTTAAAGGCTTCCAGACGTTCTTCGTTGGCTATCTGGGCGTTTTGCAGCATCTCATCAGCCAAATCCGCTGTTCTGCTTTCATCCATAGCCGGCAGGGTCATCGGAACCGGGTATACATGCAATAACGACAATTCAGCATGGAGCTTTTTGGCCAAATGCACAGCAAAATCAAAGGTTTCAGCCGATTGCTCGCTCAGGTTAGTAGGAAATAAGATACGCATGATAGTGGCTTGTTTATGTAAATTTACGGCAGTTTTGGTGGCCAAATGATGATATTGGATGCCATTTCAAAAAAAAGTTTGAATCTCCTGTAACTTTTCTTTAACCCAGTTCGCCTTATAGCCGGATGACACCTCAGGAATATAACAAAACAGTTGATCTGTGGGCTGATGGTGTCTACCGGTTCATACGCAAGAGCCTGAATCATGATGATGACGCCCGGGACGTTGTTCAGAATGCTTTCGAGATTTTGTGGAAGAACCACGAAAACGTTCAGTTTGACAAGGCGAAAAGTTACCTGTTCAGCACAGCTTATCACAACATGATAGACCATGTGCGCAAACATAAGCGCATGGATTACGTGGAAGAGATAGATGAATCGGCAAAAGGTGGCACTGCAGAAGCCCAGGTAGATGTGAAGGAGATGATTGACAAGGCTTTAAGCAGACTGCCGGAAGTGCAGAAAAATTGCATCCTGTTGCGCGACTATGAAGGTTACAGTTATGAAGAAATCGGCGAATTGTTGTCGCTGAGCGAGAGTCAGGTTAAGGTGTATATTTTCAGGGCTCGTCAAACAATGAAAGAATATTTAGTCAGTATATATCACTTGATATGAAAATAAATTTGGATAACTACGAAGCATGGATGGTTGATTACATCGAGGGTAATCTCTCGGCTGATCAACAAAGGGAATTGCAGGAGTTTCTGGTTTTTCATCCTGAATTGCAGAAAGAACTGGATGCATTCAGTATGACCAAACTCCCGGTAGATACCAGCGTATATTACCCAAATAAAGAGGCGCTGAAACAACCTGTAGGTGGTGGTAAAATTATCGCTATGGGCAGTTGGAAGCGCTATGCAGCAGCAGCTGCCGCCGTGTGCACTTTGTTTATCGGTATTCGCATGTTTAACGGCAACAACAACAACAACGCTATTCAGCCTTATGCTTATCAGCGCCCTTCGATTCAATTGCCAAATAAAACAGTAACTCCTATAGCACAGGACAAACAGGTTATTCCGGTGAAAAAATTAAAATCGGTTCAACCTTTGGGAGATAAAAACGGTGTGCAATTCGCAGAAGATCGTCAAAAAGAAAATCAACAACATAACCCTGAAATAAACCCAATTCAGGAGATTCAATTTGCACAATCAAGTGGTTTCCATTTTACATCAGAAGCCGACATACGCGATATGATAAACATTTCTGAAGTTGAAACACAGGATGTGCAATTTGCGAGCAATACCGTTTATCAAAACAGCACAGTGATTTCTTTGAATGATAATAAAACGGTTGTTGACTGGTGGTTAGATGCGCAAGCTATCGGCAATGAAGTGGAGGGTGTAATATCCGAAGTGAAAGATACTGAGCTGAATCCATTTAAAAGGAAAGCCAGTGCGCAGGAAGGTGTTAAAGAACGCTCATTTAAAGTGCCCGGTGTTTCTTATTACAGCAGACAAGCAAATTAATTACATAACATAACGCATTAAATACAAACATTATGAAAAGGATTTTATTAATTGCCGCCGTTTTAGGTATCCCGATGTGGATGCATGCCCAGGTTCCAACCCCTCCACCACCTCCACCTCCGGCTCCCGTTGATGCGCCTAATGCTCCCGAAGCAACTGTGCATATCGAGGAAGAATCAGTTACCATTACAACTGCTGGTGGCGATGTGTATATCATTGATGATTACGGTGTGCGTCGCAATGGCGTAATGATTGCCGGAGATACTGAAGGATTAGAGGAAGAAATAGATGAACTGCAGGAAGAAATTGATCAGCTGAATATGCGTACTTCTAATTTAGATCCAAATTCTGAAGAGTATGAAGAATTAATGGATGAGCTGGATGATCTGGAAGAAGAACTGGCCGATATGAATGCAGACATGTTTTATCCGGATACTATTCCCGGAGATTCAACTGCTCTTACCGTAGGTAATTGGAGGCTGATTGTTAAAGAAACAGGTGAGGATGCCGAATCAGTAGATATTGACATCGATCGCATTACTGAAGAAGTTGACGACCGTTATGTTGATCCGTTTGAAACCTATTGGTGGTTGTTTGATATGGGATATAATATGTATCTGAATGAAAACAATGAATATGATGTGCCAGCACCTTACGAACAACTCGAAGAACAACAATTCTGGGGCAGTTTTGATGTGAATCTGCATGTGTTCCGCTCACGTGTGAATATTGCAAAAGGCTATCTTAACTTCAACTACGGCCTGAGTCTTGAATGGCATCATTTCCGTTACGATGATAATTTCAGAATTATGCCTGATACCAACATGCTGGTAATTGTAAATGAAGAAACTATTGATTTCGAGAAGAATAAATTCAATACCATGCACGTTGCAGCACCGCTTTTAATCGGCTTTGAAACTAAACCATGGGATACTGAAAACAGCTTCCGTATGCAATTTGGTTACAGCCCCGGTTTCATGTTACGCGGTAAAACTAAATACAAATACGACGGTGAAAAAGAAATCGAAAAGGATGACTTCAACCTGTCACCAATCAGACACGAAGTGAATTATATTATTGGCTATGGCGACTTTAACCTCTATGCCAGTTATGATCTCAACCCAATGTTTGAAACAAATAAAGGTCCTGAGTTACATCCTTTCTCTGTAGGTATTGTATTAAGAAAAGGATTTTAAAATTTACCGCATACAAGACAGGCATTTTAATGCGTAAGTCAGCCTGTCAGTGCAATAAATACTTCTGTATAGGTTTGGTCAATAAGGCGGGGTGTGGTGCCCCGCTTTTTTTATTGGTCGTATTCAATAAATATTTCTTCCGGCTTTGGCTTATTACGTTCGTTCAATAACAAAAGAATATTCGCCATCGTCGCCAAACCCAATAAAACAAGCACAATCCAATAACCGGCTTGCATATCAAAAGTGAGTTCGAAATTGGTATTCAAAATGCTATCATTTTCTGAAGCGGCATTTTTGAGTCCACTTTTTAAGTTAATCATCAAAGCCGCCTGACTGATAAATCCTATTCCGGTAATGAGTGACTGCGTCAAATATTGTTTGCGCATGGCTCGCATCAAAAATAATATGATGCCAAAAATCGCCGATATCATTGCATTCAGTGCAAATACGTTCGGACGAAATCTTTCTGTTTCGGTTGGCTGTTCATCCGTTTTGTCTGCAACAATATCTAAATCGGGCTTATAGCCTCTTACTAATTCAAAACCGGTTATGGAATCTAAAGTTTTTCCATTGCAATTTAAATCAGTAAACACGAGAAAAAATCCTAATAAAGCAAGTAAACATCCGGTAGGAGAGACCCATTTCAGGAAACTGTTTGATGTATATGATGTCATGGTAGTTTATTGTTGAACTTCAACAATATTGACCATGTTTTCCATAGTGCCATTATTGCTGATGATTACTTCACCTTTTTCGCCGGTTTTTTTGTTTTCCCAAATTTCAATCCCTTCAAACTTGTCACCACATCGATTCGTTAAAGTGCCGCCATCAATGATGAGTTTAGCGCCCGGCTTTACAATAACCTTTGCCTGTGCCGGTAACGATACAATGCATCGAATGGTTAAACTTGCCCCTTCTCTGATTTCTATATCTCCCCACAAATCTTTTCCGCCATTCCATTCCAATGTTTCATTGCGATAAACAGTTACTTTATCGAATGGGTGATATTCGCACCAATAGGGTATTACAAATTGTCTGGCTCCTCCAGTTTCTTTCCAGAAAAACTGTTCCATGCGTCCTAATTGACACGGTGTTATTGCTAATTGATTCCAGTTGTAATCCATCATATTATTGCTGATAGGGCCTTCACATGGCGATTGACCCGTTTCGCGCCAGCAACCCGGATTTTTAGGTGTGTCATCGCAGCCATCATCCCAATTCCAGGTATGATTCAAATTGAAACAATGCCCAAGTTCGTGATTCAATAATTTGCTTAAATAAAATACATCATGGGTAAACGGTGTGCCATCGTCACGATATTTAACTGTAGTATATTGATAATAACTGCTAAATATTTTCACAGAATGAATAAATGAAATTCCGGATAATTTTGCTTCTCCGTAAGTTGGACTGTTAATGCTATCCGGCACATGTTCCATCAGAAAAATATTAATGATGCTGTCGCCACCGGTTCTGTATTTATCAATAACGGTTCTGTCGCTTAATGAGCCCGGACCTTTTGTTAAGCTTCTGTTCCAAAAACCTAAGGTGTCGTCTCTGTGAAAATAAATGGCATCATCGCCGGTAATCGGGTCTTTTTGCAACACTAAACGCACCGGAATCGGAATTACAGGCGTTGAATTGCCAACAGGTAAATTCATTTGCTGATTACTGCCCCAGCGAATATTACTTTGCTCAACCAACTCTTTTACAAATCGGCGTCCTTCTACCTCATTGAAATTTCCCTCGCCATTAGCGCCCTGCATAATATGGAAGTTTACCCTAACATACCGGATAGGCGTTGCGTTTGGATGCTGCACATCGGGAATATAACTGGTAGAAAGATTACAATACTTCGTCATGTCTACCGCTTCACGCGTTTGCACATCTGTTTGCGTGGCGTATCGCACCATATACTTATTGCATGATGACAAAATCATGACGGCAACCAGGAAAAATATCGGTTTCAAAGCGAGGTATTGACTATTTTTGCGGACTAAAATACAAGAATAATGCTGAAACGGAATATTTTCCTGATAGGTTCAATGCTAGTAATGGTGTTTTCAGGTTGTAACGGAAGAGACAAACAGCTGAACCAAATAGAGGCTCAATCAACAGCTTTGGATAGCATTATGCGTGCGCATCCTGTGTTATCCATTGAAGAAAAGGCAAATGCCGAAGAGTTGGTAGAATCCTATATGGCCTTTATTCGCGATTATCCGAATGATTCACTGTGCCCGGCGTTTTTGCTGAAAGCAGCTATGATTTATAACCACGTTCCCGCCTACAAAAAATCCATTGAAGTAACGGACAGGCTGATTGCTGAATATCCTGATGCTCCCGAAGTTGAACAGGCAGTTGCTATGGGCGCCCGCACAGCTGAAGATTTTTTGAAGGATTATGATAAGGCTCGTGCCTATCTCACCATCATCCAGGATAAATTCGCTGAAGGTCCTTACGGAGTAAACGTGGATTTGCAAATCGAATATGTGGGTGACCCTGAAGGACTTTTCCGTGCTATCAGAGAGCGTGCCGGTATTGCGACAGATACGGTAGAAACCGCTTCAGTTGATGCTGTGAAATAAGGCTCTGCTCAGCAATTTCTTCAATTCGTCTTTGCCAATACCCTGATACAGCCTGCCTTCTCTGGCATAGCTGATATCGCCGTTTTCTTCGGAAACGATTATACAGGTGGCATCACTTTGCTCTGTAATACCCACACCGCTCTTATGCCGTAAACCCAGTTTTACCGGTAAATCCGGGTTGTCGGAAATAGGCAATACACATTTTGCAGAGGCTATTTTATGGTCGGCAATAATCAGGGCGCCATCATGTAGCGGACTCCCCTTAAAAAAGATGGTTTCAACCAGATCTCTTGAAATGGGAGCCATGATATGTACACCTGTATTTTGGTAAAATCGGAGTTGTGAGGTTTGTGGTATCACAATCAAAGCGCCGGTTTTGGCTGCGGATAAGGCCAAAATAGCCTCCGAGAGGGCCTGAACCTCCTTTTGATTGTATTCACCTGTTCTGATTTTCTTTAGGTTGAGCGCTCTCCAGAAACGGACTTTTCTGAAATCACTGCTGCGCCCCACATACAATAAAAATCGCCTGATTTCAGGTTGAAATACAATAAGCACAGCAATGACACCCACATTGATAAAGGCACCCATTATTTCGCTCATCAATTGCAGCTTGAGCGCATCCGCCAACACACTTAATATGTATATCATCAGCAACCCAAAAAAAATCGGAATGGCAAGGCTGCCTCTCACCAGGCGGTAAATCTGGAAGAGAATAAAGCCAACCAACAAAATGTCGATTATACCTACAACCGTGATTTCAGGTAACCATGACCAGTTTGACTTCCACATGTGGTAAATTTACATCAACCCAACACGGCTTTCAAACAACAGCCCCTTTTTGAGCAGCTTGAATGATGGTGCGAACCTGCACTGCTTCCCGAACATCGTGCACCCTTACCATCTGAACACCTTTGTACATCAGCAAACTATGCAGTGCCGTGGTGCCGTTGAGGGCCTCCTGAGGCGGAATATCTAACAACCGGCAAACCATACTTTTTCGTGAAACACCCGCCAAAAGGGGCAATCCGATGTTTTGCAGCTGTTCCCAGTCGCGCAGCAGGCTATAATTATGGTCCAGCGTCTTTCCGAAGCCAAATCCGGGGTCCAGGAGGATATCGTGGATGCCCAAATCACGCAATTGGCGCACTTTTTGTATGAAAAATTGTATGACTTCGGCAGTTACATCTGTATAAACGGGGTTATTCTGCATGGCGTCTGGTTTACCCTGCATGTGCATGAGGATATAAGGCGCCTGGTTTCTGGCAGCCACCTGCAGAATCTCAGGTTCGTAAGCACCAGCTGAAACATCGTTTATGATGGATGCTCCGGCTTCCAGAGCTTGTTGAGCAACAATTGCATGCACGGTGTCAATACTCAGCAGCATTTCAGGCATTGCCTTATGGATGGCTGTTATCACCGGAATTACCCGGTTTAACTCTTCCCCAACTGGCACCTCTTTTGCTCCGGGGCGTGTGCTCATGCCACCAATATCAAGGATGTCGGCACCTTCGGCCTGCATGCGTAATGCCTGTTGAAGAGCAGCATCCAGGCGATTGTATTGGCCGCCATCAAAAAATGAATCCGGTGATACATTGAGGATGCCCATGATAACTGTTGTCCGGAAATCCACAATGCGACCGCCTGCCCGCAGCGTCAGGTTAGGATAGAAATAGGTAGTTTTGTCCATCGTTAATCAAGCGAAATTAATGCAATCAGCGTTGACAAAAACAAGTGAACAATATGATGCCGTTGTGGCAGCGTGCAGAAATATCTTCATGAAGAAGATAACTGACTATGGAACAAGCTGGCGGATACTGCGACCAACGTCCTTAACAGATCAGATTTTTATTAAAGCCCAACGCATCAGAACACTCGAGCAAACGGGTGTAAATAAGGTAGGAGAGGGGATTGAAGATGAATTCAGGGGTATTATCAACTATGCGGTCATTGCACTTGTGCAGTTGCAGTTATCAGATGCAGATCCCATGAACTTGTCGCCTGAAAAATCGTTGGATTTATATAATACGATTTTAGCAAAGGTTAAGAAACTCATGATGGATAAAAATCATGATTACGGTGAAGCCTGGCGAGATATGCGCGTGAGTTCGTTTACGGATTTAATACTCATGAAATTATTACGTGTAAAACAAATCGAAGAAAACGACGGGATTACCCTTATTTCTGAAGGCATTGATTCTCATTATATGGATATGATTAATTATTCCGTATTTGCACTAATCAAATTGAAGGAAGATGAAGCATAAGATTTTGTGGTTCTGCCGAATTTTTGTTGGCAGCTTATTTATTTTTTCCGGCTTAGTAAAGGCAAATGACCCTATTGGCTTCGGCATTAAATTGGAAGAATATTATGCCGTATTTGCCGAAAGATGGTCGTGGACATCCTTCTTGTTTGAAGCGCACTGGTTAATGGAATCGGTGAATTTGCAGGCCGCTTTTCTTACAGTGCTCGAAGTTGCACTCGGCATTGCGCTTTTAATGGGATTATGGCGCAATTTGGTGGGATGGTTACTGTTATTACTTATCTTGTTTTTTACCTGGCTTACCGGATATTCTGCACTTACCGGAAGTGTAACAGATTGCGGTTGTTTTGGTGATTTTATTCCGTTAACACCTTGGCAGTCATTCTATAAAGATTTAGTGTTGCTGGTGCTGATTCTCATTTTGTTCTTTATGCGGAAGGGCATAAAACCGGTTAACCCACCTGCACTCAGTATAGGCTTGTTTTTGGCGGTTACAGGTTTTGCTGCCTGGGTAAATATGCACGTATTGCAGCATGATGTTTTTCTGGATTGGCGACCTTATGCTGTTGGAGATAATATTCAAAAACAAATGGAGATACCTGCGGATGCTGAGCCTGATGTGATGGAAATGCGGTACGTGTATAAAAACATATCAACAGGTGAAAAAGTGACACTTGAGTTTTTAAATACTGAATTAAAAGAAAAAGCAAATCTGGATAAACTGACGAAATACAGCAACGATAAAGAAAACTGGACTTTAGATACCAGCTATGCTGAAGTAAAGAAAAAAGGCTTCAGACCAAAGATTGTTGACTTCGCTATTTCTGACGAAAAAAATGCCTTTATCACCGATGATGTATTGAATTATGAGGATTATGTGTTGATGGTGGTTGCATCCAGTTTCGACCATACCTCTGCAGAAGGATGGCAGAAAATAAATGCGGTGCAACAAGCTGCTGAAAAAGAAGGGCTGTTAACCTTTGCACTGGTTGGAGAAAGTCGTGAAGAAATCGAAAAATTCAGACATGCACAGCAAACGGCCTTCCCTTTTTATACCGCTGATTACAAAGTGTGTTTGACGATTGCGCGCACAAATCCGAATCTGGTCTTAATGAAAAAAGGAACGGTCATCGCGAAATGGGCGTGGCGGGATGTGCCGGATTATAAAGACATCAAACAAACCTATTTCCCCGACAGAAAATCGGGCTCAATTGGTCCTTTGCAGGTTGATATGTTTGGTGTTGGTGATGCGGTTGCACGTAAATTAGCTGCAGGTAAAGAAGATTATACTGACTTTTATTTACAGGACACATCTGGCGCTGATCAGACCACAACCGTTATCAATGATACGGATGAAGTATTTATGTTCGTGGTGAATGAATTAGGCGCTGATAAACTTACCATGGAAAGATGGACGGCTATGTTAAATGTGATGAAAATGCTCAGTGATGCACAAAAGCCATTTATCGTTGTAAGCTCCGGCACGTTTAATATTCTTGGAGCCATGCATAAGGCATCCGGTTTGCAATATGCTTATTATCAAGGTGATCATGACGTGTTGTCAAGAATCATGGAAACGAATGCCGGGTTGATTTGCATTAAAAATGGAAAAGTGACTGCCAAATTTACAGAAGGAAGCTGGCCGGCTGACACAACTTTTTTAACGCATTAACTTCGAGATATTGCTGCGCTATATACTACATCGCATTGGCTACGGACTTTTTGTGCTACTGGGTGTGGTTATCGTCGTTTTTTTTCTTTTTCAGCTAACGCGTATACATCCTGAAAGACAAATTGCCGGAGAAAAGGCGGATCAGCAGACGATTGAAAATATTAAACGGGAATTAGGCCTTGATTTACCTATAGGTAAACAATTGCTGTTGTATTTAAATGATATTTCACCCATCAGCTGGCATAATACGCTGGATAATACGTCCCGGTATTTTTTAGATGCGCAAAAATATCAATACCTGCGTATTTGCACCATTGGACACACTGCAACTGTACTTAAAAAACCATATCTCAGCAGGTCATATGTCAGTAAGCGTGACGTCAATAGTATTTTAGCTGACCGAATTCCCAATACGCTTGTGCTGGCTATTGCGGCAATGTTATTTGCCACTTTCGTTGGAATCGGCTTAGGTGTAATGGCTGCAATGCGACCGCAAAGTTGGATAGACCATGCCTGCACGGCCGGAAGTGTTTTAGGTGTGTCGCTCCCATCTTTTTTTGCCGGAATCGTATTGCAATTAATTTTCGCGTATTTACTGGCGTCAGTAACCGGATTACATATGACAGGTAATTTATACGAAACAGATGCTTACACCGGAGAGCGTTATCTGGCATTGCAAAATTTAATTTTACCAGCCTTAGCACTTGGTATCAGACCTGTTGCTGTTATTACACAATTAATGCGAAGTTCCATGCTGGACGTTTTGCATAATGATTATATACGGACGGCAAAAGCCAAAGGATTATCGAACCGGGTAATTGTTTTTAAACATGCGTTGCGCAATGCACTTAATCCGGTGGTTACTTCTATTTCGGGATGGTTGGCCAGTTTGCTGACAGGTGCATTTTTCATTGAAGCCATTTTTGGATATAACGGTATTGGTTATGAAACAGTAAATGCCTTGCGCACTTTTGATTATCCAGTAGCCATGGGCGCGATATTATACACAGCCGTTATATTTGTTGTAATTAATATTTTAGTTGACATCGCCTATTCTTTAATTGACCCTAGAATCAGATTTGCCTGATATGCGCGTATACCTCATCGGCTTTATGGGAAGTGGAAAATCAACTTTTGGTAAAAAGCTGGCGAAAAGATTATCGTGGGATTTTATCGATACCGACAAAGCCATTGAAGGGCAGGAAGGTATGACCATACCTGAAATTTTTGAACAAAAAGGTGAGGCAGCTTTTCGTGCGCTGGAAAGGCAATATATCCAAACAACTTTTGCATTAGAAAATGTGATTATCAGTTGTGGGGGAGGAACACCCTGTTACTTTGATACCATGGATAGTTTATTGCAACATGGACACGTGTTGTACCTTAAAATAGATGAAGGTCATTTATTTGAGCGGCTGCGCACACGAAGTGCAAAAAGGCCATTAATTGCCGGTAAGAGTGATACGGAGCTGAAAGACTATATCCGGAATACACTATCCGCCCGCGAAGCATTCTACCTGAAAGCCCATCAGATTATTGACCCAACCTCCGTGAAAGCAAAATTTGTTGCAGAACAGATTCAAAAAAAATCTGACGGCCGACATCACATCAAATAAATGCCAAGTTTTTCATTTGCAGATAATACTACCTTGATATGCTCATGAATGGTAGTGCTTAAACTCAGGCCAACATAATCTGGCGAAATAGGAAATAACTTATGCTTGCGTTCAACCAGCACAGCACATCTCACTTTTTTTGGTGCGTACGACAATAGTGGTTTCATCGCATATAAGATAGTTCTTCCGGTGTTGGATACATCATCCGCCAAAATAATCACCCGTTGATCGATTTCTTCTTCTGTCAGATTTAAGGCCACTTCGCTATCACCCGGATTGTGTTTGTCGAGTTCAATATGTGTGAGAATAATGTGTGATTTGGAAATCTGAATCAGTTCATTAAATAATAAAGTGGCAAAAGCATAGCCCTCTGTTTCTTTGCATATGCCGGCGATAACAATTTCAGGTTCATCATAATTATCTTCGGCAATTTCAAATGCAATACGTTTAATTTTCTGCATCACTTTTTCCGGCGCTGCAATTCGTGTTAATGTATCTTCCATAATTAATGAACTATCTGTAATGTTTTGGTAGTAATATGTTCCGGTTCAGAAATAATAACCTGATATAATCCAACCGGTAAATTGCGTACCGGAATTTCTAATACCTGCGAGTCGTCAGTAACCGTGGCATATAAACGTTCGCCTGAAAGTGCATATACAAAAACATGTGCACCTGCCTGTATGCCTTCCAATGTAGTTGTATAGCTTGCCGGATTTGGATACATATTAATCCAGGTTTCTGCAATAGTTGTTGACTCTTTTATTGGCGGTGTGGTAAACGTAATTGTTTCGCTAAAATCAGAAAATCCTAATCCTTCGCAATAGGCTCTGATTTTTACCTGATATTCTGTAGATGGGGTTAATCCGCTGATGATGCGTGTATTTGTAATCGCTTTTATTTTACTAAATGGAGAACCGGTGGGTTTATACCAAACCTGATAACCGGCAGCATTCGGAATGATATCCCAGCCAATTTTAGCCTTTACAGGCATTAAAATTTGCACTTCCAGGTTTTGTGGAGGAAGTGTATAATCATCCGGTGCACAACCCCATGGTCCGGTTAAAGTCCGGAAAGCATCCGCCTTGCCATAGCCCCATAAATTATTTGGGAGTTCAGCACCTGTAAATGCATCTTGTCTCGCCTGATCTAAAATGGCAGCCTTCACTTCTGCAGCTGTTGCATCAGGATATTTTTGGAAGTATAAGGCTGCAATACCGGCAACGGCAGGCGTGATTTTGGTGGTCATGGCCACTGCATTTTGTAACCAGATACATGCTCAGTCGGGCTGACAGCCCGAAACTGGCTGTGGTTCTTTGTTTGGTTTGCGATGCCAACTGTTTTATTTTTTAATCAGGGCGTATTTGCTTGAATAATCTTAATTCATGTAGACTTTCTTTACAAAGGATCTGTCACCACTATTCAGTTTTAGCATAA
>JAKQVC010000010.1 GCA_029571985.1 Bacteroidota bacterium | reverse complement strand
GGTAATTACACCTTGAAATCACTGCAAAAAAAACATGGACTCTGAGTGCATTCCTTGCGCAATATCGTCTTCACTTTTTATCACCGCCTTACCGGATTTCTGATTTACTTGCTTATCATATAATACAAGAATATACCATATACCTGCTTCTCAATCACGTGGGGTAAGTTTAAAAAAAAGAGGCTGTCACCTATAAGCGACAGCCTCTTTGATATATCATGTATTACTTCTTAACGCATCAATAACACCATTCCTGATTTGACGATTTCATTGCCAAATCCATCGAGGCCTTTTACGTAAGTAATATAATTTCCAATTTCCTGTAAATTCGTTTGGAATGTTCCATCCCAACCAATTGTAGGATCTGAAGATTCAAATAACATTTCACCCCAACGGTTATATACAGCGAAATATTCGATTTCTCCGATACCCACTAATACTGGTTTCCAAACATCATTTATACCGTCCTCATTTGGTGTAAAGGCATTCGGTAATACGATGGTAGTTTGTTCCAGAACAAATACGGTAACGCTGTCAAAATTCTCACATCCATTTGCATCTACACCCGTTACATAATATACGGTAGTATCTTCAGGGAAAGCCTGTGGATTAGAGATAAATGCATCTGTCAGGAAATCAGCAGGCGTCCATGTATAATCAACTGCACCTGAAGCATTTAACTGAGCAAATCCACCGAGCGCCATATATACATCTTCACCAGCATCAACAGTCGGTAATTCATATAAAGACACAAACACATCATCTGTATCGCTACAGCCATTGCTATCCCAGATAACCAACTGATAGAACATATTGGTAAGCGGGTCCATTACAGCAGGATTTGCAATTGTATCAATGTCTAAGTATGAAGGCGGAGTCCATTTATAGGTTACGCCACCACTTCCTGCCAGGTGAATAGTATCACCGGGACATAAAGACATATCAGGTCCGGCATTGGCAATTGGTGGTGGTGGAACTTCAACGGTTACTTCACGTTCAATAGTACCACAAATACCAACACCTGTTGCCAGATAAGTTGTTGTAATATCAGGAGAAGCCCAAACAGTATCACCAACTGATGAACTTAAACCAGTAGAAGGTGTCCATGTCCAGTCATAATCTTCACCACCGATAATATTTAATTCAACAGAATCTCCGGGACAAACAAGTGTTACACCGCTGGCAGAGATATCCACCCCGTCAGCTGCCACACCAATTGATGATGTTGCTTCAAGCGCCTCATCTAAATCGTCGGCATCCAGGATATATGCAAATGCGATACACTGACATTCGCCGGCAGCAATAACAGGTATTTTAAAGGTTACCTGCGTTGCACAGTCGGCTGTAATATTTCCGGTAGCGCTATAACCGCCGCTCCATGGACAAACGGAGGTTCCGGCCCAAGCCTGAGCTGGTGTTCCGTCGGTGGTGGAGAAGCAGCCGAATGAAACACGCGCATTTTCGTCACGTGCACCCATTCCAAGGAAACATCCGTAGGTAAGACCTTCAGCTGTAACCAATGCATCCGGGTCAGCGGGTGGGTTGTATACTACTTCGTTATAAGTAGTAAAGTCGAATGACCAGGGTTGATCCTGATCCGGGTCAACGTTACGTTTATAATATACATCTGTTAAATCAGTCGCACCATCGTTACACAATAAAATTCGTGTAACGAAATAGCGGGCATCTTCAGGTAATGTGGTGGTTTGCGTAACACTTAAATTAAGTGCTGCAATATTTCCTTCCCAAATCACCGTATATGTGCCGGCTGAATAATCATAAGAAGTAACATCGCCTGGAATTTCTGAAGTCCAGCAATATTGGTCTGTGTTGGTATACACACCGGCACCAACCTGAATTTCCCATCCTTCAACGGGAGAACCCGGAACAAAGTAGTCACCGCAATAATCCGGTGTTCCTACATTCCAGCCATCCATATCAGAATCGGCAACGAATCCGAGTCCTGAAAATTCAGTTGGATGGTATCCGGCAGGAGGAAGTGCATTGGAACCATAAACACCGCAGGTGTTAACGCCCACTTCTACGTAGGTGCCTTTCATAAAGGCATTTGCACCTACGATTTGGGCATTTGCTGCGACCGAAACCAGCAATGTGCCGGCAAGGAGAAGGTTGTGCAATTGTTTCATTGACAGGTTTATTAGTTTACCTAAACAACGAGTAGCTGTTGGTGTGTGTTTTCTCGTTGATATATCATTAAGTATTGTGTTCAATTATTGAATTAACGTACTAAGGTGAAATTACCAGACCATAATCTTTCAAGTCCGTCAGTTGTCGAGAATCTGATAACTACAACATAAGTACCTAATTCTTGTTCAGTGCCATCTATGGTACCGTTCCAGCCACAATTTGTATCGTTAGGTGCACATGGGAAATCCGGGCAAATACCAGGACCTTCAAATACAGCCTGACCTAAACGATTGTAGATAGTATAACCATCAATACAGCCTGAACCAGTAACAAATGGAGACCAAGTGTCATTCAGGTTATCACCGTTTGGTGAGAATGCTGTTGGAATTTCCACGTTGATTTCACCTACAACAAAAATCAGGATAGAGTCAACATCCACGCAACCGTTTGCATCAACACCAGTTACAACATATAAGGTTGTTACTTCAGGATTAGCTGTCGGGTCTTCGATAGTGCTGCTGCTTAATCCTGTTGCAGGTGTCCAAACATATTCAACTGCGCCTTCAGCATTTAACACTACTGTTTCACCCATATAAATATCAATGGTATCGATTTGAATAAAATCAAATCCATACACACCTAATACAGATTCATCTGTTTCAACAGTCATGATACCTTCGAGGTTAGGGAATACATTTACTTCCATATTATCTGTATTCACACAACCATTTGCATCTACGCCTGTAACGGTATAAACGGTAGTTTCGTTAACTGTACAAACCGGATTTGGACAATCATCGCAACTTAAGCCATCGCTTGGTGTCCATGTATATTCAACGGCACCAGTAGCTTCTAACTCAATAGAACCTTCAGGACACAAATCCACATCCGGACCTGCATTCACTTCAGGAAGCGGATGTACTGTAACTGTTACATCATCAGTAGCATTACAACCTCTTTGGTTAGTAGTGGTGAGCACATAAGTGAAATCACCGGCTTCTGTTGGTGTTACGGTTGGATCTGGACAATCAGTACAATCGAGATAAGTAGCGGGAGCCCAACTATATAAATCAGCAAGAGCACCGCCATCAGCATTTAATATGGTGGCATCTCCTAAACAAATTTCGACATCATCGCCTGCATCAGCAAATTCAGTATCATCAACTACAATGGTCACTTCAAGGGTAGCATCTCCACAAAAACCGCCTACACCAGTGATGGTATAAGTTGTTGTTTCAGTAACAGTTGCTATAACTGTATCACCAACGAAAGTATCGAGGCCTGTAGTAGGTGACCATGTCCATTCGTAATCAGGTGCACCTAAAATACTTAAGGTAACAGGTTCACCCGGTTCACAGATATAAACGGTATCACCAGATGACACGGTAGCATCATCAGCAGTCAGGTTATAGGTTACTGTTGCTTCGAGTGCTTCTTCCAAATCATCCACATTCAGGATATAAGCAAAGGCAACGCATTTACATTCACCCGGGTTAATTGTTTCTATATAAAATGAAATAGAGTTGGCAATGTCACCAACCGAAGAACCATCACCAAAGTAACCGCCGGTAGCTTCCCATACATCTTGTGGACTACCATCATCTGTACCGAAATTACCATAGGATACGCGTGCATTTTCATCACGTGCACCAATACCAAGGAAACATCCATAAGTTAACCCTTCTGAGGTAACCAAAGCTTCCGCATCAGTTGGTGGCTGATAAACAATTACGTTATCAGTAGTAAAATCACCACTCCACGGCTGATCGTTATCCGGGTCAACATTTCTTTTATAATACACATCATTTAATGGTGCGTCGCCATTATTACATAACAAAATACGCGTCACAAAATATAACGCGTCTTCAGGCAATGTAGTAATAGCCGTAATATCTAAGTCGATGGCACCAGCTGATAGATTACCCGTCCAAACACCTGTATAAATACCTCCGATATAAGAATAGTCAGAAATATCTCCGGGAATATCTGAACCACCGCAACTCTGGTCGGTGTTGGTCCACCATGTATCACCAATCTGAATCTGCCATCCTTCAACAGGTGTTCCGGGTACGAAGTAGTCACCACAATATTGCGGAGTACCCACATCCCAGCCATCTGATTCCCAGTCGGCCACAAATCCTAAACCACCTTCCGTTGGGTGATATCCTGCCGGTGGTGCTGTTGGAGAACCGAAAGCACCGCAGGTATTAATGCCCACTTCAACATAATTTCCTTTCAGGAAAACGTTTGCACCAACAATTTGTGCATTCAGGTTAAGTGAAGCGAGTCCTATCAAAAATGCCGTTGCGGCAAAAGCGTAAAATTTATTTTGCATGTACTAATTTTTACAGGTTGAGCAAGCAGATTATTCGTTTACAATAGACAAGGTTGTCCGGTAGCGTTCGGCTAAATTTCCGAAATAGGTATTGTATTCAGCAACACCCCAACCACGTGGTTCGGTAAACTGCAAACCCAGCTTAACTGTAACTGTTTTCTTTGTGTAATCCAGCGTGTAGTTCAGGATATTATCTCTGCTCATGCTGAAAAAACGATTGGCAGCTTCCTCACTTTTGAATGGAACAGCTGCAATAGAAAACACATAATTTTCAATGAGTGGAGCAGCTGGATCAATTTGAATTACCATATCTGAGCTGATAGTGGCATTTCCGGGAGTAGCCACAGCCTGTGCTGAAGATACCAGCGAAAATCCGGAAACAAGGAGGAGAAAAAGCGTGAGTTTAGTAAGTAATTGCTTCATAAACATGTTTCTTTGTAAATAATATAAATCGGTATAGACCTTATCACGAATAAAGGTAGTCATTGGGTTGGGTTTATGCAAAAAATAAGTGGGGGGTTATGAACATAAAGCCTGATTATGACATTATACCACTACAACCGGGCTGGAATTGCCAATACATGACGGGGGGCAAGGTATGAAATGGAACATTTGGAAGTGGATTGCAGCTATGCCGGCCAGAAACGCCGTAATTGCCGCTGTACTACTGGTTCCGATAGCCATTTTCTTCACTCTTAAGCTCCGGTTTTCTTACGATTACGCCGATTTTTTCCCTACCAACGACCCCGACCTTGAATTCTATTTTGAGTTTCGGGAACAGTTTGAGCCTGATGACAACTTTTTACTGATTGGTTGCCGGCCTTCAGGTGGTGTGTATCAGTCTGATTTCCTTACCAGGCTTGACTCTGTAACCAGGTATTGCCAATCCTTACCGGCTGTAGAAAGGGCCATCTCAATTACCAATTTTCAGTATGCGGTTAAATCGCCATTTGGCTTCATGGATTTTCCCGCCTTGCATGTTGATGACCCGACGCGCTATGCCGCAGACAGTGTCAGAATCAGCCAGGACGAACGCCTGCACGGCAAGTTGATTTCTACGGATGGTTCTACCGTGATTGTGCTGCTCAAAACAGTAGACACTTTGACGCAGGCAGATGCAAAACCTTTGATTGATGCTATTCGCGCCTCCATGGCCGCTGTTCAGCTGGATGACTACCATTTGCTGGGTAAGGCCTATTTTGAAACTGAGCTGGTGCGTATTCAGCAAAAGGAGTTTCTGTTGTATGCTTTTTTAAGCGTTGTGCTGGTCATCGTTGTCACGTTTATCATGTTCCGAAAGGTTTGGGTGGTGGTCATTTCAGCACTTACCGTTGCACTTTCACTGCTCTTGTTTACAGGTTTGATGGGCGCTTTGGGCATAGAGCAAAATGTGATGAGCACGCTCTACCCTATTGTCATCATCATCATCGGCATATCAGACGCCGTGCATTTTATCGGAAAATACCTGATAGAATTAAGACGCAACAGCAATCGAAAAATCGCTCTGTTCAGAACTCTGGCTGATATTGGATTTGCCACAGGACTTACCGCGGTAACCTCGGCCATTGGCTTTTTGAGCATGCTCACATCCAATGTGCCGCCTATCCGAAATTTTGGCGTGTATTCAGCTTTAGGCGTGCTGGTGGTGTATGCGGTGGTCATTTTCATCATCAGCCCTATGCTGACTTTGTTCAGACAAGACCAGCTCGATGCCCATACGGATGGTGAAAGTCCGGGCTGGACAAAATTCCTCAACAACCTCTATCTGACAGGTAAAAACCGGGTTAAACCTATTATGCTTGTCACAATTTTGGTTCTTTTTGTCAGTTTTTATGGCATCAGCACCATTAGTACTAATATACATATTGGACAAGGATTACCGAAAAACGAACCGGTAACAGAAGATTTTTATTTCTTTGAAAATCACTTTAATGGATTTCGTCCTTTTGAAATTGCCGCACAGGCGCAGGGCAATCATGCCATTGACGAACCGATGGTTTTAAGAGAGATAGAAAAAGTTGAAAATAAAGCAAAATCATATCCCATTGTAAATGGATTACAAAGCATCACCATGGTGTATAAAAGTATGCATCGCGCCTATAATGGTGATCAGATTGATGCATATACATTACCCGAATCAGATAGTACATTATTGTTGTATCGAAAAGAATTAAACCGATATGCCAAACGTGAAATGCATACATTAATCAGCGACGACCGCAAAGCCGGGAGGATGAGTGGATTTGTTTCTGATGTAGGCACAGACAGCATTAGGGACATGCAAGAGGATTTAGACGCATTCATAAAAACCGAAACAAATCCGGAACTCGTCACCTTCACCACAACAGGCACAGGTGTTATTTTTGATAAGAATACTTTATATCTCAGAAAAAATATCATCAGCGGTGTTTTACTTGCTTTTTTATGTATTGGATTAGTAATGGCTTATTTATTTCGCGATTGGCGGATGGTTATAATCAGTATTATTCCAAATGTCATTCCACTTGTAGTTTGTGCAGGCATTATGGGTTTATTAGGCATTGAATTAGATGCACCAACATCTATTATTTTTGGTATTAGTTATGGCATTGCTGTAGATGACACAATACATTTTTTATCGAAATTTAATATCGAGCGACAAAAAGGATATTCGATAGAATCTGCTTTACAAAATACCTTTACCGAGACCGGAAAAGCCGTTTTTACCATGTCACTTATTCTCTTTTTTGGGTTCATGATTTTAATGTTGTCGCCAACAGCGGCCACATTCAATATTGGACTGCTTACAGGGGTTACATTGTTTACGGCTGTTTGGCCGGATGTATTTTTGTTACCCTTGCTTATTCGCAAATGGAGTAAACTATATTGAGTATAACTTCCGGCGCTGCATTTTGCTAATCCTGAGCGCCTGCGTAAATTGCACCCGCAATCATCGCATATGAACATGGCCTCTGTTTTGCGTTCGGTGTATTCCATCCGGATCCTGGGTTTAGCCTGCTATTTGTTGGTTTCCTCCTGTGATCGTGATGTAACTACCTTTAATAAAGCCTATTTCACTATTACCTTCTCACCTGATCAGGAGCGTCTGAATAATTTTGGAGAGCCGGTGGGCGTAGCAGCCGGACATGCTGCACAATCGCCGGAAATTCAATATATGAGCGTACATTATATTGAGTTGATGACCGATAGCCTGGTGCCTTATAAGGATGGCATAACCCTGTTCTCAGCCCCTGAAACCAATGCCGGTGGCGCTCCTGCCATCGATTTTGATCAGGCTATTTTAGCGGAAGACGGCGTGTCATTTGCCAATGTGCAATTATCCAGAATACCTCCGGGCACCTATACTTACATCCGCGCCAGCGTTGCCTACCAACAATATGCCGTTTCTTTTAATATTGAAGATGTTCCTGTATTAGGTACCTTAACTGATCAACAGGGCATTATTGCCTCATTTGTTGGATACAATACCTATATATCCACACTTACCATAGATCAAAAAAGTGTTGACATTGATGCCAATAAACTGCAGGGTTTCTGGGGATTTGAAAGCCAGTTAACCGGAGCTGCAGCGCCATACAGCGACATTTATACTGGCCAGTCACCGGCAGGTGCAACTACAGTGGTTAATCCTATTCATGCAACCTCTCCGATTCCTTCCGGCTCTTGTGTAATAACAGGGCGTTTTGATCCGCCTTTGATTGTAGAAGAAGGAGAAACCCGGGATCTGGATTTAGTCTTTTCCTTTTCAACCAATCAAAGCTTTGAGTGGGTTGATGACAATACGAATGGTATCTGGGACATCAACGCTACTACACCCGAGTCGACCGAGCAGGTTGTAGATATGGGGTTAAGAGGATTGATGCCCACCTGGGAATGGAAAGAATAAATCATATCTAACTGTATACATATAAAATAAAATAATCTTGTATATTAGCGGCGGATGAAAAACGCACACCTTTACCCCCTACTTCATCCTGCATACAAATTAAGCATTCATTATTCAACATTGGTATCGCAATAAATCAAACAGCATGAACAGACGATTATTTTTACGAAACACTTTGGCGGGAACCACGGCCATCGCTATTACACCAAGTGCTTTTTTAGCCAGTTGTGGCGGGAACATCGAACCACCTGATTT
>JAKQVC010000001.1 GCA_029571985.1 Bacteroidota bacterium | reverse complement strand
AAGTGATGTATTATATACCACTGCCGTGTATTCTCCGCTGCGAGGTTAGAGGGGAAGTAGCGAGACACGGCGGAATTCAAAGCGAGTAAGCATCAATTTTTTTTAAGGGAGTACTCAGCAAAAACAATGTCACATTGAGCGCAAACTATTTTGCAAATCGAGTTCTTTGAAAATGACATTACGGGTAGGTTATCTTCGTATTAAAGGAGGTAACCTGTGGCAGGATAGCAGTAAACTCATTAGTGGCTTGTCCCTGCCGTTGAGCTTTGCTTCAAAGAACTGCATAGTTCATTTTGGTGATACTTCGCACATTGATGTGTGAGGCATTCCCGTTTAGCAGCTTGCTATTACCTATGGTTCTTTGAGCCACAGATTACCTTTTAATCAAAGAACTAAAAACAAAACTATGGAAAACAAAATCAGTTTTGAACAAATCCATGCAAATGCTGCTGGCATTGATGTAGGCAGCGAAAAAATCTTTGTTTCAGTCGATGGAGTAACGGTAAAAAATTTTGGCACCTGTTCGAGCGACTATCACGACTGCATCAGATATCTTCAGGAGCATGCTATTGAACGGGTAGCGATGGAAGCCACCGGCGTTTACTGGCTGAGTTTATATGGCATGTTAGAATCTACAGGTATCAAAGTATCCTTAGTAAATCCGAAACAAACCAAACAGCAAAGAGGAAAAAAAACGGATGTACAGGATTGCCGCTGGATACAAAAACTCTTCGCTGCCGGATTATTGCAGGAAAGTTTTGTTCCCGAAGGAAAGATGCTGGAGATCAGGTATCTGGTACGCGAACGATTGGATATTATTGAGATGGGCAGCAGCTATGTGAATAAAATGCAACGCTGCTTAGAGCTGATGAATATCAAACTCACCGAAGTGATCAGTCAAATACATGGAGCCAGCGGTATCAGGATGATTGAGGCCATCATTGATGGGCAGCGGGATTCGCAAGTGTTGCTGCAGCTATGCGATAAAAAGATTATCGCTAAAAAAGCAGAACAAGTACTCAAAGCGCTCGAAGGCAATTATAACGAGACTTGGTTATTTATGCTCTCTCAAAACCTGAACCTGTGGCGTCAGCATCAGTTACAAATCGCAAACATAGATGGGCGCATTGAATCACTGCTTACCGAACTTACAGCAGGAAAACAAATTGATTCGTCTCAATTAGGTAAAGTCAAACCCATCCGTCATCATAAGCCACACATCAAAGATTTGCATGAAATTATGGTGAAATTATTTGGAGCCAACCTCAGTAGTATTGCAGGCATCAATAACTATTCATTGCTGCGCCTGATTGGGGAAACTGGAACCGATATGAGTCGGTTTCCTACGATCAAACATTTTGTAAGCTGGTGCGGACTATCGCCGGGTCGTAACCAGAGCGGAAAGAAAAGCAAATGGATCAAACAGGCTCCTTGCAATAAAGCCGGACAAATTTTTCTGGAAGCGGCACAATCATTAGGGCAGAGTAAATACACCGCCATTGGTTGTTTCATTCGAAAATTAAAAAGCCGGCGAGGCGCTGGTGTAGCATACAAAGCAGGAGGAAGAAAAATTGCTGAAGCATACTACAATGCGCTAACAAAAGGTACCGCGTATGTAGAACAAGGAGCAAAGCAATACGAACTGCAAATCAAGCAACGGGAACTGGCCACACTGAAAAAA
>JAKQVC010000281.1 GCA_029571985.1 Bacteroidota bacterium | reverse complement strand
ACGAATTTATATGGCTCTAATACCGTATGTCATAATGTTACAATAGATGCCTATATCACACCTATTGCTGAATTTAGTTTCTTTGGTGAGCCTACTGTAATATTTACAGACTTATCGCTGAATGCACCAACCTCATGGTTGTGGAATTTTGGTGATGGTGCTACTTCAACCGAAGAAAATCCGATTCACACTTACACGTATAACGGTGTATTTAATGTATGCTTAACCGCATCCAGCATCGGTGGTTCTGATACGCATTGTGAAACAATTACGGTAGATTATTACCTGGCACCGGTTGCCGACTTTAATTATACCGGCGATCCAACTGTTGTCTTCACAGATATTTCTACCAACGATCCAACCGCATGGTCATGGTCATTTGGTGATGGCGGTACTTCAACACTTGAAAATCCGACCCACACTTATTTGCTCAACGGAACCTATTCTGTTTGCTTAACAGCAAGTAATGTGGCAGGTCCGAATACGCATTGCGAATCCGTTGTTATCGACAGCTATTTAGCACCTGCAGTAGACTTTTCATTCAGCGGTGATCCAATCGTGAATTTTGTGGATGAATCACTCAATTCGCCAACCTCCTGGTCGTGGAACTTTGGTGATGGTGGTACGTCCACTCTGGAAAACCCATCGCATACCTATTTAGCAGATGGCGTATATAATGTATGCTTAACAGCTACGAATGCAACCGGCTCGAATACGGGTTGTCAGGATGTGACGATTACTTCGTATATCAATACACCTATTGCCGACTTTATTTATTCAGGTGATCCGGATCCGGCATTTACAGATGTTAGTTTAAATGATCCGACTTACTGGTCGTGGGATTTTGGTGATGGCGGCACGTCAACACTGGAAAATCCTGTTCATTTATTTGCAACGAATGGCACATTTCTGGTATGCTTAACCGCAGGTAATGTTGCGGGTGAAGACACTGAATGTAAAAATGTTGTGATTACATCTTATGCAGCACCAGTTGCTTTATTTACTTATGCCGGTGATCCGGTGGTTTCTTTCACTGACGGATCAACAGGTGCACCTACCAGCTGGTTGTGGAGTTTTGATGATGGCGGCGTAAGCACATTGCCAAACCCAACACATGATTTTGTTACCAATGGTGTATACAATGTATGTTTATCTGTTGTAGGCCCTGGCGGATCTGATGTATTCTGTCAGAATGTTACCATCGAAGGAAACGGCAGTGCTCCTGTAACAGACTTTACCTATTCAATTGTATTCCCAACTGTTTTATTCACTGATATTTCTACAAACGCACCGAGCGATTGGTTATGGGATTTCGGTGATAGCTTTATTTCGGGATTACAAAATCCAAATCACAACTATGCTGTTGCCGGAAACTATGAAGTGTGCTTACAGGCAACAAACGACTTCGGCACCACCGAAACTTGTAAAAATGTGGCCGTCTTCCCGAACAGCATCACCGACCTGATTGTTGCTGAATTGTCTGTATATCCGAATCCAACCATGAACGAAGTAGTTGTTTCCGGATTACCACAAAATAGCACCATTCGTGACATGTATGTTGTGAATACTTTAGGTGAAAAAACACCTATTCAACAGCCGGGATTGCAGACAAACAGCACACTCACTGTTGACGTGACTACCTTACCTGCAGGCTCCTACATCCTCGTAGTTACTACGGATGAGGGCACTTATGGCGGTCAGTTAGTGAAGTTATAATAGATAAAATTATCATATGTCAAAAGCGGTTCTTTTCAGAACCGCTTTTTTGTTTTTGTGACATGCCGGTTTGACCCTGATTAATTGAAGTTGGGTAACTTAATACTGCTAACGCAAATTGTTCATTTCATTAAATTTTACTGCGATGAGAAAAGTATTATTCCTCCTCTCAACCATGGTTTGGTATGTGGCAACCTATGCACAAACAACTATTGTTGGAAACACTACTTTCGATTTCCAGTCATATTGGGGCAATCATAACCGCCTGGTCGTTTATCCGGATGGCAAAATCTCCGCCGCCTGGATTGGCTCTGATGGATTTGGCGCAGCCTTCAACGACAGGGGCATGTTTTATAATCATTTCAATGGCACCAGCTGGGGTGCATTTCCTACCGGAAGAATTGAAGGCGAAAAAACCTACTTCGGTGAATTAATCAGCGTGGGCGACCATGAGGTAATTATTTCTGATGAAGCTACCCGTTTATTAGTACACGAAAATAGCGCCCCCGGTGCAACCGATTGGGATGAAACCGCCGGTTCCGATGTCATCGACGGCTACAACCCGATGGCATTTTGTCCAGAAGGCACGGATGATATTTATGTAGTCAACACAAAAAAAGTAACCTACGAATCTCTTTTATTTTCTCGCTCTGATGATGGTGGAGAAACCTGGGCCGTAAATGAATATGTGCTGCCATTTACTGAAGAAGCTTATGGCATAGAACAGGTTAATCCGGATTGCTATCAGATTACCGTAAACGGAAATGATGTATACGTTTTGTACGGTGCCAATTTTTGCGATTTAATTTTAATGCACTCCACCGACCGCGGTAACCCGGGCACATGGTCATATCAGGTACTGGTTGATTTTCCGATAAATAATTATTTAGGCGCTGCAGGACAAACATCTGATTGGGATGGTGATGGTGATAAGGATACCATTTATACAAATGATGGGATGATGGAAATGCTGATTACTGATGATGGCGACGTGCACGTTTTTTGCGGACGCATGCGTATCTATGATCCAACAACAGCAGCCGGATATTTTTATATTCCTAAAACAGACGGTATGTATTATTGGCATACCGGAATGGGCGCGGCTACTGTATTAAATACATTTCCGGATTGGAATAATGCAGACGGCTTAAATGACCCTTATGCAGGTTTAGGTACCGATTATACTGCCTATTATGCTGAAGGTGTAACCACCATGCCCACTGCCTGCTGGGATGCAACAACAGGACGGGTATATCTGATGTATATCATGCCTGTAGAATATCAGCTCAATGGTAATCAAACGTATTATGATGTATTTGGTTTGTATACCACGGATGGCGGTACTACCTGGAGCGAACCTGTTAATTTAACCTATACCACACATCTCGATCATGAAAATGCTTTTCCGGTTGCGTATCCGCGCGTGATGTTTGGCAAAATTCATATGTTGTGGCAACAAGATAATGAACCGGGCACATCTCAAGATTCACCTGCAGATGAAATTGCCATGAATAATATTCGCTATGTGGCTTTCGATCCTTCGCGATTTGATCCATATAATCCGACAGTAGATTTTACATACACGCTTACACCGGTTGGTGCATCATGGAGTGCAGCATTTTCAAATCTTTCTGTGGATGCAGAATCCTATTATTGGACATTTGGTGATGGCGGTACTTCCACATTGGAAAATCCAACACATACGTATGCAACCGGCACTTACGAAGCATGTTTAACCGGATACAATGTGTATGGTGAAACAACAGTTTGTCAAACGATAGTAGCTGTGAATGAACCGGTTGCTGATTTCACCTATATTGGCGACCCTGAAGTTGCATTCATCGATTTATCAA
>JAKQVC010000280.1 GCA_029571985.1 Bacteroidota bacterium | reverse complement strand
TCAGCAATATATTTTAATTATGCAAATAATATTTTTAGGAAAAGGACAAAATCTGTCCAAAATTTATACCCGATATGATACGATAATACCCGATTGCGATACAATTACACCCCATCGGGTACAAAATAAGCCACCTACGATTGGTGGCTCGACATACAACGCTAATTGCATGGGGGTAGAATGAGCCACAAATGTATAATATATGAGCCGAATGGGCAAATCTTGCGGCGAATAGCTAAGATATTAACCGCAGAAAGTCATGTACAATTGCCAATTATCGCTTTGCGTTGTCCGGTGTTTCAACCTATACCCTTAAAATCGTATCGGTATAGTAAGGTTATAGCCTGAAAAATCATTCCCAAAAGCCTTGACTTTTAAACTTGCCGTTTGCATCGAAAACAATGTCGGAAAACATTCCATATCCATTGAAACGCCCGTCGCTTGTTGCCTCGTGGTCAGAACGCCCATCGGTAAGCACTATATATTGGTCTTTAGTAGCCATGTGCGAATATTGATGTGGTACATCAACTTGGTTCACCTTGCACTCAATCCCAAAGGATTTATATAATTCTACGAATCTTTGGAGGTCGGTTTTTTCGTTTTCCATGTAACAAATTTAGTATATAATTGTGACATATTAATCACCTCACTACCACCCCACCATCAACCTTTTCCGTCCGTAAATTATCAACCTTAAACCCACCGTCCGCAGCAACCTTAACCACCGCAAAGCCGTTGTTCATCTGATTAAAGATAGCGTAGTCCGGGTAAAGGTCGCAAAGGCAACCGATAGTATATACCTCATGCCAGTTACCTTGTACGGTCTTAAACCGTACCTCCGATGTCTTGTGATTGTGAGCCACCAAAGCCGAACACCCTACCTTCATGTAAATGGACCTGGCAAGATTGACACCACCGGCATTGATTTCATGACCATGCAGTATCGACAAGTTACCCGCCTGAATGAGTTGGTGGGACTTGATATGAATGATATTTAAGTCATTGAACTCTAAGAGCTGACTTAATGTAAGAGATTCCACACCATACAGCGCAGGGGCTTGATTGATAATGTAGTTTTCTAGCCTGTTTTCGTGATTGCCGTCTTTAAACAGTATCTTTTGTGTCGGGAATAATTGCCGTAGCTGTCTTAAAAACACCCGCCCCATTTCCAACTCTGCTTTTAAACTCGGTTTATTCGGGATTTGTTGATAGCGTGAACACTTGTAAAAGTCGAAGATGTCACCGTTAAGCAGTAGCACATCGATATTCTCTTTCTGTAAGTGCTTTATAGCCGCTTTAAGGACGGGTAAATCGTGGTAGGGTAAATGTATGTCCGCTAGTATTCCAATCTTCACAGCCCCCTTAATAACGTATGGAGCGATGAAATTAGTACCCCCGTCAGGGATGCCTAAATCAATGTCATCTATAAGGTTAATGGATTTGAGTTCTTTTACCGGGCGTTCTATTTCGGGACGGATTCGAATTGAGGGCGCAATACCCCTAAACCATAAAGTGTACAATTTCCGAAAGCCTCCAACGTCTAAACCTTTTCGCTGGTCTTTCTGATTTGGATACTGCCCTTTGTATTCTTTAGCAAAGTATTGA
>JAKQVC010000279.1 GCA_029571985.1 Bacteroidota bacterium | reverse complement strand
CTTTGGGGCGATGCAATGTATATTCACTTAAACCATCACTTAGAACAATTCGGCGTTTAGTATTTAACACATAGGCACATAGTAAGAGTTAGAAGTAGAAATGAGTGCTTTTTTGTTCGGATGTCTTATCGAAGAATATAGAATTTATCAAAGATAAATTGCTCTGTTTAACTATTGATAGCCGTAATTATTACAGAAAACTTAATGACTTTACAATCTATGTTTCTATGTGGTTTAAAATAAAAAAGGATAAATTTATACATACAGTTTAATTTTAATGAGCAACACGAACCGATACGACCAGCGCGGTGTTTCCGCAACCAAAGATGAAGTACACGCAGCCATCAAAAATGCAGATAAAGGATTATTTCCACAGGCATTTTGTAAAATATTTCCCGACCATTTAACCGGTGATGAAGATTATTGTTCCATCATACATGCAGACGGTGCGGGCACCAAAAGTGTTTTGGCATATTTGTACTGGAAAGAAACAGGTGATTTGTCGGTTTGGAAAGGTATTTCGCAAGATGCGATTGTCATGAATACAGATGATTTAATTTGTGTAGGAGCGACTTCCAATTTTTTGTTGTCCAGCATCATCAATCGCAATAAACATTTAATACCCGGTGAAGTGATTAAAGCACTGATAGACGGCACCAACGAAGTAGTAGAAATGCTGAACGAGAACGGTGTGCGTGTTTATCCAATGGGTGGCGAAACTGCCGATATGGGCGATGTGATTCGCACGGTGTCTGTAGATGCAGTCATGACGGCACGTTTCAGCAGAGACGAAGTGATTGATAATGCCAATATAAAACCCGGTGATGTAATCGTAGGATTGGCATCTTTTGGTCAGGCAAATTATGAAACGCAATACAACGGCGGCATGGGCAGCAACGGATTAACCTCTGCACGTCATGATGTGTTTTCCAAAGTTTATGCCCAAAAATATCCGGAAGCGTTCGACCCGAATACCAATAATGAATTTATCTATTCAGGCTCAAAACTGCTCACCGATAAAGTGGAAGGAAGTCCACTGGATGCCGGAAAATTAGTACTGTCGCCTACACGAACCTATGCACCGATAGTGAAAAAAGTGATTGATGAAATAGGCGTGCAAAATATCAATGGCATCATTCATTGCAGCGGCGGCGCACAAACAAAGATTCTGCATTATGTAGAGAACTTACACATCGTAAAAGATAATTTATTTTCGGTACCGCCATTATTTAAAATGATACAGGAAGAAAGCAATACCAGCTGGAAAGAAATGTATCAGGTGTTTAATTGCGGACATCGTCTGGAAATCTATTGT
>JAKQVC010000246.1 GCA_029571985.1 Bacteroidota bacterium | reverse complement strand
GCTTGCGCCGGTGTACCATCATCAGTTGCAATAATCATAAGCTGATTCAAACCAATGTTAGAAGCCTGGCCAATAACTTGCACAGTAAAAGTGGAAGTATTTCCGGGTAATGAAGTTACCGTTACACCACTCATCGTTGTTGATGTTGTTACTGTTGTAATTTGTCCTTGCTCAGGAGATAAGAACGAACCTTCAATAATAAGTGTATCGCCTTCACAAACAGTTAAGGTATCACAAGCTTGATTGGAATTTAGAATTGGAGGCACATTGCTTCCGCTTTGACAAACGTTGAATATGAATGACTGATTATCGAGAGCATCTATACCATCGTTGTTTGCAAACGGTCCGTCATAAGAATTGCCGGTCTGATCAAACAAACCGATTTGAATATAGTCTATACCATTTCCATTATTTACTCCGACTGTTGCAGGTGTTCCACCAAATCCTCCTGTACCACCGGAAGCGTCTCCGGTAGTCCATTGCATATCCTGATAACAAAACGAAACGTTTGATCCCGGTGGTAATAACGGATCAAAACCATCTGTCATTATCAATTGAAAGGTATTTCCCAGATCATCATGAGAACTAAAATATCCGACATTTTCCCATTGAACAATAAGATGCGTATTGGTAAGTTGATAATATACAATACCACTAAGAGCGCCACGAGTATCCACATCTGCCCAAAAAGGAGCGATCATTGTATAAGTTGGATCAGGAAACGAATTTGCTGTGAACGTAGCGTAAGGATTGTTAATAGAAACGTTTCCATTATTGTTGATATACATAAAATTTACTTGCTGTCCGTAAAAACAAAATGGAAATGGAACAGTAATCTGAACTGTAGACCAATCATCATTTCTGTAATCGGGTGGTAAACCTGGACCACCACTTCCTCCTGATCCATCGAACTGCGCAACTTGCCAGCTTGAATCACGCGGAATCCAGCAAGCGCAACCACTTGCAGTGTTCACAGAATTTGGAATAGTGACGTTGCGGGCTATGCGAGCAGGATTTTTACCTAAGGCATCATAATTAACATACTTTTCTGTTCCGTTCATTTTGCCATCAATCTTTGCCTGATTGACTTTAGCCATATCAATTGTTTTTACATCAATCTGTGAAAACGATTGATATGCAAAAAGCAGGACTGCGCTAATAATAAATGTAATTTGTTTTTTCATGACTCTTTCTCTTTGGTATTAGGGTTAGTAAATAACAAATTACGAAATGATAAGGAGCCTTACAAATATATTTGGCTAAACTTCATAGATATTTAGTTAATTTCATACAGGCAA
>JAKQVC010000240.1 GCA_029571985.1 Bacteroidota bacterium | reverse complement strand
GCCATGAACCGCACAATTAGTGTTGATATCCGCTACGTATTATTCATCATCGACAAATACGCAGGCGCCCAAAACCTCATCAGCGAATTAAAAATCGCGAAATAAGGTTAGCATAAATATTTTAAAAAAAGGCTGTCAGTTTATGACGGCCTTTTTTTATGGGTGTTGAGGTTGGATGGTGGTGTTTCAAATGTGGTGTATTTTGGAATTGAGTTTGAGTTGTAGTGGGGTTTAATTTGGGGGTAGTTTTAAAAGGTAGTTTGGGTGTTGCTATTGTATACGGATCTGTTGGTGGAGATTGATACTTGTATTTACTTTCCGCATTTACGCTCCCTCACCCCTCCCCACACCTCGTTCCTCGGAGCGGCAGGCTCTCCCCACTCCTCATTCTTCGGAGCGGCAAGCCTCCTGACGTCGCAGAGAGGGCGATACCTTTTACTGTATAAGTGAAGTGCTGGTTGAAATGTTTTTGAGGTTTCATTTGTACACTAGCATAACACGAACACATGAACACACGAACACCTGAACACATCTGTATTTATATCGGCCAATGCCCTGTCCTCGGGACTCCGCTCTGCTTCGTCTGCTAATCATCCACACTCGCACACACCAATTCGCCGCCAGGCGAACCACACTTGCACACTCGCGGTTCTAACCACAATCCTGTTCGAATATGACCCCTGCCCTACTCTCCCCCATATCCTAACCAAATCCCTTACCTTTGCATCAAAATCGCATAATAATGAAAAGAAACGCAACTGCCGTTTGGAACGGCTCAGGAAAAGAAGGGGCTGGTGTTCTCAGCTCACAATCTGGTGTATTAAATAATAATCAATATTCTTGGTCGACACGCTTTGCTGATGGCATTGGTACGAATCCGGAAGAATTGATTGCTGCAGCGCATGCAGGTTGTTTTAGCATGAAGTTGAGTTTTGTTTTGGGTGCTGCTAATCTCACTCCGGATAAAATTGAAACTACCTGCACAATTACTTTGGATAATGGTGCTATCACCAACAGTCATTTGGTAGTGAAAGCAACTGTACCGGGTGCTACTGCAGAATCATTTGCTGCTGCTGCTCAGGAAGCTAAATTAAACTGCCCTGTAAGCAAATTGTTGAATACCGAAATTACCATGGAAGCTACTTTAGAAGCTTAAATAATTTTATATGCGTATTACCATATTAGGTGCAGGCAATATTGGATTGGCTGCCGGAACAAAATGGAAAGCAAAAGGTCATACTATCACTTTTGGTGTGCGTGATGTGGAGAGCCAGAAGGCGTGGAATGCACGTGCTATAGGTGCTGAGGTGAAATCATTTCAGGAAAGTGTGGAAGGTGCCGAAGTGGTATTAATTGCCATTCCATTTGGTGTTGCTGATGAAGTGATTAAAAACATCAATACCGATTGGGAAAAAATGGTCATCATTGATGCCACTAACCCGATTTCAGCAGGCACTGAACCATTTGATTCTGCAGCGGAAGCTATTGCAGCCTGGACCGGTAATGCGGACGTTGTAAAGGCATTTAATACGACAGGCGTTGGCAATATGATGCAACCGGAATATAACGGCAAAGCCATTGAAACATTTATTTGTGGCGATCACGCTGAAGCCAAAGAGGTAGTAAAAGGTTTAGCTGAAGACCTCGGTTTTCGCGTTGTGGATGCAGGCGGATTAGAAAACGCTATCCTGCTCGAAAACCTGGCTAAATTATGGGTGACGATGGCCTATCGTTTAGGCAAGGGACCAAATTTTGCCTTTACGCTGGTGGAAAGATAATGTATAACACAAGCAAAAAAGACCGACGCATCAACGTCGGTCTTTTTTTTGGATATCATTGCTCATTACCTGAAATAATTGAAGGGAGAACCATTCAGCCTGCACAAAAAATAGTTTTTACTTATTGTTTACCGCAGTTTGTTGATCATCATCGTCGCTTTGTTCTACGTGTAAGATGTGCAGTAGTCTGTGAATAATGGGCGCAAAGAAAACGGCCGTGATACTCAGAAAGGCTATTCCGCTGTATAGGGCGTAAAAGGAAGAAAATAATTTTGCTGAGGATGAAGTCATCTCGGAAACTGGACCCATGCCAGTTAATATCATGGTGGCCATATAAAAGCTATCCAGCCAGGAGATATTTGCAAAATGATGATAGCCTATGGCGCCTATCAATACGGAAATGACGATTAATCCAAATGCGAAAAGTCCATAGCGACCGAGGCGGACAAAGAATTTAGGTAAAGAGGTTACCTGTTGTGTACGATTTTCTAATTTCATTTCTTTTTGATTTCTTTCATGAGATCTTCGAGGTAGTCAATTTGCACCTCCTGTATTTCGAGGAGTTTATTGTTTTGATGTACGAGCAGATGGTCCATTTTTTCGCTGAGTAATTTAATTTCAAGTTCCGCTTTGAGGTTAATTTTATAATCATGCTCACTGCGTTGTCTGTCTTTTTGCTCCTGTCTGTTCTGACTCATCATAATAATAGGTGCCTGTATGGCAGCCAAACAGGAAAGTATCAGGTTCAGGAGTATAAAAGGATATGGGTCAAATGGTTTTGATGCTAAAAACCAGATGTTTATGATCATCCACACGATAATAAAAGAAAAGAAAGTAATAATAAACGTCCAGCTACCACCAAATGCCGCAACCCTGTCGGCAATTTTCTGACCAACCGTAAGCTCAGCTTCCAGATCATCCTGGATATTCTCCGACAGAATAGCATTGTTTTTAATGGCATCCATTACATCCTTGTCGATACGAGCGATTTCACCCTTCTCCTGCACAATTAATGAAGCCAGATACAAGCGTCTGTATTGGTTAAGTTCTTCAAGGGTGATGTAACTCTCAGAATCGAAATCAGGGTGTTCAGATTTAATCAGGGAAAGTATGCCTTCTCTGATATCCCGTCCCCTGATTTCTTCACCTTTGGGAATTTCGGTTTGACTGATATGGCTAATTTTCATATTGTTGAGCTTTTATTGTATGGATGAAGGTGATGTTTGTGGTGTCCAGATAGAGAATGGAGCAGCAAGCGGTATGTATCATTTGACAAATCCGTATTGTGGTGCAGCATTTTTCGGAATGAAGCTACAAGTTTTTGTTGTATTTAGAACACTCTACTGTTAACCAGGGATACATGCGGGATACCAGATAATTTGACCCACTTGACCGGGAAACCTATATTTAACCTCCATACAACGACAATAGATACAATCCCATTCCTGCGTATTTAATCGCAACTTTCCAGTTTTAGCGGCAACATGTTTCCAACATCTTTTTGTTCATCGTATCCGTCATCTGAATAGTCCTGATAAACCCATTTGCCATTATGTTTTTCTAAATAGTTTACGATTTCCGAAAAGATTGGTGCTTTTGTCGATGTAAAGTCAAAGGCATCCTCATGCACACCGAACTGCTTCAATAATACCCATTTGCCGTTGCACAAAGCATATAGCTGACAACTGTTTACTCTACTATTGTCTAAATAATGAACTACCAGTGCTATTTCATCTTTATTATCGCTGTTGTTATCGCCGATGTTGATTAAGCAATAAAGTCCTTGCGCGGTTCCTACATGTAAGGTGTCCTGATTATTTATGTTTAAAGTCAAATACACATCTGCTTTTTGCTCGTAAAACCATTTTATAACAGTATCCATTTCATACAGGGAAGGGTCAGGTGAAAACTCTATTTCGGAATTTGTGAGGCCAGAAAAATTATGCTGCGAAAGTGTATCCTGGGTACCATCACCG
>JAKQVC010000237.1 GCA_029571985.1 Bacteroidota bacterium | reverse complement strand
CTATGTATTGGGGCGGATTTACCCAGGCGTTAATGTGGAAAGACTTTACGCCGGATGGACACCTTTCTTATACCTTCCTCGAAACTAGTACTCAATTGAAAGGCATGTATTTAATGCGTTCAATCGGCGGTACTTTGTATCTGGTGGGTGTATTTATGATGGCCTACAATTTATTTAAAACTGCCGCTCAGGGATCCTTCCAAAATAATGAAGAGGTTGAAGTACCTGAATTAGAAAAAGTGATCAAAGTACATAAAAATGAATACTGGCACCGCGCTATAGAACGTCGTCCGGTTCAATTCATGATTTTGGCTCTTGTAATGATTTTGATTGGCGGTATTGTAGAATTAGTGCCAACCTTCCTGGTGAAATCTAACGTGCCTACCATTTCCAGTGTGCAACCATATACACCATTGGAATTACAAGGCCGGGATATTTATGTGCGTGAAGGTTGCTATGTATGTCACAGCCAGATGATTCGTCCGTTCCGTTCAGAAACCGAACGTTATGGAGAATATTCTAAAGCCGGCGAATTTGTGTACGACCACCCATTCCAATGGGGTTCAAAACGCACCGGACCGGATTTAGCGCGTGAAGGTGTTGGTGTATTGAAAAAACCGGATTCATGGCACTATGTGCATCTGATGGATCCACGCTCACTTTCCAGTGGTTCAATTATGCCGGAATATTCATGGCTGCATACCAGCGAATTAAATACTTCAACTACCCCTGCTAAAATTAAGGCCATGCAAAAACTGGGTGTTCCTTATCCTGAAGGATACGACCAGGTTGCCAATGAGGATTTAATGAAGCAGGCGGAAGGAATAACAGCCAGTCTGGCAAAAGATGGAATCGAAACAGCTCCAAATATGGAAATTATAGCCTTAATTGCCTATCTGCAACGATTGGGTAAAGATTTGGAAACTGAGAATGCGCTTAACGCTCAACAAGCTCAAAAATAAAGCATATGAATTTCACTTATTATTTATCAGATATCGATGGGGTTAGCATTTATCCTGTTATATCGCTCATTATATTCTTTGCTTTTTTTGTCGGCTTATTTATTTGGGTTCGAAAAATGAGCAAAGGAGCAGCAGACGAATGCAGTCACATTCCGCTGGAAGACAATTATTCCATTCAATCACACTTAAAAAATCAGTGACATGAGAAAGCTGATCAATCATAAAAACATACTGGTTACCTTGTTTGCGCTGTTCGCAGGTTCTCCTGTCTGGGCTCAAGCTGCCCCAGCCGCTGAAAAGAACTGGTATTTGCACGATGGCACGTTCTGGTTGCTGATCGTTGTAGCCTTAATCCTGTTATACGTTATCTACGCCCTTGCTGAAGTAGTTGTTTGGGGCGGTAGAAAAAAGTTTACACAGGAAGTTGATAAAACAAAAATGATTGCATTGCTGGTAGTGAGTGGTTTGCTATTTGCAGGTCACCCGGCAATGGCACAGGCTGCTGAAGTTGCAGCACCTGAGGCTCCATCCGCTTGGCAATCGTTGTTAAATAGTGATTTTCTGCCATTATACATACTCATATTTATTGAGGTTTTGGTAATCGCTTATTTATCACTCATGTTGGTTCAATTGTCGAAACGCGAACAATTAGAAACAACAGGTAAAGCTGAATCATGGATAGGCCAGGTTTGGGAAAAATGGAATTACAAAGTGCCAATTGAACGCGAAGAGGAAATGCTGATGGCGGATCATGAATACGATGGTATTCAGGAATTAGACAATACAATGCCTCCGTGGTTGCAGTACATTTTCTTCTTTACAATTGGTTTTGCCATTGTGTATATGTGGTATTACCATTTGGGTGGCGGACTTACACAAGAACAGGAATATGATGCCTCTATGAAGAAGGCTGAAATAGAATTAGCAGCTTATTTGGAAAAAGCAGCGGCTAATTATGATGAGAATTCTGTAGTGGTGTCAACGGATGCTTCTGTTTTAGCAAACGGTAAGAAAACATTCGAGCAATGGTGTGTAACCTGCCACGGTTCTGTAGGACAGGGTTCACCATCTGCACCAAATTTAACAGATGACTATTGGATTCATGGCGGTACCATAAACGACAACTTTAAAACCGTAAAATATGGTGTTCAGGGTAAAGCCATGGCAAGTTGGAAAGAAGTATTAGATCCTAAACAAATTTTTGAGGTTGTGAATTATGTGCATTCATTGCATGGTTCTAACCCGCCGGACGGCAAGGCACCGGAAGGCGTATTATTTGTTCAGGGTGCTACTGCGCCAACAGATACACTTGCAACTCCGGTAGATACGCTGGCAAAGCCAGATACACTGGTTACCGCAGTAAAATAATCGTGCTTAATGTGGCAGCCTGTTTATCAGGCCATTTAACAGGCTGCCACCTTTTTTCAGCAGGCTCAATGAAGAAAAGAACATGAAAGAACAAGACGATAAATCGTTTCGCGATATTATTTATACCGCCGACGAGGAAGGTCACCGCAAATGGGTTTTCGCTACCCAGCCACATGGCAGATTTTATAATTGGAGAACATACCTGAGTTGGGTGTATCTGATTGTATTCTTTACACTGCCGCTTTTTAAAGTAAATGGCAACCCGCTCTTCTTATTTAATATTCCGGAGCGCAAGTTTATACTCTTTAGTTATATTTTCTGGCCTCAGGATTTTTATTTATTTGCACTCGGAATGGTTACCTTCCTGGTGTTTATTATTTTCTTTACGGTGTTGTTTGGCCGTCTGTTCTGTGGATGGGTTTGCCCGCAAACCGTTTTCATGGAAATGGTATTCAGAAAACTGGAATACCTGTTTGAAGGAACAGCAGAACAACAACGGAAGCTCGCTAAAATGCCCTGGAATAGAGAGAAAATTCTCAGGAAGGGCGGCAAACAGATTGTCTTCTTTTTATTTTCATTCTTAGTTGGTAATACCTTCCTCTCTTACATATTAGGCATCGACAGGGTATTAGAAATCGTTACCGGGTCATTGCATGAAAATATGGGCGGTTTGGCTATCATGCTGGTTTTTTCATTTGCCTTTTATGGTGTGTTTGCTTATTTAAGAGAGAATATTTGTGTTTTCGCCTGCCCTTACGGTCGATTGCAAGGTGTGCTCTTAGATAAATTTTCGGTGGTAGTGGCCTATGATTACAAACGCGGTGAACCGCGCGGTCATAAACGCCATGGTGAGGAAGAAAAACAATTTGGCGATTGTATTGATTGTGGCTTATGTGTTCGCGTTTGTCCAACCGGAATCGACATCAGAAATGGTACTCAGCTGGAATGTGTCAATTGCACCGCTTGTATTGATGCCTGCGATTCTATCATGGATAAAATTGGCAAACCACGCGGTCTCGTAAAATATAGTTCTGAAAATAATATTCAAACCGGCGAACGTTTACGCTTTACGCCGCGAATGAAAGCGTATTCCTTCGTGTTGTTGATTTTAGTTTCAATCCTCACCATATTATTGGTGACCAGAAAAGATGTAACAGCAACCGTTACGCGCAGCTCCGGCACTTTATATCAAAGCCGCGACAGCGTGCTGGTAACTAACTTATACAATATTAAAATTGCCAATAAAACGCATCATGGTTTTCCTATTCATCTGAAAGTAGAAAACATGGATGCGCAGGTAGAAATGATTGGTAAGGATGTGCAAATGCAAAGTGAGTCACTGTCGGAAGGAAAATTCTTTATTGTGATGCACCGCGATGATATTAAAACAATGAAAAGCGATCTCGTCATTGGCGTCTATAACGATGAAGAAAAAATCACCGATGTAAAAGCATCATTTTTTGGACCTGTATCAAAAAAATAAACTATGAACTGGGGTAAAAGCATGTTGTTCGTTTATCTGGCTTTCGTAGCCGGTATACTATTTATGGTGGTAAAAGCCTTTGGTCACGATTTTGATTTGGTAACGGAAGATTATTACGCTGAAGAGCTCCGTTTTCAAAACCGGATTGATGCCGAAAAAAACGCACTGCCTTTTGTAGATTCTGTTTCTATTGAAGTGGCGGAAAATAGTATTAAATTGAAATTCCCTGCAGCACTTGCAGGCATGCAGGAGGGTAAAGCCTATTTTTACAAAGCATCGGATGCTAGCGAGGATGTACATCTTGCCTTGCAACCGGATGCTACCGGGATGGTTGAATTTGGCAAAGAGCAATTTGCGAAAGGATTTTATACACTAAAATTATCGTGGGTAGAATCCGGTAAAGAATATTTCATGCAAAGAAATATTTATCTGTGATAACACTTATGGTAGCGGCCTTTATTACCGGCTTATTCGGTAGTTTGCACTGCGCAGGTATGTGCGGGCCGCTTGCCTTATCCTTTAATGTGCAGGAAAGAGGTAATGCTGCATGGCGCGCCCTCTGGTATAATCTGGCACGTATTTTTGCCTACACATCACTCGGTGCTTTTTTTGGTGTTATAGGCTTGTCATTCAGTTTCGCTGGATTGCAACAGGCAGTCAGCATTGTAATGGGCGTTATAATTATCTTATTTGTTTTGTTGAATGTGTTGTCTGCAAAACACATTTTTCATCTCCCCTTTATTGAGCAGTATACCGGAGCTGTCCGTTTTAAAATTTCCAAAGCATTTGCAGGTAAAGGATTTAGGCATACCCTGGCATTGGGTTTTTTTAACGGATTGTTGCCATGTGGGTTAGTATACCTCGCGCTGGCAGCATCCGTAGCAGCCGGTTCAATCGGAAAGGGTATGCTGTACATGGCAATGTTTGGCCTCGGTACTTTACCGCTCATGTTTAGTTTTGCTGCATTTGGTAGTTATATGGGTTTTAAACAGCGGCTATTTATCCGCAAATACCTGCCGGCGTTTAGCATTTTGGTTGCCTCTCTGCTCATTCTGCGTGGTTTAAATCTGGGTATTCCTTATATCAGCCCACGATTTAATGCGCAGCCTGTAACCCTCGAACAGGCCGACGCACATCAATTTTGTAAACCCTGATCATTTTGTTTCTTCCAGTTCTGCCTGTTCATTACCTTAGCAGACATGACCATTGGAGAAATCATTCATTACCTCGAACATTTCGCACCACCTGCCTTACAGGAATCTTACGATAATTCGGGTTTGCTGACCGGTGAAAAGTCGGAAACGGCGACGGGCGTATTTGTGAGCCTCGATATGACAGAGGAGGTGATAGATGAGGCTATTGCAACGGGTTGTAATCTTATTGTGGCGCACCATCCTATTATTTTCAACGGCTTAAAAAAATTAACCGGCAGTAATTATATCGAACGCACCATTATTAAAGCGATTCGAAACCACATCGCTTTGTATGCCATACACACAAACCTCGATAATGTGCATGGTGGTGTCAATAAAATGATTGCGGATAAACTTGGGTTAACAGATTGCAGAATTTTACAGCCTAAAAAGCACCTGTTACGCAAATTGGTCACCTATGCACCTCATGAAAATGCGGGTGATATACGATATGCTTTATTTGAAGCAGGTGCCGGACATATTGGCCATTATGATCATTGTAGTTACAATACAGAAGGGTATGGCACTTTCAGGGGGGATGAAACCACTCAACCGCATAAAGGCATACGGGGAGAGGACCACGAGGAGCCTGAAACACGAATAGAGGTTGTTTTCCCGGCTTTTGCCGAAACGGTTATCCTGAGGGCGTTGCGTAAAGCACATCCCTATGAGGAAATCGCCTTTGATGTGCTGCCAATGGAAAACGCCTGGAAGGAGGTCGGTAGCGGCATGGTTGGACTGCTGCCTCAACCCCTGAGTGAAGAAGCGTTTTTAAACCTGCTGCGCGATACTTTTGAGGCGAAAGGTATCCGGTTTACCCGGAAAACAGGCCGAAACATAAGCAGGGTAGCGGTTTGTGGGGGAGCAGGTAGCTTTTTACTACGCGATGCCATCATGGCCAAAGCTGATGCCTTTGTGACGGCTGATTTCAAGTATCATCAGTTTTTTGACGCAGATGGACACCTACTACTGGCGGATATCGGCCATTATGAGAGCGAACAGTTTACGAAAGACCTGATTGTAGGCCTATTGACCAAAAAATTTGCTAACTTTGCAGTCCATTTGTCAAAAGTCAATACCAATCCGGTAAATTATCTATAAAATATGGCTGCTACAAAAGAACTGTCAGTAAAAGAAAGCCTGCAAGCGCTCTGGAAACTTCAGCGCATTCATTCTAAAATCGACGATATCACCACTCTGAAAGGCGAATTGCCAATGGAAGTGAGTGACCTTGAGGATGAAATTGCCGGCCTGGAAACACGCATGAATAAGCTCGAAACCGAATTAAAGGATATCGAGACTGAAATCAGCAATCGCAAAACGGCTATTTCTGCTGCGAAATCAGCAATTAAGAAATATGAACAGCAGCAAAATGCGGTAAAAAACAGCCGCGAATTTGATGCCCTTACAAAAGAAATCGAGTTGAATAAACTCGATATCGAATTAGGTGAAAAGAAGATTCGCGAAGCTACCACGGCTAAAGAAGCAAAATCAAAAACAATTGAAGATGCAGCAGCCGGTTTGGACGTAAAAAAAGCTGACCTCGATAAGAAAAAGGAAGAATTAGACCGCATCATCGAGGAAACTGAGAAAGAGGAAGCCGAATTGCAAAAAAAGGTGCAAAAGGCAGAAAAGGATCTTGAGCCACGCGTTATGCAGGCTTATTATCGCATTCGCGGAAGCTATCGCAATGGTCTTGCTGTAGTGTCTGTTGCACGTAACTCTTGTGGAGGCTGCTTTGCGGTTGTTCCACCTCAGTTACAGGCTGAAATCAAGCAATCTAAGAACATTATCATATGCGAACACTGCGGACGAATCCTGGTTGATGAGTCTGTAATGGATGCATAATCTGATAAACCTTAATTCCTGAAATGCCATGAAGCAATATCACCTTATATTGTTCATGGCATTTTTCATTCCCTTTACCGGGTTTGCACAATCCTACACGTTTAATAAGCGCTGCATTGAAGCGTACACCTACATTCAGGAGTTACGTTTTGAAAAGGGCCGACAATTACTCAATGCCGAGAAGAAGGAAAACCCGGATAACCTGATTCCGTATCTGGTAGAAAATTATATTGATTTTCTTACCACTTATATCAACGAAGATCAGGCTGAATACAAAAAATTATATCCCAACCGGGAAGTGCGTTTGGATAAGTTGGAAACAGGAAACGCTTCATCACCCTATTATTTATACTGCCAGGCTGAGGTGATGATTCAATGGGCATTTTCTAAATTAAAGTTTGAAGAATATGTAGGTGCCTTTACAGATGTTCGAAAGGCCTATTTACTGTTAGAAGAAAACCAGGAAAAATTCCCGGATTTCGTTGCTAACAAAAAAAGTCTGGGCATGCTACACGCCATTGTAGGTGCCATTCCCGACCAATATAAATGGGGTGTAAATATGTTGGGTATGGATGGCTCAATCGATCAGGGATTGAAGGAGCTGAAGAGCATACTGGACTACAGCAAAACCAACGACTTTATTTTTGAGCAAGAGGTGTATTTGTATTATGCTTTCGTGGTTTTGTATTTGGGTCATGATGCGAGTACGGCCTGGAATCTTGTAAAAGATCTCGACACCAAAACAAACCTGATTAATGTATTTTGTAAATCAAGCGTAGCCATGCGCACCGGTAGGAATGATATTGCGATTCAAACCATTCAATCGCGACCCACAGGTGCTGAATATGCCCAATATCAGTATTTAGATTTTATGCTGGGTTTGGCAAAATTGCGTAAACTCGATTATTCGGCTGCCGGCGATTTCGAAAAGTTTATTCGTAATTATAAGGGTAAGAATTATATCAAAGAAGCCTATCAGAAGCTTGCCTGGTTGTCTCTGATTAAAGGAGAAAAGGATAAATACTGGGAAAACATGTACTATGTTAAATCGCGCGGCGACGATTTAATTGATGATGATAAACAGGCGCTTTACGAAGCAGAATCAGGCAAAATGCCAAATGTTACATTGTTGAAGTCAAGGTTATTGTTTGACGGCGGTTATTATAAGGATGCACTTAAATTATTGGAAGGTAAAAGCGTAGATAGCTTTTCTGATAAAAAAGATAAGGTAGAATTCACTTACAGGGCCGGAAGGATTTACGACATGGCCGGGCAACCCGACAAGGCAAAAGGTTTCTACACGGCCACTATACAGAATGGCAAATCGTTGCCATATTATTATGCCGCAGCGAGTGCCTATTATCTCGGTAATATTTATGAGCAGGAAAAGGACTACGCCAATGCCCGAAAATATTACCAGCTGTGTGTAGACAGCAGCAACAAAGAATACCAAACCAGCCTCGACGGTCTCGCCAAAGCCGGGTTGAATAGGGTGAAGGGGAAGTGATACGTTCAATTTTATGTAATTTTATCAAATGAAGAGGTGGCAAATCAGTTTGGTCATTATTTTCTCCTGCACCGTGTTTGCTGGCACCTTTATTCACAAAGGACATGACTGGGGTGATGATTTTGCAATGTATTTGATGCATGCAGAAAATATTGCTTCCGGGAAGGATTATGGTGATACGGGATTTATTTTCAATGAGGATGCACCGATGTATGCACCTCAGGATTATGCACCGGGATTTCCACTTTTACTTGTTCCAGCCGTGAGTTTATTTGGACAAGATTTGTATTACATACGTATTTATCTGTTACTTTTTTATGGGTTGTTTTTGTTTTTAATCTATTTGTTACTCAAAGATAAAGTTGCAGATATCACCCTATATGCCATACTTATATTACTTGGCTGTAGTGCTTTTATTGTTTTGCAAGCCAATAATATATTATCGGATATACCCGGTGCTGTATTCTTTCTATTCACTTTGTGGCTGATTGAACGGGCTCTCTCGAGCAAAAAACCTGCGTATCTACAATGGATTATTATCGGATTAACGGCGGCCTTTGCCTGTAGTGTCAGGTCTACCACAATCGTAATAATTCCTGCGCTGATAATTTTTGTAATTAGTGCACAAAGAACCAAGTGGAAGCAGTTGGTATGGATGCTGGTTTCATTTTTGACATGTTCAATCAGTTTGAATGCCTTATTCGATGTTCGATCTAATTATACCAATATGCTCCAGTTGCACTATGATCATAAGTCTTTTGCGGAAATAGCGCAGCAATTATGGATCATGTTGCTTGACTATACGGATGCATATGAGGACTTATTTATTGGCAATATGCACGGTATTGCAACAAATACTATTGTATTTAATTGTTTATTTCTATTGTTTGTTGCTGGATTGGTTAAGCGATTGATATCCGGACCAACATATCTGGAGTGGATAGTTATCGGTTATTGGGCATTAGTAGTCATTTGGCCAGGGTACCAGGGGTTGAGATATTTTATTTCGCTTTTGCCGGTCTATCTCTTATACGCCTTTGGTTTTTTAGAACAGTTTACCGGAAAAAAAATCTATACGATTGCCCTCAGTGTGATTTTTCTACTTGCGGCTATCAGTATAGCATCAGGTCTTGTTAATGCAAAAGATACAAGTGCTGATTATGGGATTACCAGCGCATCGGCAATTTCCTTGTTCACATATATTCAGTCCGAGGTTCCGGAAGACGCCATTATTATGTCAGCTAAGCCAAGAGCTGTTTCCTATAAGACAGAAAGGCGGGGGATAGTTTTCCCGGACTCTGCGGATGAGAAAAGTCTTAAAAAAAGTTTGGATAATTATCAGATACAGTATATCCTATTGAATGCCTATCCGGGATATCCTGCATACGGAGAGTCTTTAATAAAGCAAGACACTCTTTCCTATAGGGAGATTTTCAAAAATGAGCATTGGCAATTATTTTCCTATGCCGGTAATTAAATTATAGTTTTATCAGCTTGCCTTGCCATACGCCTGTTTCGTGCGTGATCGTGATCGTATAATATCCTGCTGGTAAGGAAGTAATTGAAATGGGATACGTTGCCCCTGATTCTGCAAGAACTGTTTTTCCATAAATGTCGCTAATAGTCAGCATTCCAGATTCAGGAAAAGTTTGTTCAATATGTATTACATCTGTGGCGGGATTAGGATATATCATCAACCTGTTAATCGGTTCAAAATTCACAACAGGATTATCTAATGCACTAAAATCATAAGGCGTTCCATAAACAGTAAGACCCTGTTTGAAGTATACCATTTCAAGCTTATAATAATTATTTGCATCGGTAGAATCTATATACAGCATGGTTCCGAGACCCTGGCCATACGTTTGACGAGGATTCGATATGTCATCCGGATTTCCCAGGCAACCGCTTGCTTCGTCATAGTCATACCAATCATATACGTTTTTATGCGCAACGCCACTATACACATCGTAATCTGATACCCAATCAGCATATCCATATTGCGTATTTTGCAATACATTAAATTCAATCGTATCTAAAAAAGCATAATCAGCAAAATCATAATGAACGATTACGGTATCCCAAATAATGTTGGTTGCCGGTACGCCATCCGTATACACCGTATCGAACTGTATTCGCTCCATTGTATATGTTGCGCCTAGCGGATCAATTTCTTTTTCCATCACAAAATATTTCCACGCTCGTATTCTGGCATCAGCATCCGACTCTAAATCAGGAACCATTTCTTCCCTGAAATGAAATTCATATCCGGTTTCAAATTCAAAAGCAGTTTGTGCGTCAATATCAACAATGCCTAAGTCCGGATTTGAGAGTCCGCGCAGAACTCTTGCTAAAGAATCACCCGGATTTGGAAATATATTGAAGTCAAAAAATTCAATCAGACCATAAGTTTTTGAAAAATCAATTTTCGTTTCATTTGGAAATGTATCTGCTAAAAGCGTGCCTCCGGCGGTAAATACATTGAGTTTAATTCTGTAAAAGGAATCAATTTCGCCTCCAACTAATACTCCTTCCAGTTTATTTATAACAGTAGCCTTAACGTAGGTGCCATTTGACCATGTATAAAACTTCCAGGTGTTGCCCACCACAACCTGTGTTTTAATAAATATGCTATCATTCTGTCGATTAAAAAACACATGTGTTCTGTCGGTGTCATTCAGAATTAACACACGACTACCCAAAATAACGGTGTCTTTATTCTCCAGCAAACAATCAGGAGATGGTGCTACAGGAGTGCGCAATTGTGTATTAAAATACCATGTTGTGTCCTCGCCGGTAACCTCCTCTCCGGTTATCTTCATGAAATAATAGATGCTATCCTCACCTAAGTGATTAAGTCGGGCAAAGTTCATGGTTCGATTCCTTTCAAATAACATGTAGTTTTGAGAGAAACCTGACGAAATGGAGGTTAAACAATATACACTTATAAGTACTACTCTGAAAACAAAAAGGAGGCGGTCAGACATGTTAACAAGTTGGCTTTAGAGATACCCTTGAATTTTTACTTTTACGGTAAAAATACGAAAACAGATGCTTAAAATAAAGCCGGTCAATAAAAGTGTTTAAAGTCTTGGAAATTCAGTCACACATATCGTTACAGCCATACAATACCTTCGGAATACCGGTTGATGCTGCCAGGTTTGCGATAGTCCGGTCTGTGTCGGAAGTGCAATCGCTTATCAAAGATGGCTCATTGAAGGAAAAACACCTTTTTTTGGGAGGGGGGAGTAATGTGCTGTTTACAGCTGATTTTGACGGTTTGGTCATTAAGAATGAAATAAAAGGTATTTCCGTTGTGCGTGAGGACAATGAGTTTGTATGGGTGCAAGCGGCCAGCGGAGAGGTATGGCATGACTTAGTATTGTACGCAGTTGAACATAATTGGGGAGGAATAGAAAACCTGAGTTTAATTCCAGGAACAGTAGGCGCCGCCCCAATGCAAAATATCGGTGCTTACGGTGTGGAACTTACACATGTATTCGAGTCGCTCAAGGCGATAGATATTCGAACAGGTGAGGAAAAAACCTTTTTGCATAGTGATTGTTCCTTTGGCTATCGGGAATCTGTTTTTAAACACGCTGAAAGAGGAAACTATTTTATTGCGTCTGTAACATTGCGCTTAAATAAATCACCGAAATTGCATGTTCAGTACGGTGCTATTCAAGATGTATTACGTGATTCCGGAGTAGAGCAACCAACTATTCAGGATGTGTCTCGCGCGGTAATTCAAATTAGAACCAGTAAACTCCCAGACCCTAAAATATTGGGGAATGCTGGTAGCTTTTTTAAAAATCCTGAAATTTCAGCCGACTTGTATGCCACATTGAAGGAGCAATTTTCAGATTTGCCCGGATATCCCGCGTCAGAAGGAAAAATAAAAGTACCTGCTGGTTACTTAATCGAAAAATGTGGATGGAAAGGGAAAATCGTAGGTAATACCGGTGCGCATAAAAATCAAGCATTAGTGTTGGTAAATTATGGCAATGCAACAGGCAGTGAAATCATGCAACTGGCTCACGATATTCAATCTTCTGTACTTGCAACCTTTGGGATTACCATTTTACCTGAGGTTAATTTAATATAGCCAAGTTACGGCTCCCTATAAAATACATAGACTTTAAAAGAAAGGGTTCGCTGCTTTTACCGGATATTGCGGTATCAACGATCAGGATTTTTTCTTCCGCATCATCTCCATCATATCCCATAATTGTTGCGGAAGCTTGTCGAGCATATTAAATTCTCCTGCACCTTTAATCCATTCGCCTCCATCCAATACTACTACTTCTCCGGTCATAAATGCTGCGAAATCGGATAGGAGATAGGCGGCAAGATTTGCCAGTTCCTGATGGTCGCCCAAGCGTCCTATGGCATTTTTTTTAGCCATGTCAAAATCATCTTCCATACCGGGCGGCACCAATCTGCTCCAGGCGCCTTCCGTCGGGAATGGTCCGGGTGCAATGGCATTTAAGCGGATTTGATATTTGCCCCATTCAACAGCTAGTGAACGGGTTAACGCTAATACACCCGCTTTTCCGCAAGCACTCGGCACAACATAGCCACTGCCTGTCCACGCATAGGTTGTTACAATATTTAAAACACTGGCCGGTAATTTATTTTCAATCCAATATTTACCGCAAGCTAAGGTGCAATTGTAAGTGCCTTTTAATACAATATCGACAACGGAATCAAAAGCACGGTGACTCAACCGTTCAGTGGGTGAAATAAAATTGCCCGCTGCATTATTCACCAACATATCCACTTTGCCGCATTGTGCAATCGCTTGCTGCAACATGGCTTCTACAGCATCATAGTCGCGTACATCACATACAATTGGTATACAGCGAGAGCCTGTTTCAGTTGATAATTCCTCAGCAGTTTTAGTCAAAACATCAATTTTTCTGGATGTAATCACTACAGTCGCACCAAGTTCCAGTAAATACTTTGACATACTGCGTCCAAGACCGGTTCCGCCTCCGGTTACGATGGCAACCTTACCTGAAAAAGTGCCTGCAGGCATTAAAGATTTTACATTTGACATGTTATAAAAGTATAATTTTTTTTGATTTTCTATTATTGTAAGTATCGGTAATAGTAAGGATGTACATGCCTGATTCTAGCATATCTGGCAGGCGTATTTCCTTATATGAACAATTTTTCAATTGATTGTCAAAATAAACCCTTTGTCCTTCTTGATTGAATATCTGTAAAGTTCCGGAAAACATTTCATTGAAATGTACTGCAAGATATTCTTTAGTAGGGTTTGGATAGATATTAAATTCAGGTAAAGAAGTAATAAAATTCGAAGTTATAGTTGGTGTAGTAGCCTCAAAAGTTATGAGTTCAATAGCAAATTCATTAAAAATAACGACTTCATCGCGTAAGCCGCCGATGAAATTTCCAGTTAGGACATCATGATTTTTCATATTAAAATTGGAATTATCATGATTGTAAATTTTGAATAGGTCAACAAAGCAATATCCGCTTGACAAAAGGATATTGGAATTTGCACCACCTATTGCAAATAAGTCTGCTTTAGTGTCTGCATTAAAGTCGCCGGACACAATAGCTGTATTTAAAAAGTCATAACCACCAAGTTCAGGAAGTGAACTAATCCCATAAATCCAATGACATGGTTTTGAATAAAGGAAGTCGAAGTTTTGAGCAACCTGAACACCACTTAAATCCAAACCAATAATTTCAGATATTCCATCGCCGGTTAGGTCAGTTGTAAACAGGGCTTTTGTATGGGGTTGGTCATTAATCACAAAGGATTCGGGCAATATTTGAATAAGCTGCAACTGGGAACCATCTGATCTAAAAATGTAAGTGCCAGAGGATTCAATCAAAGCGCAATCTGCATTAATATCATTATTCTGATTTTCAGGATGGATTTGGAGTAATGGATAACTCCAGTTTAGGTCAGTTTCATTGGAATTATACCATAATTCCCACTCATTAAAAGAGTTCACTATGTGATTATATGTGCAAATCCAAATGCCGTCAGAATTTACAAAGATCAAGTCGCTGTAACCATCACCATTAAAGTCGCCTGTATTAATATTACTACCATAATCATTTAGTGAATAGTTTAACAGTGGTGAGGCCGGTACTTCAATAATTAGGTAGGAATCAAAACTTGATATTGCAAAAAGTATACCACTTGTTGATGTGAGTAGAATGTCTTCCTTCTGGTCATTATTTAGCCTACAAGAAAATAATTTGGATGAAATTGTGTCGTCAGAAAAGTTGGCAACTAATGGGTTTATTAACAGCGTATTTACAATTGGATTTGAATCCTCAATAAAATGTATGGAGCGTATAGTGTCCTTAAATACGCCAATTATTTCGTCATTTAGGTCATCGTCTATATTTATCGCTAATTTTTTTAACCTAGCATTTGATTTGTATGAGATGCCATGAACCCAACTGCTTTGCTTTATTTGTTGACCGGCATATATCTTATAAGTTGTATCGTTCCAAAGCCATTTGATCATTTCTGCATCACCTTGTGTTTCAATTGAAGCGTTGTAAATAACTCCAGGCCAAGGAGCTTGTGAATATGTAATAGGCATTCTTAAATTCAATCTGAAATGACAGTTACGATTCATGCGTGGAATTGTATGATATGCATACCAGCTAAAGTAATGTCGATAGGATGGCGATTGAAGCGCATACCAAACTGACTCGCCGCCAAATCCCCATGTTAAATATTCTGGTGTTTCAAGGGCTCCATCCGCATCAGCATTACATGAATACAATTCATTGGTTTTAAAGCCTTCGCAATCATAGAATTGGGTACCACCATTATCCATTTCAACAAGCATTGGTAAATCGATTTGACTCGAATAATATTGTGGTTCCTTACCAGTAAAAGTTCTGTTCAGGAGGGTGCAGTCTTTGTAGTTTATTAAACACAGTCGGTCGTAACCATCATAAGGATTATTCTGTTCTGGTATCGGTTCATTGAATTCATCAGGTAATAAGGTAAATGAAACAAAATCAAATAATAGCGAGTCTGTGGGAGTGATGATCGTTTTGTTCGCGAATGTTTTATAGCTACATAAATATGGTATATCGTTAGCACCAAAGTATAAATCTTGGCATGTTGACGAAACGAAATGGCAGTCAATCAATACTAGCTTTCGACGTGCGTACTGGTGAGCGTAGTTTCTCACATTGGATAGCATTTTATTCCATCCTATATTGAGGGAATCACTATTGTTCATTATTTGAAACTGTCCCATGTGTAAGGACTCATAACCAGCATTTATATATTGTATAGAGCGATAATAAAACCACATTTGGGTTTCAGGCTTTGACATATCTGGAATATCTGAGCCAGGGTATGCCATATTAATAAATTCAAAAAAGCCGGTATAACCTATATAGGGAGTGTCACTGAATAGAGAAAAGACTGAGTCTGGAATTGTAATTTTCCAGTCGCTATTGCCAGATATTCTGCGATCCAGGTGTTCATATATACCCGCTTGAAGAATTATCGATGCATCTACCTCATTGTGGATTCGACCGGCAATATATGACGCATTGGAAAATTCTTGAGAGTCATTCTCCCCGGCAAACCACTCACCCGCTACTCTCCCAAGCCATTTAGGTTTAAGGGTTTGAAGCATTTCAAGGTCTTTATTGAATTCTTCTTCATCAATAATTCCTGCGGTTACATAGCCAAAGGATGCGGCCTTTTGCAGGTATAGATGCAAAGTATTTTGAGAAATACTCTCACAAAAGTAATATTGGTCTTCTGGCACACCAATACATTGATTATAACCTGCTATAGACCGGAAAAGAAGAAGCCCGCACGCCAAAATTCTTATGTCAATCATGCTTGTGTCATCTTGACCATAATTGCAAGTTATTAAAATTTAATTAAATCCTTGTGTGATATAAGCTTTTAACATGTAGTTTTGACCAGAACCAATTTGTTTACATTAAATCTATGTCAACCTTCTCCCACCAAATCAAAGTCCGCGGCTTCCATTGCGATATGTTTCAGCATGTGAATAATGCCCGATATCTCGAATTATTGGAGGAAACCCGCTGGGAATGGCTGAATAGTATGGGGCCCTTCAGCTATTTTGAGGAAAAACAGCAGAGCTTTGTGGTAGTCAGTATCACTATCCACTACCGTTGGCCGGCAGTCCTCAATGATGTACTCAACATTTCAGTCGAAACTAAGCATATCGGCAACAGAAGCGCTACCGTGCATCAAAGGGTTACGCGTATAAGCGACAATAAAGTAATTGCAGAAGCAGATGTTACTTTCGCGTTAATTGACAATACAACAGGCAAGGCAGTTCCAATTGATGCTGAGCTTGTTAAATTATTGGAAGGGTAGGGAGAAAATTGTGCGGACGTGCGGACGTGCGGAGGTGCGGAGGTGTCCCGAGTACTTGGGATGAAAGGCAAGTGTGAAAAGTGTGGTCCGCCGTACGGCGGATTTGTGTGTGAAAGTGTGACCAATAATATTAAACAAAATTCAAATGGTATCAGGTATCAGGTATCAGGTATCAGGTAGCAGGTATCAGGTATCAGGTAGCAAGTATCAGGTAACAGGTATCCCACCACTCACTCACCACTCACAACTCACCACTTACTGCTCACCACTCACCACTCACTACTCACTA
>JAKQVC010000236.1 GCA_029571985.1 Bacteroidota bacterium | reverse complement strand
TCGGGTCCAATACTCCATACTTTAACCTGTGCGGTTGAAGTGAAACCAATACCTAGCATAAGGAATGATATCAAGGTCGCGACTACAATGTTTTTCTTTTTCATTTTGTTAGTTGTTTACAAACGCTGGTCAAAAATTGAGCCCTGTCTTATTAGTGGCAAGCGAATCTGAAAAAGCAACGATTTAAGGAACCATGAATAAAGTTTATGGGGCGGTTGTGTATTATTATCTACAGAAGGCTGGTTGAAATGCCCACTTTTAGGGAACCTGATTTGTTGGATTAAATTGCCGTCAGGTCGGAAGACCTGACGGTTTTAGGTTTAGCCCAGTATTATTGAACAATTTCCTTCACTGTAACCCTTGGCGGGATTAACTTATACACCACAGGTGTTACCACACGTGATAACAGCGTTGAACTGATCAACCCACCAATCAATACAATTGCCAGGGGCGAAATCAATGGATTGGAAGAAAGTGCAATAGGTAACAATCCACCAATGGCCGTCATGGATGTTAAAATGATCGGCAGGAAGCGTACTTCACCCGCTTCACGGATTGCTATCTCCAATGATTTGCCTTGCTCGCGCAATTGATTCGTAAAATCTACTAACAGAATGGTGTTCTTTACCTCAATACCAGCCAGCGCAATTAGCCCCACAATAGCCACAAACGAAAGTGAGTTGCCTGTGATTAATAAGGCCAGCACGGCACCTACAATTCCCAACGGAATAACGGATAGTACTATCAGCGTGCTCTTAAAGGTGCGGAACTCAAGAATCAGCACCGCAATGAATAAGAAGATTGTAACAATAATTACTTTCTCAAATCCACCAAACGATTTCTCCCGACTTTCTACTTCACCACCCATGCCATAACTGTACCCGGCCGGCAGATTCATGTTATCCATTTTTTCAATCACATCATTGACCACATTGCCTACAAGAAAACCCTTGTCTACAAATGCTGTCACCGCCACCATCCGGATCTTATCATAATGATTGATGTTCAGGGGCGAGGCTTCAAGTTTCAGATTTGCTACCTGCTTCAAAGGCACCGCGCGTCCTTGTTGTGTATTTACATAAAGATTTTCGAGTGCATTCAGGGTAGGGGTTCCTGCATTTCCTTTG
>JAKQVC010000201.1 GCA_029571985.1 Bacteroidota bacterium | reverse complement strand
TAGAACAAATACAATTGTTATATCACCTAAGCATTTAACACCGCATACTATAGTGCATGAGGCCCTACACGCTGCCACTGTACAATTAATATATCGACCTACTCAAACGCCGAGATCGAGAGCTGCGCGTGAGGAATTAATAAGATTATATGATTTTGCAAGGCGTAATATTCCAAAATTGAAAATTGATGGGGCGACTAAACCTGTCACTGCTAACGACTGGTATGGTTTAACAAACCTTGCAGAATTTACCGCCGAAATGTACACGAATAGTATATTTAGAGATGCGTTCAATGAAGCGGGTCAGCAATTTGAAAAAAGCAATTTTGATAAATTTAGAGATATTATTCTAAAGGCATTTAACATCCCCTCACAATATACTACCGATAACGCAATTGACTTAATTAACCTAATGTTTACAGAAAATGCTAGGTTAATGGACATGGATATTAACACGCTTAGTCCAGTGGTTCACTCACAAGACGATGTAGTTAGCGGCAATGCTACGGATAGATGGCATTCATGGTGGATGCGGTACACGCATGGTTTAAAATTTGATTCAGGTTTACCCTTTAAGAATAAAGCCAATAGTTTTAATTCACTACGATCTATCCTAGCATTACGTAAACGGTTCGTGGATTATAAGACAGATTTTTTAGACTATTTAATTAGAGTAGGTGACGTTGATCTGGATAACTCGTATGACTCATCACCGCTATGGCATGAGCTGACGTTAGCAGGGGGGAAAAGTAACGCTGAATTTGAAAACTATAAACGGACTCTTGTTCAACCTGTTAAGGAATTACTATACACCTATTATAAAAAATATGAAGGTAAGTTTTCGCAAGATGAAATACTAATGGCATTTAGTAATTACCCAACCTTTGCACATATTATTACGTCAACTAAAGCTGTAATTACTAATTTACAAGTAGATGTATTAACATTACGTGCACTACGCGCCATGAACGCAACCCAGCAAGCACAAGGTATTTTGAAATTAAAATTTGAATACAGAAATTATATTGAAAAAGCATTGCAAAATTCACAAGGTAAGAAAACCGTCAATGATATTTTAGATGAAATGATTACTAAGCTTAATCGTGAACTGTCCGATATTAGTACGTCACAAAGCTCAGGGGTAATTGAAGGGGGTGATGCTAGAAAGTACCGATTGCAAGGGGGCGCAACTGTTCCGATGGCTGAACGGGCAATGAGGTTATTAGAGAAAGATTTTGATGTTGCGGATTTAAAACAATTCCAATCAGTAATTGTAGCAGCATATGCACAATTAAAAGAGGAAGGGATTGCCGCAGGGTTATACACTCAAGATGAAGTAGATGAGTGGAATAAATTCTATCGGAACGCACCAAATGATTACGTGTCATTAGCGGGTAAGCCGGGGGAGGATATTGATACTGAAATGGGTGATGAAGCGGTAATGGATTCATTTGCCCCTGAAAATTTTAGAATTAATATGGGTTATGCTCGGAAAGGTCGTCTATCGCAACCCAGCGATGCGGTTACTAATTTATTTAGAGCAGCGGGTCGAATGGCTACCGCTAAAGGGGTGCAACCATTTAAATTAGCGTTACTTAAGAAAGCGCTGGCCCATTCGCTACCGGGACTGAATGTGCTGCGATTAGGGCCGTTCGCCTCCATACCCGCCAATGTAGACCCTAGTTTAATTTTGCGGGTCAAGTCACCAACAGGTGACACGTACATGTTGTGGTTTGACGAAAAATACTCATTCGCCATGCGGGGGATACTTGGAGTAAAAGAAGAAGTAGATTCCGCCGCTGTTAATTTATTGGGACTAATGACTCGTAAATATTCATCATTGCTGACCTATTATGTACTGGCATTCGCGCCCATCAACTGGCTTAGAGACAGTATCGAGCGACCATTAAATGTAGCGTTTCGAGGGTTAAAAGCTGCCAACCCTAACGGGGGGTATGATAAATTATCCCCAGCGGAAGTTGCTAAAAACATAATGAAAAATACGACAGATATTGAAATGTTTGTCGATATAGCTGGACTAGTTAAAGAGCGGTTTTTAAATAAACCAGACCCTACTATTCGCAATAATAAATGGGTTAAAATCTTTGAAGAACTGGAAATGCTAGGAGGGGTTAACGTGTTCGCCGACTCATTAGCCACTAACTACACCATGAAGGGGTCAGATGGTCGACAGTCCCGGTTCGGTAAACGTCCTGATGACGATAAAATATTATTACAATTTCTAGGTAAATCATCACCAGAAGAAGCAATGCAGGAATTAATTGCACTCATTCGCAACCGGGACGGTGTAAGTCTGCAAGAAGCTACCGACACCGCACGGGAATATTGGTTAACAGTACGCGAAGTGTTTGGCGCATGGAATAGCATGTGGGATTACCGGGTATCATTAGCGACATATAAAGCATTAACGGATATGGGATTATCTAAACGTGAGGCCGCATTTGTCACTAAGGATATGATGAATTTCCATGCACGGGGCACATGGACAAAATGGATGCGTACCGCGTACCCCTTTGTGGGGTCATCCGCCTATGGCGCGGCCAATATGCTTCGCACATCACGCGGAATATTCAGTACGAAAGAAGGGGCGGCCTTTCTAGTGGGCGGTATCACTGCCATGTCTGCGCTGTACGCCATGCTATCCATGTTATCCGGTGACGAGGATGACCCGGAATTAGGTAACAAATTAGATAATATTAATATCTTAACCGCTACGTCAAATATTGTAATACCCACCCCATTAGGTGGATATATTAAATTACCCATGTCATATGGATTGCCCCGGTTAATGTGGGCGTCAGCAGTGGGTGCGGTACGTAAACAAAATGCCTTGTATGGCGACTCGTTTAGTTTATCAGGATTAATTGCAGATGTTGCACGTAAGGAATTAGGGCCATTGGGTCAGTCCAATTTTGATTGGACAGAAGAACCCACCAAATTCATCGTATCAACATTTGCACCATCGCTAGCATCACCTCTTATTTTAGGTGCAATGAATGTCACACAATTGGGCGCGCAAATTGGTTATGCCACTGACAGTAGTAAACCCGCGTATGCACAGGGATGGACAAATACCGATGAGTCATGGAAGGAATTAAGTGCCAATATCCATAAAGTATTCGGTATAGATATGTCCCCTGAGTATGTGAAAGCTATTACTATGGGCTACGCGGTTGGCCCACTTAGCGGGTTAGTATCACATTTTGCTAATACCGATGGCGGCAGTAAAGTCGATAATACAACGTTTAAAGAAGAATTAGGGTTATGGGATACCATAGGTCTATCTCGAATGATGGGTACGTACTCACGCCCCGAACCGGGTTTATTTTATCGAGCGGTAAATGTGCTCAATAAAGAATTAATCGAGTACCCATACAATCCGACTACCAAGGAATATGATGTACCGGATGATGAGGCAACCTTGAAACAACAACGCCTCATTATCGAGCAGGCCCTAAAGGATATTCGCAACCGCGCAGGTAGACCTAGTAGAACATTATACAATGAGTTATTAACTGCACAGAATGCGGAGCGTGAGGTGGAGGGTGATATACCATTAACCTACATAGATGATGAATCAATATTAATGCAGCATAAAAATGAGTTTGCGACATTTGAAACTGTAAAATTAGATATTATGCGCAAAGCTATTAAGGATTATTACAATGCGGCTAATTAGAGTCAGTAATACATTAGAATTACCACTGGTTGCGGGATGTAAACTTTCGGACGATCTCAGGTTAACACTATCGGCGTCATCCCCAATGTTGGATTATGTGTGCGATACAGGTGTACCGTTTGGGTGTGCGACAGCTTGTGCCTCCTCAACCTGTGAACCCGCTAAGCTTAGTGACACATTGGAGTATAAGGTTAGTTTAACCACTAAGGGTTTAATGGTTAAGTTCGGTTCAGAATTGACTGATTTTCCGGGGATGTACAATGCAATGATTCATCGTGTTGGTAAAGCAGATTGCCCATTACTACGCTTCATTCTCCAACTATCCTCCGATATAGTATTAGGCGTGACTAAATACGAGGGATGTAAAAATGCTAAAACCCGCCGATGCCATTAGCCCAATCACCTATGCCAGTGCTGCGGGGGTCACTTTTGAAAACATAGGTCTAATGAAACAGTTATTAGCAGTAGGTGATCATCTGTATGTAACTCTAACTGACCCATTATCTAATGAGTCAGATATAGTTAAAATAAAACGAACTGATGTTGATTTATTTTATTTAACAAGTGCAACAGGGCAGGTTGATCGAATATGGGAATCACCATGCATTGATACCTCACCTACATGGTTAGGTGTTAAGGAATATATATGTCAATGTAAGGAGGGGGTCAATGTTTAATCGACCAATGTATGATCATTCCATCACCGCTAAATTGACAATTGGGGGTGTAGTGGCAACATGGATTAGTAGTATTACAGCAATGAACAACATAACAACAAATGCAATTTTAGGTATACCATTGGAATTAATTCCAATATACGCCACTATTATTTCAACAGGGGTTGCGGTCGTTGGTGTAATAGGTAATTTGATTATTAATTATTTGAAATTCAAAAAGGAACGCAATAATGAGCACGAATGACCCATGTGGCCCATGTGGTATAGGTGGATACCCGCAAGGGACATTCTCACCTAATGTCAATATTCCGCCACCTGCACCGTTAATCGACAAATGTTCATATGATCGGCAGCCAGTATTTCTAACATTGGCGGATGGTACGATCATTAAAGGTTATCGCGTAGATAGCGTAGTGGAAAATGGTTCGGTATTAATCCGGTACGAAACATTAATGGGTACGCCCATTAATAATGTAACGGAAACAGAAAACCCGTGTAACCCCGGCACTCACTATATCCCAATGGGTAATACGTGTGTCAAACTCAGTAGTGGCACAGTAGTAAATGCTGGGGTAGTGGGGAAATATAATAGTACGACACTGGTATCATCATTATATTTTTATAATGGCGTAGATATTACTTCACAAGTAACTACTGAAACGGTATCTGAAGCCGAATGTTTGATTGCACGATTCCCATTGGCAATCAAAGATTTAGCTACTGTTGTTATCGACGATCTAGCCGGGCCATCCTATCGAGCATGGCCTACTAGTATCCCTGCGTTCGATATTGATGTACCCGTACATGATTTAAGCGACACCATCACTCACTGGCTCAGTAGCACCGATAGCGTGTTACTGAGTGCCATCGTCAACCTTCCCGATAACATTAGCGGCTATGCCGTAGGAATATAATAATGAGTATTAAAGTTGTTCACCATGCTGATCTTGGTAAAACCAGCACTGTCATTAATGGTAAATATGAAGTCAACCTTCAGACTCCCGCAGGGCTTGATAGTTTTGATAATGGTGTATCTCGGATACAATCATGGGAATTGCAAGACTATACCGAAGGTCAGGATAAATATAAAGTAAAGCAATTACTATTTACCGAACCATTTGATATATTTGATAAAGAAAAATATGACGCTAACTTTGACCTACTACAGTCACGCGTTAATGCAACGTTTGCTGAACACCCAGATGTGTATAATATTAAAACACAGTGGGCAGGAAATGGTGGCCCAAATTTACATAGACAACAAGATGGTAAGTTAGGTTTTCTAGTAACAGAAACACATGATGGCCCTTCTGCCCTTACATGGCTATGTCTTAAAATGACACAAGGCTCGACACCCTTATTTATTGATAAAACGGGCGCGCCTGATGACCAATTTTACAGTAGTGCATGGCGTAGTGGGGTAAATGACATTACCTACATGCAATTAGTAGATGGGGCTAGTGCAGTATTTGATTTCATTGTTCCGACACCATTAGAGCGGGTATATATCCCATGTACTATTTCAGCCCAGCTTGCTCGACCTATCCTCGATATTGATTTTACCTTAGAAGATGATTCGGTATTATCTAAAAAATTAACAGCGGTTGGACTCACCTACGCAGGTTACGATGTTATCCCAACCGGGAAACGAATTAAACGTGTTAAAATTACATATCGTAAATCGAGTCAAGTACCCGGACTGAAAGTCGCACAATTAAAATTGTCCCCCGAAGGTAAACTTATTGATTCAAGCATTGCCGGGACAGAAACATGGCCGTCAGTTATCGCAGTATCGTACATTTATATTTACGCAGATATAGAAGGTCGTAAATTTATAGATAAAGACTTTATAGATATTACATCCCTTTTCACATTAACTTCAGGGACTACCAGTAACACCGCCCCAATTACAGGTGCAGTTGATAATGACCCCGCAACGGCGTGGACTATCCCTAATACATCAGCGTCTATTTTATTTACCGCGAAGATTAACGACCCATTAAAACCTGTTCATGTAAACCGTATTGAAATGGATTTAGAATCATCTGATGGGTTAGCAACAGCGGTCAATGTGCGTCGATTGACGGTGACATTAGCTAACCCCGCTATCAGTACAGGGTTATTATATTCAGCATATAATCAAAAGGGCGCTACGAAAGACTATTTACCGGACGATGCTGGTATTCAAGCTAATGGTGGTAAACTCACATTGGTAGCTACAATGGACACGTATTTAGCTTCACCCCCTGAAGAATCAACGTCAGTAATTAATGTCACATTAACTAAAGCGTCTGTTCCCGCAATTGGTGCGGTAACACCTACGTCAACATACGTTAGAGCCATCCGTATTTTTGGTCAACCCTAATGCATAATGTTGTCTTTTTTCCACAAGCTGGAAAGGGGCAATGGTTAGCGGTAATTCCCGATACTATTTCGGGAATTACTATTCCATCCATAAATATTAGTAGCCCGATATACCCTACCCATTTACAATTTTGGAATGACAATGCACCTAATGGTCTACGAATATTAGGTGACAATATTATTATCGAAGAACTAACTATTACTAATGTACATGTCGGTATTGATATACAAGGTGATAATGTTCAGATATTAAAATGGACAGTTACCAATGTGACAGGGGATGTATTTCAAGGTAATACAGATACCGCTGCGCTCTATAACGGAACTATTCATAACCTATTAGAGTCACTACCTTACGCTCAATACCACCCCGATGTAGGGCAATGGCGCACGCGGGGTTCTAATATTGTAATAGATGGGGTAGAAGTTGTACCCACATCTCACCCGTGGGCGCGTAAATCTTATCAGGGTATTATGTTTACTGACCCCTTGGATGAATTTAAATACTGTACGATACGTAATTTAATTTTCCCTGACGGTAGCCCTATACATGCTGTCACGTTTGCGGATGCTAGTTTTTGCAGCGTCCAGAATGTAGATGCACCGGGGTATGTCAATTTCCGTGAACTACGTGGTATCCGTAGTATTAATAACATAACTAATGCGAAGCGAGATTATTTCATGACTAAAATATTTGACCCAGTGCATCAATTTAAAATTGATTCCAAAAATATTCAAGATACACCTGTTGCCATATTATTTAATAACCCCGGTGCGATTGTACGATATGGTGCTAATAAGTGGTTAGGCGCGATCTATACGCCGGAATCATTACTGGATTATCAGCGATCACGTAGACAGGATTTAGAGCGTTTTGAGCACCCGCAACGTGGTATTAGAGCTATTGCCATTATCCTACTCAATAAACGTAGACGTGGGCTAAATACTGTACGTAAAATTATCGAAGATTATGCACCACCTAGCCGGGCCGGGGGGGACAATAGTAATCAAGCTACTGAAAACTATGTGCAGACTGTCGCCAAAGCGGTAGGTGTTGACGCCGATACAGAGATCAGTGTGTTTGACTGGTACGTCATGTTCAACATGGTACGGGCCATTGTCAGTGTAGAGTGTGCAAAGCAAGATCAGTACCCGGATGAGATGTATAACCTCGCACTCATCGAAGCAGGTGTCCCCGCGCCGGGTGAAGAACCTATCGCCAAACAAGTCAAAACCATTGCTAAATCACAAGAGGCGCAAAGCTCAAAGGTGGTGGTAGGTGCAGGGGCGGCAGGGGCGGCGGGGACAGTGGCAACCATCACTAAGGTAGCTATCGACAACGCCGATCAAGTCACATCAGGCATTGCGGGTGCACCTATACACTGGTTGGTGTACGTACTACTGTGTGTCAATTTGGCAGTAATGATTGGTGTTGGGGTGTTGGGTTGGCGCATCTATAGTCGCCGCAAATTAAGCAACAACTTGGACATTGTATGATTCGTATTGTCCTACTCAGTTTACTACTGTCAGCCTGTTCCACCCCTGCGTACTTCCACGCACAACGCACATTACTAGGGTGCGGTAAGGCTGTGGTTAAAACAGCGGTACACCATCGACGATGAAAATAGGTTCTGGTACAAACCGGATATTTTGACCGCACTTCAACAGGTAGGGTACGTGGGCGAAGAAGTGGCCCATGTCGAACCGGGAGTGATCGTGCTACAGGGGATTCATTTTGACTATGTTGTTAGACCATGCAATAATGGCACTTGGTATCTACTGAACCCTCTCCTCCCGTTTGGGTATTGCTCACCAGTAGATGCCACCTACATTATCAAAATTAGACAGTCCTCATAGCCCTATAAATACCCCCAACTTCGCCATTGGGGGTATTCTTTTTTAGTGGGATACCTTGATAGTCATATCTCGATCTAACTGGATACGAGTTTTAATAGGTAAATCACATGTCAATTTATTGCACTGCATAGTAAATAATAAATAATTACCGCATGGTGTTTTAATCGTGGTCGACCCTCTACCTTCATTAATCTGCTTAGTAGCTTTTTTATTGACTACGGTATCTAAGCGGTAGGTAATGTTAGGTGCATTTTGGATTTCCAATTTACAATGTTCCATTCCCGCTGCCATCGCATTCTGCATAACTCCCAATACCCAATGGAGAGCAAACAATGTTACTTTTGATAAGTTAGTTGCTCGCTCTTATCCACCTTTCCCTTAACTAAGTTAAGCAGCTTTAACCTGCTTCAACTGTTCAGCCTGTTGCATCGCTTTTACTAAAGACTGTGCAACAGCCCTTACAACAGGCACACAAACTGAATTACCAAACTGTTCATAAATGCGTGCTTTTGAAACAGCATCAACTACGAAGTTCTCTGGAAAACCTTGCAAACGTGCACACTCTCTCGGTGTAAGTAGGCGGGGATTAAGTCCTAACGCAGATTGATCAATTAGAATTTCGGAACCATCTTTATAGTAACGGGCACTAAGCGTATTGGTATAAGGGCTATTTTCATTAAATAAGCAGTAGCCAAAGCCATTACCTTTAGTTTGATGCTCTGCTTTACGTCGCAAGTGTCCACTCCATAACTTATCTGAAATTGTGAACTTATCTTCACTTGGAGGCAAAGAGCTTAAATCTTCTAAAATACTCCCTACTTTAGTTAGTACATTCGAGGGTGCAGGCCACTGAAATAAGTCATTAAAATTGCATTGGCTACTAAAGTAATCTTTGTCAAAACCAACAATATAGATGCGCTCTCTATTTTGAGGTATACCAAAATCAGCGGCTCTTAGAACACGGTAATCTACCCAATAATTTAAAGTCTTCCCTAGCGCCCTACGTGCTTCTTCACTCATAGGCACATCTTCTGGAATGTCTTCCTTAAATTCACCCCTAAGAATCCCTAAAATAGTTTTTAAGGTTTTGCCTTTATTATCACCTTGCAGATGCTTCACATTTTCTAATAAAAAAGCTTTGGGACGCTTCTCCGCTAAAATGCGTTGAATCTCGAAGAACATGGTTCCACGAGTATCATTGAAACCTTGTTTTAGACCCGCTTGAGAAAAGGCTTGGCAAGGAAAACCTGCTAGCAGAACATCATGGTCTGGAATCTCAGTAGCTGGAATTTTAGTAATATCGCCATGAGGTAACTCACCAAAGTTAGCTGCATAGGTAATTTTAGAAAACTTATTCCATTCGGAGGTAAAAACACACTTCCCTTGCAACTCTTGAAAAGGTAGTCGGATACCACCTATACCTGCAAACAAATCAATGAATTTGAATTGGCTAATAGCATTAGGTGGCAGCTTGAATGGAGTTTCATCTTTAAGTGCTTCAATCTTGGCAAACTTAGCAGCAGTTGGCTTATGTTCCCCACTTTCTAAAACTATAATTAATCTACGCATCTGTTTTTTCCACCTTTGATATTAGTTGTTTAATGACTACTTCTGGTAGTTTAAATTCGTATGTACTCACCCTACCAACGTGCTGGAACTCAGGGATACTTGCACCAATAAGTCGTCTAACGGATTGTGGATTACGATCACAGTAGTTTTCCGATGCTGCAATCCGCAATATATCCCTATAGCTCACACCTCGCAATTTAGCATAATCCTTAACCGCTGAACTAGAGATTAATATTGTGCCATCAGTCGTATTTACCCGCGCCAATAATTGGTCAAACCGGGGGGACTTAGCCACGCTAATGGACTCGCCACCACCATCAAACCGCCGAGTGTTGATAATAATAGTTTGTGGGACAAGGTGGGACAGCATGTCATTAAATATTGCGCTATGTAATTCTTTAGATTCAATGATTATATCCCGCTGATCTGCAAATTGGGCGGTAATGTAATCTTCAATTTTAGTTAAATCGTAATCAATGTAACCTAATTGTTGGGCTATATATAGCCCCGTAAATATACTAGTTAGGCCAGATATGATAAAGCGCTCAGCTTGAATGGGTCGCAATTTGGTACGCAATCTATCACTGATCATGTCAAATACATTTTTCACTAATGCAGGGTTTGCTTGCAATGTTCGGATATATTCCTTCCCCACTACACCGTAATTGCGGCGCATACCGTCATCCAAATTAATGGATACATTAAAATCATTAGGTGATGATACAGGCCCGATCTCGAATACCCGCTGGTTCAATGCCTGTAGTACATCTGTGCTACTTGTACCTTCAGCGATTTTATCCTTTAACGACGCATTAGAGGATGAACAGAAAATGGTATGCCACTCATGCGGGGTAGACGCGGTAAATTCGCGTGAGTCTACACCTTGTCCCAATCTCGTTTTATCTCTACCCTGTGAGCATGAATAAACCCATGCTACTAATTTGGAAGGTTCAACCAATGTTAACTCATCTAAATTTACAGGTAAGCTATGTAATTGACCAAGTAAATAATCCGCCGCTCTCGATGTATCGCCATGTGATGTACCGGGTGATTTAATAATCAGCTTAGAGGGATGACCCCATATCGCATTTGCGACTTTCTGCACGGTTGTTTTACCCGCGCCGGATTCACCAAACACTGAGTAAATAAATCCGCGCGCCTCCGTATATTTAGCTAAAGGTGCGCCAAATCCTGCGCCTATGATGAGTTGCGCCCACATCATATCGTCCCGATTAAACGCATTCGCACACTCGCGCCAACCTTCAATTGTACCTACCGTGTTAAACATATCCTGTGCGAATTTCTTTAATCCGTTAGATAGTTGAGGGGCAATAATATTACCCGTACCCGGTTCATACATCTCATTACCTAATACAAAATAATCTGTGTCGTTCCACCCCATATGGGTTTGCACGCTATGTACAGGTAATGATTTATTAGTGATGGCCGCAGCCAATACTGATCGTAGATAACCACTCATTGCTTCCCATAGACCTCTATTGGGGATTACTAATCCGAAATAATTACCAAATAACGCCAATAAGCCCGAATCTGACATCATTTTACTGGCCGGAATAATGGCATCTTTAAATGTCTTGTCAGGTAAAATACATCGCCATACATGGCTGATCTGCGGTTGACCCCCCTCATCTCTACCGTCAATAGTGACAATTGGAAATATGCATAGCTGGGTCAATAATGTATTAATGCGTACAGGTATACCATTGTCACCATCTTTCGTGGTCACAACAAATGTACCCTCGTTACTCACAAAATACTGATGGTTTGCAAAATGATATTCACCAATACCCAACTCATGTACCCCATTAGGTACAACCCAATCATTAATCGTAATAGATTCAGGGGGTGCGGGGTCAGGTACGGTAGGTAAAACTAGCTCATTTAATTTTTTTTTACCCAATATAATAGGTGACTTAATCCGGTTGAAGTGTTGGCAATTCTGACAGATATTAGGGTTCAACTTGTCGAATTCATAACATGTTGAAGGCATCCCATCAGCCGGGTGTGTATGCCGCATGTAATCTAATTTCTGTTGAGTCGCCGTATGATCATATCGCGCGGCATCTGCTTTGGATAATGCATGACATTCCCCATCCCCATTTTCACATAAGCGTATAACGGTCAACATTGCTCGCCATGTGGGTTCACTTGCGAATGGTGCATTACGTATCTGTGCGCATTGATCAATAATGGACGTAGCCGATTTAGGTTCGGATACTGATACAGGCATTGCGGGTAAATCAATGCCTGAATTAATAGGGATATGGTCTAAAAATCCTAACGGTGAAGGTGTGGATTTTATAGGCGGTACGTTAGTGACCGCTGTTATATTATTGACGTTAATGAAATTGTCGAATTTCAATCGGTAATCATCTAATGTTAATAAATCACTAGAACCCTCAACGTCAATAGTGACGGGGACACTGAGTCCTCGTTTTGTATTAAATGAGCCGGGTACACGCATTAACTGTGCAACTTTATAAATGACTTTAAAATCAACAGGTATTTGTAAATGACCTATAATGGTTGCAAATTTACTAGCTACCTGTTTCCAGTCTTCTTTATTTACTGCAACCTGTAAGGGCCAGTAGACATGATACCCGTACCCGGAATTTACTACCCACGGTCTTGGTAAGGACAACTTATTGCATAATTCAACAATGGCTGCAATTGCAGATTGTCGAGTGGTAAATCCTGTATCTTTAATATCTAAATCTAACCATAGTGCTTTAACTTCCGACACATTAATAGTAGTTCGACCAGTATATTTATTAACTGTATTTTTAATATATGAGCTTGTATCATACCATAATGATGAACCCATTTTATCTAAAGGAGGATTGGTTAGTAATGCATCTCTACTCTCAAATATAATATTATTCAGAGCTGTAGTGCCGTCTGCTTTTTTGAAATCAGACTCATGCACCAATATAATATTACCAGTAGGTGGTAATATTTGAGAAAATAGATCATGCATTTATTGCCCCTTTATTAAATTAATAATGATACGCTCATTATTTACTATATTTTCCAATGCTCTACCCGGACGCCGATTCACTCGTAACCATCTGCATAACGCTGTATGGTCGATACGTAGTTCATCTGCTATTTGACCTGATGATAGATTTCGATCAATCATATATCGAGCCAACATCCCCAATGGGGTGACAGCCCAACTGTCATCTTCTAATCGTAATTCTAATGCCTGCCTTACCGATTTCCGCATGTCTCGTCGTAATTTGCACATTGTTAAAAGGAGGGGCATTACCCCCTCCCTCCTTTAAGTTACGCCAAGTTGCGGAGATTGTTTAACATAGTGTCGTCGTCACCTGATTGCATATAATTTTTAAATGCATTTTTCAATATTTGGTGACTTCCATCCAATTCGTCAAATAAATTAATAACATCGTTAGCATCATATGTCTTCAATTGAATTAGCCAGTTATTAATATCTGCGCCAAATTGAGCACTATTAATCATCGCGTCAATAGCCTTAACATGGACTGCGGTCGTTACCGGAGTAACAGGTGGTGCAGGTGTCACAGGTGGAGGTGCTGCGGTCGTTACCGGGGTAACAGGTGGTGCAGGTGTCACAGGTGGAGGTGCTGCGGTCGTTACCGGGGCAACAGGTGGTGCAGGTGTCACAGGTGGAGGTGCTGCGGTCGTTACCGGGGCAACAGGTGGAGGTGCTGCGGTCGTTACCGGGGCAACAGGTGGAGGCGCTGCGGTCGTTACCGGGGCAACAGGCGGAGGCGCTGCGGTCGTTACCGGGGCAATAGGTGTGGCAACAGGTGTGGCAACAGTAGGTGGTGTTTCATCGTCGATCATCGCACCATTTACAAATTCCAACACCTGCGCATCGAACGCTTTATATTCATCGCTTTGCAGTAATCTTACTACAGCTTCTTGATTAGTAGCAGCGGGAGGTTCAAACCCAAATCCGAATCGAATCATCGGTGTACCTGTTGTCTGATCGCTCAGTAAAAATAACCGTGAATTAAACATGGCAAGGTTGTGACCACTACCGGAAATGAACCGCAGGTATCCCGCTAATGACCATGCTGCCCCAATTGCCAACATGGGGCTATCTAAGCTTACGGGTTGTTCATTTTTACCACCAAAAGCGGACTGTGGGGATACTGAGATCATCACCAATCCATTGGGTGATAGATCAGGTGTTACTGCAATCACTGTGGGGCGTTTTGCGCATTTAGACATACCTGAACCTTGCGCCGGATTATTGTTCGGACATTCTGAACAGACTGCCACTTTGCGACTGATGGCCGGGTTCGCGCGGTCGACCAGCACCGGGGTATTTTGCGCTGTACTATGGGGATGTTTACCATCGGCGCTGAAACAGTCAGGGGCGGTTGGGTTTTCTGGTGAATACCCTTTTACCCACCAGTTGCGGGAAACTCGCATTTCCCCGGTATCATCCGCTAACACCTTTAGGATAACGAGGTCTATGATAGACCGCCCTAACTGTTTAGCGTTGCCACCATCGGCAAGGACAAATGTTCGACCCGCTTGGTTTGTACCCATTTTCAGGGTACGCGGCATTGCTTTTCCAATAATTGGGGCAACCACCATTTGCGCCAATTCTGGCGATACGGTAGGAATATTATTAAATACGGTAAGGGGATTGAACGGTTGCATTATTTACTTCCTTTAAATGTAACGGTGTTAATGGTGGCGCGGTATACGCCGTCGGGTAATTCCGAATCATTTAATTTATTAAATGGTTCGTTAAGTAATTTCTTGCCAAGCACGGATAACACCGTAATGGGTGATTCTCCGTTTTTTATCTTGTCACCTAAATGTGTAAAGTATTTTCCCCAATCTTTACAGCCGTAGTATTCTTTAACACTACGCTGAAATGAGCCTGATGGGTATCTAGTTATCTTGGTATCAGATGGAATTAGCATTCGAGCAGTAAGAAGTAATAATTCTTGCTCATCTTCAAACTTCGTTTGAATAGCCTTTGCAGCTTTAATATTAGCCTGCACCACTTTTAACCGTTCACTAATTTTTTCAAGTGATGGGGCACTTACCATTGGTGGAGGTGGAGGTGGAATATTCATATTACTATACTCTGATCTATTTGTTGTGATGATTGTAAACTGCCACTTAACAAATGTCAATCTACTTCTGCGAAAGAATCACCTGATTTTAAAAATTTAATAAATTGATTAGCAATATCCATTTCGTCAGCATCCTTTGACGTAATGGTTTCAAAAATTTTCCGTTCTAACTTGGTGGTATAGAACTGGTAAATAGCAGGTTTATCATACGTTTGATGGGATGAATACAGGCGCTCAATGGCTTGTCGCCACACTACTGTACCCACTGTGGGCGCGCCCCAAAATATAATAAAACTAGCTACACCTAGTTCGACCCCGTAACTGACAGTACGAGGATGTGCCACTATCACATTTAAATCTGGGTCAGTCATAAATTGGTCAAATATTGCCGCGCGTGTTTTGTCACCTACCCCACCATGAATATATTTAGCTGTGTAAAATTCTTTATCATCATTACGCATCTTATTAATACTGTCAGCAATGTATTCGACCAACTCCACATGACAAGCATAAATGATTACTTTATTATTAGGTGACTCCCTTAATAATAATTTCAAACTTTCTAAATGATGATTAATAGCTAAACGATGCCTACCATTTTCACCGTACACTACCCCGGCGGCAATCTGTAATACCTTCATGCGCAAGGCAGCGGCACTTTCCGGGTTAACTAAATCGCCATCAAATACCATTACTTTTTCAGCGTCCAATGCGTGAAGCATGTCAATCTGGGATTTATCTAAATCTAATTGCCGTGGGATAATAACCTCATCGGGAAGGCTTTTGAACACGTCACGTTTACGTACCCTAATGCTAGGTGTTAATGCTATCTCTATTTTTTCAGAGGCATCCGGTAGTGGCTCATATTTTTTAACCGTAAATTTACGGTCATTCCCCGCCGCGCTTGTACCGACTTTTGCGCTATACGTATGACTAACGTACATGGTCATTAATCGCCATGCGTCACGACTCACGGGTACATACCCCGCGTCATCCTTCAATAATGCTTGCCCATGTACCGTCATAGGGCCACCCGGCGTACCTGTCAATAGCCATAAATATTTTACCATTTTTGATAATTCATAAATGGCTTGCCATCTTTGGGTTTCGGTATTCCCTAATTCTGTTGACTCGTCGATCACAAGTACATTGATTTTACGATCTATAATTAAACGTTTTGTTTCCTCCAATATATCCGGGCTGCGCGCAATTGAATCATGGTTCATAATCACCCATGAAGATTTATGATTTAATGCTTTCAACCTTGATTGTTTTGTACCGAATACCACATTTGTTACCCGGTGAGGAAGTGTTCCGCGTAGCGCATTTAACCATACCGATCTTACACACGATAATGGGGTAAATATTAATACCCCTCCTGTCTCACGAGTCTGGAGTAAATATTCACCCGCTGCAATAGTAGCTAATGTTTTACCCGTGCGGGGTTCGGATAAATTAAAACACCGCATATTGTCAATCATAAATGCAGCCATGTCCCGTTGGTGCGGGAACATCTCGTGTTTCATATCCAACTTAGGCCAATCAAACCGATGGCGAATTGGCTCATATCCCGTTAAGTGAACCCCGGCTCGTGTTAGAGTTTGGGTGACAGTGTTAGTAAATGGAAATGTCAATGTATATTTATCATCATTAAATTGGGTATGATAATAATTAGATGGGAATAATCGAGTCAATTCTGCAACTACATTTTGATCTTTAATTATAAACGATATTAATTTTTTGTCGTCACTCAGCAATGGCATAGTCACTACTCCTAATGGTGATGGGAGGTCGAGAATATAATTTACTATCGAGATATGCGTAATATATATCTATAGCGTTTACCATATTATCGCGCATGGCCGTTATGAATGCCTCAAACTTATTATAATTATTGCGATCTATAACCATACTAAATGCACCTTCCCGCGCGGCGGCTGCCAAATATTGCATTTGCGATTGCTTAAGTCCGCCCCGGATGAATAAATCCCATTTCACTTCTATCACCAAGCAACATCCCCCTATCATATATTTCTGGTCAGCCGCCCCCGTCTGTCCACCTGCGCCTAAATTAGCAGCGTGTACTGATGCCATCAGTTTTCTAATTTTAGCTTTAACTGCATTTTCATCTTTAACATCACACCTATGCGCTATTAAGTGCTTCTTGGTTTCCGATGATAAATTAGGGTAGCGTGTCGCCATTATTCACGCCCCCCATGATGTTTACAGGTTGTCACCTGACACCATTGTTTGCATAACCCATTCTTAACTGCGGGAAATTCTTTTACCTTTTGGTGATCCCAATATTCTGCTAGTAATAAATCTAATTTTATTGTTAACGTTTCCGATGGGTATTGCATCCATTCCTGATTCACTAACGCAAATAAGCTTTCAACATATTGCGTATCTCTAGTGAACACGTAATCCACCATTTGAGAGTGCTCGACGTAAATAAATCGACTTGTGATCTGAGTAAGGTCGGGGTAGTTTTGAAATAAAATATAAGCTGTTAATTCTGCCTGCAATGTTTGGGTTTTAACCTTCCCGGTTTTCCAATCAATATACACACCCAATTCACCATTCTTGGCAAATAGATCGGCGCGCACGCCTAGTTTACGACCCCGCCATTCGCGGGACTGTGTTTCGTCATTCCACCCAAAGTCTTTTTCAATCATTACCATAGGCATGGCGTAACATAGATCAAGATGAGAATTTATAATCTCACAAGTTAAATCATTATCCGTAACATGGGTTCTATTTTTAGCCGCCGTTTCGATAATCGCATGGAATTTTTCCCCTTTGGCAGTCGCCTCATTGGGCGCAAATGGTATTTTAGGTACATGTCTACCGACATATTGCGCATCGAACTGAGATGGGCAAATTCCCATTTTATTCATACTGGATGCTGATGCAGGTATCATTTTATGCCCCAACATGTCTAAAGTAGATGGTAAAGTTATTCCCCACATTTCATTCACTCCTTAATTAATACACATTGAAAATCAGGTTGATTACATTTAATCAACTCGCAATCGTCACTTTCCGGTGTAAGGTCGCACGCACTACATTTATGTGTGCTCTCGCTAGGGTATGCAATACGATAATCCCCATTGCTTAATTTGACACACATACCTATCACTAATGTATGCGGAATTGTTATTTGCATAGATCGACACCTAATTTATTAATAATGCTGGACGCGGCTTGCGCATAATACTGACGATTGACCCGTAATAATAATTCGCCTTCATCCCATTGGGTCATATCGTTACAGGGTATAATTGTATACCCGGCGGGGATTGATGTATATCTTAAATCATTATTATTTAAAGGTTGCATCTCTTTTTTAAGGGTCACTCCCTCAGTGCTAATAATAATGCGTTGGTGCTTGGCTAACTCGATACCGTCACCAGTCAACAAGCGTTGATCTTTATTTAATCTAACAAACCGCATAAAATCATAAATGTTATCTGCCGTGTATACCGTATATTCGATGGGTATATCGTCAACCATATACGCTAAGGCAGCTTTTGCGACAATTAATTCGCTTTGGTTTTTATGATATTCCGACGAATTATAGCTTGTCTGGTATCGACCCTTAGCTTTCACCTTGCCCGACACAGTGCGAGCGATATAATTATTAACATCGGATATAGCCATTAAATCGTATTCAGCAAATTCCAATTTCAATTTAGTCATTCGCTCCCATTCGCTGGCTACGTCCCTAATAATGTCTTCATTTTTTCGATTAATATAAAATGTTACACCATCTGTATTACCCTGAATGATCTCACAGTCCACACTCTGCATTACCATTTCTGTCAATTTAGCTAACGAAAACTGCCCGTTAATAGTGGTCTTAAAAAAATAACTTGAATCTTTTAAAAATGAGAATGCATTATTTGAGTTACCGAATACCGCATTCAATGCCTCTTTGAGTGCTAAATTTAAATTAGTTCCCGATGCGTGCAGTTTACGCTTTTCATATAGTGATTTATAAATGTCATTAAATGATGATGATAAATGCGAAGGGTAGAAATTATTATTGATTGCTAAATTGGGGTAGAACGAACTAACATCAATGTCCAATATCGTCATAGTATCGGATGATCGGTATGTTATGTTGTTGCGAGATGCATGTATTCCACCTGACCCAAATACCCAATTCAACCCATAATTATTAACGTTTAAATTCTTCAATAATCCCTTTGTTTTTTTAGCATCAGTAAATTCAGTAATAGGGTGGCTAACCATTCGCTCCGGGTTAATAAGCGTAAATGCATTTTTAGGGGTAGTAATCACCTGTTCCCGCATCCAATCCTGTACCGCATGAAATGGTGCGGTTTCCATAGACAGATACGGAAATATAATGTCACCTAATTTAATTGGACGATCAGGGGTTTGCACAGGTTGACCATCTGCTTTACGGATTGCGCCTTTCCCCAACGCGGATTCAACCTCCTTGCGGATAATGGTAACACCTATTTTGGTATTAGATGCCGACCATAAATCGACACCTAACTCTTTAGTCATTGTCTCACGAAACTGTATATTGCTCTGTATGGCTTCATATAATGCTAACGTAGTCTCTACGTCATCCCAACAATAATCATCTAACTTATCTAGCATATTAACGGGTACATGCGTGTTAGGTGGGATAGGTAAATCCTGTAAATTCGTGCGGCGCATTGCGAATTTAATTTGCTTCAACGAGCACCTACGACTTGGGTTATCATAATGTTGTACCCGCATCAGATCACATTGCTGCACCAGACTATCCGTGCGATACATCAATGTGCGGCGTTCTTCATCGGTCATACCTCGAATGATAGTTTGGCCGAAGGATGAAGCTGATGAAATCAATTGTGACCCGGACAATGGTGTCGCCCGCCATGTGCGCATCTGACTAATTACAATGGCGTCGAAGCCTATATTATTAAAACCTATAAATAATTCTTGCGCCATGTACCAATTAATCATCTTGTCAATTATAGCGATGATCTCGTCGTCGCTCATATTATTACTGCACGTTTTGAACCCTACGCGCTCACGAGTATTAACATTAATAAAATTACCAATGAACACGTTAGGGTAGGTTTCAATATCATATACCCATCGAGTCATTTCAGTGTTACCCGTAATGTTTTACCGGATGCTGCGTACTTTTTGCCAGCATAAATACCAGCTAAATAAGCTAATAAATTGATCACGTTGTTAAATGACCAAATAATTACAGCTTCGATACTATCCAACAGTACCACTTTAAAAGTTTCCCATTGCATATCTAGTATGAAATAATTGGGTTTCATTAACCCCGTTGATAGTATGAGTGCTGCAATTAACAGTACGCATCCTCCTACCAATAATACTAATTTAATAGCGGGTTTAACCCACCACCCTAACACAAAACCTATTCCAAATTGGAAAATGACACTTGCCACTACGATAATCACGGTGATACTCCTATGCTGGTTAACCATGCTATTTCGTGGGGTACATTATTACGAATAGCATTCTGATAATGCGATCTTGCATCCTCTAATGTGCGCCGGGTTCGGTCACGCGATACAATTACCCGATTATGCGCATAATTTGTATTACCGTTACGGTTGGCAATACTCGCCCACTCACTCGACATATCATCCAGCGCCGTACCAATGGATGAATTACCTATAATATATTCCCGCACTGATGGTCGCTTTATGTGCACCAGATAATACGCAAATATTTTATCCTGCAATTGTGGTGTAAATGTTGCATCCCTACTAATATGTAACGCATTGACCGCCTCGTTGAGCGTGTCGGGTACTATTTGGTATAGCCCCACCGCTAAGAATTTTCGTTCGCCGCAAATGATTGATTGGCGAACCATAATTTCCCGAATGGTCAATTGACTAACTAATTGAGGGGTACGTTTATACCGTTTATTACACTGTAATGTACCCCGGTTATAATCATTGTATCCCCATTGAGGGGATTCAGCTTTATGAATTAAACCTTTAATACTGCGATTAACTATCGCATCATCCACATACGGTTCAATCTCCCATCCTGCCCATACACACACTATCACTATTAATATAATGTAGGGTGCGGGTGAAAAGGTAGAGGGTCTACCGATGTGGAATTCATAAATCATGATTTCAATTTAATAATAAATGTAATTGATCTATATTGGTAGCAATACGGGCAATCGCTCACCGCGAATTCAACGTGGTCACGGTGATCATACTGCGCGTCTAATTCATGACGCTCCGCTTCGACTACTGCGCCACACGTTGAGCATTTACTAGTAAATTTAACAATGGGTAAGTTACCCGGTGTAATGATTTTCATGAGTGATAGTATCCCCTGCTACGTACAAATGGGACACACCCCTTACCTTTGCATTCGGGACAATCCATTAGCGCCACCAAGTCAGATTCGTGGGGGCAATATTTCAATTGATCTACCACTTCAGCCCGGAGTGCTTGGGGGAATGAATTACATACACAACACCGCCCCTTAAATACTAAGGGTACATGGTGATCGCCTTTTACTAATAGTTCCATTTTTTACCTTCCATATATGACAATGGGTCAACAGGTTCATCACCTTTACGTACCTCATAATGTAGATGTGCCCCGGTGTTAATACCACCTGTGTTCCCGGTTTCAGCAATTAAATCACCTTTGCGAACTACGGTATCTTTAGTAGTTTTCAAGGCGTGTAAATGCGCGTATCTAGTTTGATATGCGCCATGATTAATTATCACGATATTTCCGTAGTCCCCACTCCACCCGGCGTATGTCACTTGCCCATCAGCGGTCGCATGTACAGGTGTACCTATAGGTACAGGTAAATCTACCCCCGCATGTAATCGTGTTACCCCTAATGTGGGGTGTTTACGTATCCCAAATGATGATGACAGTTGTGTAGTCACCATCACCGGGTAACCTGTAGGGGTAGTAGTTGACGGACTACTGTTAGGTAAATACATCAGCACCTCCGCCGGTATATAGGGTTTAATAGTATCCCGGTAATAATACCCAGCGGCGATTGCCGCGATGAGTACCCACTTCCACCCACCCCCCTTGGATGTACCATGATTGTGCACATGAATATAGATAGGTTGACCTGTGTCTGTTACCACACTACCAATAGCAGGTATGTGTGCAGTATCAGGGGGGGTAGGTTTGGCCTTGTAATACATTACCGCACCTTATTTGCGGGGATAACGATCAAGTACCCGCACGCCTTTGCGCCTTCAGGAAAATCACTTTCTAATATGGCTTGATGTTTTGCGCACCATGCCTTTGATGGTGGTACATACCCGCACGCGGCGGCGGTCGCCATCGTTAATGCACCACGCGATGCAGTATCAATGCACCACGCCCGCTCCGCTTGACTTAACATATTTGGGCCACGTCTACCGTCATCAAATAAATAATTAGGATTAAACCCGGTCAGGGAATCAGGCTCATAATTAGCCTTGGTTCTGATCTGCCGTACTTGTTCCGGGGTGTACGTACTCAGGTTTTTATCGAAATCAAATTGAGTTGCTTGGATGGTACGTTTTAACCCATCAATGCTATTAAAGAATGGGTCTACCACGTCACTTGACCGTAAATTAAACACTAACGCTTGCACCAACATTAATGCAATCGCCGAGTAAAATACATTACGACGCCCGCTAAGTACCGCGCCCGCGTCCACGATACCGAATAGTAATACTAGAAATGATATTGCCACTGACAGGGTGATGGTAATATTTCCTGACGCCTTCCCACCTTCCCATATTTCCTTACCCCATGAGAATAAAATCACCATATCGGTGATGGCTAACAAGGTTAACATTGTTGCTCCAATGTTCAGCCCCATGAATGTATAGTCGCTGCCTGACCCATCATCACGCAATGCTGAGATCAGCCAATTTTGACCACTTCTGCTTGGAATATTCGCCATAATTCTCGCCTAATTAGATGTAAAGTTATATTATAATTATTTGTAGTTTAATTACAACCACTTTTTTGCTATTTTTTTAACCTCCTCCTTGACCCCCTCAGTAGATATAAATAATGATTGGAAACGGGTTGCCTCATAATCACCCACTGTAAAGGCTAGCCCATCCCCTTTACCCAATAATGTTTCAGCACCATCCACTTTGATCACTTGCTTAGAGGCGTGCTTACTTCCTACCGCGAAACATACCCCGGTAGGTACATTCTCCATTAATCGAGATGGGTATGTTTTTCGCTCAAAGGTTTGATCAATCAACATCAAATGAATCCCCACTGACCGCCCCGCTTTTGCCAATTTAGTCAGTTTGTTTAATGCATTTACCCAATCTTTTTTATCCCCGTTATCGAGTAATAGGGATAATTCATCGCATCCGATCACGATGTACGGTAATGTATTGCCTGCGTCGTGGTAGTCCATTATGTTTTGGCTGCCACTCGCCGCAAATAATGTATTTCTACGATTCAATTCATCTTCCGCGTCGTTTAATAACTCAATAAATTGATCATAATCCACGGCGATTGGGCGCGTGACATGTGGTAACGTTTTAATAAGTGGGAATGTCACCATCTTACCATCCGCTAACCAGTAATTAACGTGTTTCGGTGATCGCAAATGCCCCATTGTCAGTAATACCGTTAATGCAAATATAGTTTTACCACTACGAGTTGTACCACCAATGGCGACGTGCGGTAATTCAGTTAAATCTAATTGCTGTACCCCGTCGAGCGTTGCCCCGATATGGACAGGTAATATTTTCCCCTCATCCGTAATAACTGAAATATCGTAATTAATATATTCACGCACGGGTTTAGGTAATATTAAACGTGCCATCCCATTACCCGCATTATTGATAACACCTATCCGACTAGCATTACGGGGTAGTGCGGTATCGCGCGCAAAATCATCCCCAAAATCGGTATCATTTAGTTTCAATCCCGCCTTATTAGGTTTCAAATTAAATAGATCAACAGAGGTAGACGAATCAGGGTCACACCCGTCAACGGTGAATAAAATTCCCCGTGCATCCAGTGCGCGTTGCAGTAATTCTATCCGCTCAATAGCGTAATTTTGGCGTGCCGGGGCAGGTTCAGGGGTAGGTTCGGGGGGTAATTCTTTTACTACGGTATCACCGCCACGAGCGATAGGGCGTTGGAATAAAAACCCATCTCGCAATGGGCGCGTTGCATGTAGTAATCCCATTACCACTGCACTGGTAAATGCCACGCCGAACCCTATGGTGTCGCTATGGGTCAACATGGATGTGGCAATGGCGAGAGGTACAGGTACTCCTACAGCGGCAATAGCAGGCATCACTACCATGTCCATTATATCCTCGGCGGTAATGTGCCCTAGCTCCAGTGGTCGAGATAAACCACCAAGCTTGCGCCATTCCGTAGTCTCCATGTACCTCTCAATCCTCATTAGATTTTAAACCCCGCTGCGTGAATATGTCCGCCACCACCAAACTCTTTAGCGATACGGGATACATCTATCCCATCATAATGAAAATAATTAGCCGCGACAGCCGCCGCCGCTATACCATCTTTACAATTTGCATGATAGTAAACAATTACCATAATAATACTCCTATAATGATTAATTCGATTAGCGCGATTGATAATAATCGCATACTGATGCAGCATGAGCAGTCTGTACGCATGATCATTATTAATAATTTAATGATGCGGCTTTTGTCCGGCCTATAGCATGGGTTGTATTTGCTCAACATGGTGTGCTCACCATCTTGATAACATGACCGTCAACCAGAAAATACTCATTTTCGGTCACTCGGCGATCTGCCATCAGCTCAATTAATTTTTCAGTGGTATATTGAGGAATGTTGAATTTATGAATATATTCCACACCACCTTCTGTTGGGCGCGATAGCAACGTACGCTCTGTTGCTAGCTCACGTATTTTCTGTACTGTACTGGCAGGTTTTACACCCTCAATTACGACGATAGCGGGTTTAAACCACCCACCATTATTTCGCGCCCATGCGTCAATTTGGTCGCTCAGTGATGTACCCACTTTAACAGGTCGTCCTGCGCCTTTGCGTGCACTTGTTTTCACAGGGGCATACGCTACCCCTGATAAATCTTTAGGGGCAATAGGTTCTTGACCGTCGCCCTTAGCGTGCCATTCCAATGCGTCAATATACGCAAGCGCTAGCGGGCTGTGTTTAGAATTATCTTTTAATTCCGCTAACCGTGCCTGATTATTCATGGCGATCATTTGCACCGCTGCATTATACGTTTGGATAACGAATTTCAATTCATCCGTCATAGGCGGTAAACTATTTTTAATAGTTGTTTCCACCTCCGGTTCTGCGGGAGGATAATCCCAAGCAATTTGCGTGTATAAAGTGGGTATCTGCGCCATGTAGGTATCCACCATTACGGTGTAAGCTGGGTTATCGCGCAAGGCCGTAAATCCCTCAACCCCATTTGCATCCACGTAGGGATGCCAGTCAGCGGGTAGTAATTTTAATAATTCGACTTTGGCATTGACTGGTTGGATGACAAATACAGGTGTGTCGGTGTACCCTTTTGCAATGTAACCATCCACCTGTTCAGGTGTGATTATTGTCCCCAATGGTGAGGTTGTACCCCATCCGGTCAGGGTTAATGTATTACCGCCGATAATTACCTGTGAGGTTTCACCTGCTTTCAAACGGTACTCAATGTGTGTCATACGTTTTTTGCTCCTAATTTAATCATTTGGTCTTCGCTCAATAATGATGTGATGATTTCCACGTCATCACCGGATGTTAAATGTTGTCGCTTTGCCGTGTCGTCACCCACGGTGGCATTGGCAATGGCTCGCGCCATCAGTTCAGGGTAGAGTGGGGATGATTCCCCACCCCCACGAGATAGGATTAATAAATTGTTATCAATCCCGATGGTGAATAATAACCCCTCTATAGCAATACTTTTGTCGCTCGAAAAGGCTGCGACCAGATCATTGGTCGTCACAATGTAACGACTTTTACCCCGTGACAAGCGAATAGCCTGTCCCCGCTTACACCACTGGTTTAACGTGTTACCGTTAATGTGATGGTGAACTAGAAACTGTTTACGCTTTAGCATTTTACCACCGTAATTATTAATGAGATAATTACATACTACAGGCTTTAGCTGCCACTGACAATAGCAACCACCCAAAAAACAACAACCACCCTAGCAGTTTCATACGCTATCCCATTCGCTATTACCAATGATTGTTTCATTGACTGACAACGACGCGTGTTCTGGGATGGCGATCACGCCCGCGCTCACCAGTTCCCCTTGCCCCTCGTACTTACCATCCGCGCGGTAAATACGGATAGCTCTAGCGCCTGATTGACTAGCACCATTATTTAATGTATTCCAATGGGGCATAGGTATAGATATATGTTTTACTGGTGACACAATATAGTCCCCTTGCGGGTTAACTGCCAAAAAATGATCTTTCGGCATACAGTGAATAATAGTATCAATAAATTGCTCATGTAATCGTCGCACCCAAGGTTCGCGCCACACAGGATTATCTTCATCCAATAACCCCTCGTCATCCCACAGTGCATAGTCCTGTTGTTCTTCCAAATATTTAACTAACGCCCTCATCCCTTTCTCACCCACGTTAGGGCTATGATGACAGCTTTGCATATAGCTGCCACTGCCAAATAACCAAATAATAGTGCCCAAAATAATACCCATAACTCGTTTTCACATTTCATCTTTGAAACTCCATCACCCAATCAATATGTTCCCCTAAAAGTTTACGGGAATATATTTTATTGCCATGTAGCGTAGCGTCGAATGATGTACAGAAGTATATGCATCGTTTAAAATGTTCCCAATTATCGTTGTCTATGGCGTGCGCCGCCTCTACTATTACATCCTATGTCTAGCTTTTAACACTGCCATATCGTCGTCCGAAATTGGCAGATCGGAATTAAACCGCGCAATAGTGCGCGCGGTATGGTTAACTATAATGTCGTTATCCCACAAGGTACGCTTAACCATGTGCGGAATATCGGCACTGCCTACAAACCATCGCTTGACTAAGGCTGGTGAATAGATTGTGTACATGTATCCTCCATTAAATAAGCTGTTATTTCTTTACGATTGGTAATATCGAGTATGTGTTTATCATGCTGCCACACCGATAATTTCACATCGAATTTATCAGGTACAGTTGACATTGTGGAAATAACACGATCAGCGGACGATGTGACAATTAATATAATGTCAGGCTCATAACCGCCTTCCTCCAACAATATGATAATGATAATGATAATGTTAAAACTAATTCTATTCTATTTTTCCCTCCCCTTCCCCTAAATAATCACCAGCTTCCGTGTACTCTTGCCATTCCCATTTTTCCCACTTTGGGCGGTTAACCGAAATCCAGTCTATTTTGGCGTTCAAATTTTTAACGCCCAATACTGGATAAAAACCGTTAAACAGCATGTTTGTGGAATTAGCTTCCACTACGCCCAACAAAAATAATCTGTCCATATTCGTATCCTTGCCCATTTATGGGCGTTTGATTGATTTAATCGGGAACACTTAACAAATGTTCCCTGTTAAATCGTTAATTAGTCCTGATCGTCCTGATCGTCCTGATCGTCGTCGGCCGCCATGTCCGCATATGCGCGGCAAACTTCTTCCCCAGCAAAACATGCTAATGCATTGTGTATACTGATAAAATCCTCTGTCGCATCACTCTCATATAGTGCGTCGATGCAATCATTGGGACTATATTCATTACCCAAACATTTGAATCCTGCGATCATATGGCCAACATCTTGATCAAAGTCGTCCGCTTGATTTCGACATAGTGTTTTAATATCAGGACGATTTTCTTTAAAAAACTTGACGGTTTCATTGTAATACACGAAACCTCCATACCCGTTTTGTATTCCGTATCGAGCAACATCACAAGCGCTTTGTTCAAACGCTTCCCAACCGCCCATATTTTCAATTACCGCTTCAGCGAGCGAAGGGATTGGGAATGCTTTGATAAATTTATCTTCGTTCATGATATTTCCTTGCCCTTGTTATGGGCGGTTACTGGTTGATTTAATCGACTGCACTCTATGAATGCAGTCTGTTAAATCTTAATGTCCGTATTTGATAATATCGGATTCATCTGTCGTTGTTTGATGTGTAGAGTATAGCTTGCGCAGTAACCCATGTATATAACTATTTTCAAAATAATTACACTATTTTAATAAATCGTTATGAATCAACAGCTTACAATAAACTGGATTTCACTATGAAAAATGTGGATTTTGTTAAGGAAAATGTGGATTTCATTTGTTGAAAATGGACGCAAAACGACGCGGTGTGACGGTCTAAAGTGTTGATTTTTAACAAAATAATATCGTTAAACAATGATCAGAATCCAGAAAGCCTGAACTGTAGTAAGCACTCTGCAAGGCTTAAAATTAGGTGGCGACGTTAATAAAAATTTAAACGGATACGCTTGAAACGGAAAAAACGGCTTACGAAGTTTTGAAAAACTGGATTCTATATACAATTTAACAATATTAATCTTTTATAAATCAATACTTTATCTATCATCATCATGCTGAATTGCGTCCATTTTTTACAAACAAAATCCAGTTTTTAGTTAATCGAATCCAGTTTTTAGTTAATCGAATCCAGATTGCAGCAATGGTGCATCTGTGAAAATTTGCAAAAAACAACAGATGCGCACTGGTTGCACTGATCAACGATTAACACTGATCAACGGGTTCAACTGGTGCACTGATCAACGGGTTCAACTGGTGCACTGATCAACGATCAACGATCAACGATCAACGGGTTCAACTGATCAACGGGTTCAACTGATCAACGGGTTCAACTGATCAACGGGTTCAACTGATCAACGATCAACACTGATCACCACCACCAATCGACGATCAACACTGGTTAACTGTCGTGTCGTGTCGTGTCGTGTCGTGTCGTGTTTTCCTGCGTTTAATCGGTTTAAGTGGGTAGGTATTGGACGCAACGCGCGCGCGTTTATAGATCATTACAATAATGAGCCTAGTAAAAATTTTTTACTTTTTTTATTTTTTACTGTAACATAATTGAAATTAATTACATAGGTACACTAAATGAATACTATTTACGCGCAAGGATTGATGTACACCAGCCATCCCACCTCATTTAAAGGCTACCAATTGGTAAGTAGTGGAATACCGGGAATCGACTCCATTTATTACGTACCCTTATTTAGACCTAATGATTCCACCGTAAAACCATTACCCTCAGCTACTAGAATTGAATATAAGGGTCAGCTACTAGATGTAATTGTGCCTGATGAAATATACGATGTGTTATCTATCATTATGGTCACTAAACACAGTAATTTAATATCTAGGCTTCAACATGAAGTCCAATATCTTTACGCTATAGAGGATAAGTACGCTGCGTTACTGATGTATAAATCTCAATTGCAATCCATGACAAAAGGGTCATGGTTAAAATGGATATGGCATTTACCAAAATTGAAAAAATATATTGACAATGATAATTGATGTAATAGTATTAGAATCTACTATATTTTGATCATATTGGCCCGGTAATGTATCCCCTATATTACCGGGTTTTTTATGCGCGTAATAAACCTATTTATGCGTAGTAAGCACTTGACGTAATGTAATAGCGGATTTAGGAATTACCGTAATATGATCGACTTTAGGCATTGATTTACCATCTGGATACAGTGAATAGCTAGGTACAATAGATAGTAATGTGTCATTTTCATATACCACATACCCCACGTTGACACGGTGCGTTAATGCAATAAGGGGGGGCTTATTTAAAAAAAAAAGTGAACGGTTGATCTACTATGAGAGAACTGTCGTGCCACTCAATACGTACCAAATTATACAAATCAATCGCTACATTTTGTTCATCATTCATTTACTACTACCTCTATAGTCAATAAAAAACCCGGACAAGCCGGGTTCGTAAAAAGTAAGATTACACGGATGGGGGCAAAGGTAATGGCACGGATTTATTAGGTGAACCCGCAGGGCGACCACGACGCTTAACTGGTGCGCTCCCATTTACCGCAGCAACAGGTGCAGTAGTAGCTACCACATTAGGTTTACGGCCCGCAGATTTTACCGGGGCATCCACTTTAACCGGGACTTCTGGTTGTTCTAATTCTGCAAGGCGACGCTCTACTTGAGGAATTTCAATACTAATGTCATACGCCGCAGCTTTTAGTTCATCGTTAAGGTTTTCAATGATACTGAAGTTTACTAAACCTTGACTTGCCACTCCTCTATTAAATTCGAGCACTTGTGGAATAAACAATAGGGTCGACCGTAAATGCGCCAAATGTTCATTCAGTGCTTTATGTTCAAACAAGCGCTGTTTTTCATCAGAGAACGGTACATCTGCCAACGTAGTAGATGGCATATTGGGAGGGGTAGGGTGTGCTTTGTACATGTGTTATCTCCTATAATGGGATGTTAATTAGTTACAAATACGTTATATACTGTAAATAATAAATAATCAATAGGTGATTTATGAAATGGTTTAATAATAATGCACAATGGCGGGAATCATCTGCGTATTTCCAATGGAAATCTAAAGTGTCGACCCAATGGGATGGAAAATGTGCAGTAACCGGGCGAGTTGATCAGGTGGATTACCATCATGCGTATTCTGCTAAAGCCTATCCGCATTTAAGATTTCACCCGTTAAACGGTATTATTTTATCAACTGACATTCATCAGCGGTTTCATGCTGATATGGGGGGCACACATATCCCTTGTACGGCTCATGATTGGAATAAATGGGTAAAAAAGCACTACCCTAATCGTCGTCAGGCCCGAATGGTAAACCTTATATTGCGGTATCATCTCAAGCGCTTTTTTATTAGTATGATCATCAGTGCGTGGGGAATGATGTATTTTCTTCATCAAGTATTAGGGTAAGATTAGTTATACTTTGTAACAACTTGATTAAAAAGTATACTATATAATATAACACTAATATATGGGTATACATAAACAGATGATAATGTCAATACTGAATAATTGCAAAATTGAATTGACATTCATGACATGGCTATAGGGCGCGGTGAGGACATGTCAATAGAAATATAATAAAAATAAAATATATTACATTTGACAACAGGTATGCTCAAGAATCAATGAGTTACATGAAGTTGATAAATGTAATGCATTTGAATAAAATTACATTTCCAACGGGTATCAACCTGCGGTATGATGCTACAAATCAACAACACATGATCAAATAGTAGGGAAAACGAAAATGTCAGAAAGTTCAAAAAAAGAATCCGGGAAATCTCAGGGCCTCACATACACAGTACTACTCTTAACAACCCTGTTTGTGATCGTAATGGACACATTGGGCGTAGTTACTCTTTTTAACAAGGGAAGTGTGTTCACCGCCCCGGCATTTATATGGATACTATCCGCTGGGATTGCAGCCGTAGGTGCAGTAAATCATGCATTACCTGTGATGGTGCATCAGCCTTGGTACAGCCGTGTATTACCTATTGCATTATCGTTATTATTAACCGAGATAGGGTTTTTTGGTTTAATCAATGAATCAAAATATATGATTGAATCGAGTAATGAACGTGATAGTAAAATAATGTATGACTACGCGGTAGCTATCAAACAGTATGAAGAAAGTAAAAGTAAATTCATCGCTCAATATTATAACGATAAGGCAACTAAGATTGCTAAATTGGAGAGTGACATTCAAAATTTACTTAATGTCAAGAATGAGAAGGGTGATACTATCGGGTGGGTAACAGTTAACTGCACTAAGAACTATAAACGGGTAATCCAGTGCATTAACATAAGCGATATTAAGAAAGAAATTAACACGATTGAACAACGTGAATTATTAGAAGGGGATGTGGTAAGTACAATAGGTGGCGAACCTGTCAAACCTTTCATGGTAAAGCCTGAAACGACATGGGTGGAGGTATACATTTATAATGACATACGGGTCATTATTGCACTAGCAATCAGCTTATCCTTATTTTTAATTATTACGTTACGTGGGCTACGGGCAGCCATGTATCGGTACGGTAATACCGTAATCATTTCAGCTACGCCGCGTGTGGTTAGAAAGTTAGATTACCGTGAGTTAGGTGCAAAATTATTCCCCGATATACATACGTACAACCCTGCGGTGCGTGCATCTATATGGGCCATCATTGATGGGTATACCCCTGACATGGATATTGTAGCCGTAGGTCAATTGATTACCGCAGGGGCAAAACGATTGACACCGGGAGTTGAACCTTACGCTGACGCCCGGACACAGGCCATTGCGTTATGTACAGAAGTTGGATTGATTCGCAAAACAGGTGTCCGTAATTATCGGTACACTAGAGCATTGGAGGCGAATGCATGAAACTACGAACCTATTATAGACGCTGGATAACCGGGGTAGTACCAACACCTTATCGGTCTATAGTGATAATTTTAACGATGATAGGATTAATTCTATCACTGGTGGTAACAGGTCGTTGGGTATTGGGTATACTAGTGACTGGCTCACTAGTATGGAAAATATCATGGCGCAACATATTCCCCCTCCACCACCGATACAATATGCGGCGGAGGTAAAACGTAGTTATTCAGAACCGTTACCCAATGTAGTATTTACCCCCCCGTCTAAAGTCCCTAACGACCCATCACATCATAAAGGCGTCTCGGCTGAACTATCCGTATTAGCAATGGAGTGGGTGGCCGGGATTGAACCCCACGCTAACATTGCTGCCAAATACGGGTACACTGAAGATCAAGTAAACGAGATGATCAGATCATCGCCTTTATTTGCCACTTATATAAAAGATGCCCAATCACTGATTGAACAAAAAGGGTTTGGCGATCACACGGGACTGGCCCGGAAAGCCACTGTCATTACTGAAGCATTACTGCCATCTATGTTTGCGTTAGCCCATGACCCCAACGTGGATACCGGGGATAGGATTACTATATTTAAAGCCATTTCCTCCGCTGCCACCGCCGCTATGAAACAGCAACAGGTGGGTGTCACCTCACAACAAGTTGTGCAAGTTAATATTGGGATGGGGGTTAGGGGCATTGAACCCAATAACATGGTAGTAATTGACCACGGCACAGGAGGGGTCGTTAATGAGTGATATGGTACGGGCCTATACATTCAGTTATACACCTCAGCCGACCCTTTCAAAATTTCATAATTCCATAGCTACGATTAAAGCGGTTGCTGGCCCGCCGGGTGGGGGGAAATCAGTAGGTATTATTATGGATATTGTATTCATGGCTATGCGCCAAGAGCCGGGGTACGACAATGTGCGTCGAATCCGGGTGGGGGTAATTCGTAAAACATTCCGACGACTGCGATCAACAACATTAGTCACCATTAAATCATGGATGATTCCGGGAACATCCACATTTACACATTCTGCACCTATGACGGGGTTTACACAGTTTGGAATGTCTGATGGGACACGGTGCGAAATAGACTGGCAGTTCATGGCGTTAGATACTAAAGAAGACTTGGAAAATCTGTCATCCAATGAGTTCACATTGATCTACATTAATGAGGCCAATGAAATAGATATTAGTGTAGTCATGCGCGCCATTGAACGTATAGATCGTTACCCTTCTCGCATTACCGGGGCGAAATGTACGGAGGCGGTATTACTCATGGATTTCAACTATCCCGATAAACGTCACTGGTTATATACAGCCATTAAAGAAGGGAAATTGGCAACCGAGGGGGATATTGATACCGCAGGGCTTGATGTGAAACCCATGAAGATGGAATTCTTCGTGCAACCTCCCGCCGTATTTATTGATAATTATGAAGCTGCCAATTCGGGGGAAGAACCCCCCCAATACCGACTTAACCCCAATGCTGAAAACTTGGAGAATGTTGAACCCGATTATTATCTACGACAATTAACATTCAGTACATGGGATACCGTGTGTTCACGTTTGGCCCTACTATGGCGTACATCAACACGGGGCAAACGATGCCATCCCGAAATACGAGAGCACCATTTTTCTGATACCCCCCTAGAATATGTACCGGGTGAAACAATATTTATCGGTTTTGATACATCCGGGATTCACCCCGGCGCGGTATTGTTTCAGCTACTACGTAATCAAATGCGAGTATTGATGGAAGTATACGCTGACGCCGTAGGTACTGAAGAATTTATTAAGGATTATCTTAAACCTATACTGGTAACACGTTACCCCCAATCCAACGCACTCGCTATTTGTGACCCGGCAAACGCTCGTGATCAACGTACCGCCGTTACCCCAACTGATTTATTAAAAGAATATGGGATTGCCGCTATTACTGCGCCAAGTAATGGGTTCACTGTCCGCAAAAACGCAGTAGCTAAACAGGCGTCATATCATGATGGGCTAATTATTGACGCAAAAAATTGCCCATTATTGAAAGAAGGGTTGTTGGAGAAATATGTCCATGCCCGGTTACGGGGAGGTGACGAATTAAATGTTGATGAATCAAATGTTATTTATCTTCCCAAGCATCAAGAGAATAAATGGACGCACGTATGCTGCGGGTTACAATATGGATGTTTATTTATTGTGTCGCCAAGAAATAACCAAAATAAAAACGATGTAGATATACAGAAATTAACAAAGAGAAAAAATATATGAGCGACAATATTGTAACTATAAGCGGTAACACATATACCGTACAACATTTAGATGATGATTTAATACAGTGGCTTGAGGATATTAGGAAAGATCGCAATATTAGAGGCGTAGCAGTAGTATTAGTAGATTGTGTCGATACTGTCACTTACCGATGGTCAGGTGATAATCCTACATTGATGGCAGGGGCGCTGTTGAGATTAGCGACTACTGTCAACAAACCATTAAGCGCAGGATAACTTGCTAGTCCAAGACTAGATTAGTAACCTATACCGATATACCGAGGATTAATAATGACAGACCATGACGTGTTGGCTGAATATATAATCAGCCAATTAGAAAGTGCGCGTTCCCATAAAGGGTGTGTTACTGAAAAAATAGAAGCGTGCGCTCGCCAATATAATGGAGAACATCGGCCATGTGATCAACAGGTAATAGAAGACTCAGGTGTTGATCTGTACATATCGTTGACTAAACACAAGACTAATACTGTAATGGCGTTTATTAGAGATATGTTACAGAACGCGGATACCTTCCCATTTACGCTCGAACCGACACCTCTACCTGATTTAAACGACATGGAGTTGGGCATTGTAGCATCACAAATGCGGCAAACCCTTCGCCAACGTATGGTGGATAACCAAGGGATGCCTGACACTCCAGATAGTATAGCGGTGTTGGCCCGGCAATTAAAAAATCAGTATAACGAAAGTAAAATAAAACTGGCAAAGGAAGATGCTAAAAACGCATCATTAGTATTAAAAGATAGATTGGTTGAATCTGGTATCACTAAAGAATTAATTAAAGGGTTAGGTTATTTAGTGCTATACCCCTATACCGTATTTGAAGGCCCTATTCAACTCTTGACACCAAAGATGAAATGGAAGGGTAATAAAGCCAGATATAATCTTGAAAAATCATGGCAATTTAAAGCAATCAACCCTAGAAACCATTTCTATAGTTCCGATAATAAAGGTAATGGTACGGGTCAGTTTGATATTATTATTGACACTATTGACTATATTACGTTAGCACGTCAGCAGAAAGCGGAAGGATGGCAGCATACTAATATTAAATACTGCTTAAAGAATTTTCAATCTATCAATTATGATTGGTTAGGTAGTAGTGAAATATTAAATCATGAAGCGGAACGTACCACTATCAACATTATTAAATTTTACGGTTTAATAAAAGGCGAGATGTTGAAAGGTTATGATATACCTGTGTCACGTAATGAATTTTATGAGACTAAAATAATCATATGTGGCCGAAGAACCATCAAAATTGAAATAAATAAAATAGATAATCCTAATCCTAGAGGTATATATACTACTTCGTATATGAATAATCTAGGCGAGGAATCAATTGCAGGGGATAGCATAGCTACTATTCTAGCACCCATCGAACGATTATTTATGGCCGGATTACGAAATCTTGTTAATAACGGCGCGATCTCAGCATTACCTATTGGTGAGGTAGATTATCAACGTATTGCACGGTATATATCCCCCGATCAAATTGGTCAATTATTTGTGGGTATGACTGTACCCGTAGACCCGGATACGATTGGTGGAGGCAAACCCGCGCATTATTACCATAACGTGCCAAGTAATGTTACATCCTACATGCAGTGGATGGACTGGTGTATTCATCTGGGTGACTTAATGACAGGCGTACCTGCCACCTTATCGGGCCAGTCGGTAGGCTCTGGCATTAACCGGACATTCCGGGGCGTGATGCAGCTATATGCTAACGCCATCAAAGGATTTCAGTCAGCTATGTCCAATGTCGACATGGATATATTAGGGCCTATCGGTAGGAACATATATAACATTGCACTGTACGAAGGATGGATTACCGGGGATTCGCAAATTCAATCATTAGGCTTTTCAGGATTATTGAAAGAAGAAATTAAAAATATGAAAGCAATGGAAAATTTACAATTGGTAGGTCAAATGATTTCAGCCGCACCAAATGCAGTACCCGCAGGCACATTGGAATGGGCAGTGGGTGAAGCGTTAGGGGTAGCGGGAATACCCACTAGTATTACAGATTAATTTAAGGATACGAATAATGGCACAAATAGTATTGGATGGCGCAGTGGTAGTGGTAGGTGATAGATTATTTGATATAACTTCAGGACATACAGGTGTAGTTCAAGGATTTACACCCCAAGAAGAAATCATATTGAAATTACCAAATAACGCAATACGGTATTTTAATAGTGATGGGTCAAATAGATGTATTAATAAAGCATTATACTGGCACAACCCTATTGTAATTGTACCTCCGAAATCAGGTGCAATTTTTTCAAAGCTACAAAAAATAGCAGCTATATTATTAGGGGCAGACTAATGGGATGCCGTGCAAAATGTCCTGAAGTTACATCCCCGTTTACTCGCTCATCTACTACAGGGGCGGGTAGCGCAGGATGTAATTGGCAGGCCGTTAATCCTCCATTACTATTTGATAATAGTATTAATAAAATATCAAATACCATTATTGTACCGGATGATAAAGTGTTGAGACTGACACCTATTGATGTAGTAGATGAAGTATATATTGATATTGTAATTTTTAAATTATTAAACACTCCAACAGTACATGACACATGTGGTAATTGCATTATCCCTTGCAATATAACTATTCCAACATTTGCCGTGACACCGTTACGCAAGAATAATAAATTAGTTACATTATCTAGCTCAAATACGGATGTTACATTACCCGGAGGTAAAGCGTATCGGTTTAGATATACTACCTCTAATGAACCTCAAATTGCATATTCAATAATGGAAGTATAATAAGTGTTTAAATTAATATCTAAAGATGAACCTAATCAGCACTCCGCTACATTCCAAGTGACGCAAGGGGAAGCTGTACTATTATCGGCGATTGGGTTCAAAGACTGCCATGAGAAAGTGTTTATTGAAAGATTAATATTATCGGGCAATACACCTACTTCTAAAGAATCATGTGGTAAACCGATATGCAATTTAGGAGGGAATGTAACAATAGTCGCAGCTATCCCATTACGGTTATGTGGCAACTTCTATTTAGGGGAA
>JAKQVC010000200.1 GCA_029571985.1 Bacteroidota bacterium | reverse complement strand
TCAATCGATTGAACAGGCATTCCGCATCGGAAGAAATTCTTAATATCGGCATAATCGCCAGCCACAATCGGCTTAACACGTGAGAACCAACGAAGCTCAATATCCCAATCAACGACAGCGTTCAAATCCTCGTCAATCGGGGCTTTAGCCATCAATTGAACCTCAGCGGGTACATATACCAATACCTTTTCAGACACATAGCATATATTCCACGTGTGACGTTCGGCTTCTTCCCAAAACTCGGCGTTATCAGCATAAGCGGGGTCGGACACGTTCAACACGTAATCATCACCTACTTTTATTTCAGTATTCGAGCCATAGCCAGCAACCATACGCGGTGTACCGCCGTCAAACGAGCCTCGAACCTCAGGCAATATGATGATGTTACCAGCTACAATATCAGCTTCCCATTCTTCGGCATCAATGGGTATAGATATTTCAGTACCCTTTTTAACGAGAACAAGCGAGCGGATACGCCCACCCTCACCATCAGGGCAAGGGTTACAGGTATAGGGAGTATCAAACTCCCCATGCCCGCAATCTTTATAAATTATACCCATGATAGCAGTTTTAATCGGTTATTTCAAAACATTTCAAAAGCGATGCAATCGGTGCAACAGGAGTAATCACCGGTTTTGTTTTCGAGAACCAACGAGCCTCGGCATTCCAAACCACCTGAGAATTCAAATCCTCCTCAACAGGTGCTTTTGTCATTATCTGCACAGAGGCATCAACATAATGCAACTGCGTTTCGCTACGAAAAGCAAGATTCCATGTGTGTCGCTCTACTTCTTCCCAAAACTCTGCATTGTTGGCATAGTTCGGGTCTTTGATTAACAACACGTAATCATCACCTGCTTTGCGCTCGGTTAAATCACCGTAAGCGGGTATCATTCTCGGGGTACCACCATCGAACGAGCCGCGTGTTTCTGGAATCACAATAATATCACCAGCTTCAACTGATGAGGTAAATGCCCCTAAATTCAGCGGCACGGCAACAGTAACACCCTCTTTTATCAAACACAGCGAACGAACCATCCCCATTTCAGGCACGGCGCACGGGTCGCAGGTGTAAGTCAAATCCCCAACAGGGGCGCAAGTTTTATATGCAATAGCCATTTTTTTTGTTTTTTTATTGGTTAAAAATTTCGTCTAATTCAATACATTCATTTTTTACAGGCACTTTGACAGTGTAATTCAATCGGAAAAGAAAAGCATCTTCGGGGATGAAATACGGGATACCCGACAACTCCCCCTGAGATACACGCTTTGCATCAAAATCAGTTTTAACGACCTGATAGTCTTTTTTTGGAATGCAGGAAATAATCAATGCTTCCAACGCCTCGGCTGAAAGATGCTTTATAAATCCCCATCCAACGATTGACATATCAAACGTGCAAATTGTTTTTGATGAATCGCCATACCCGGATTTTAAATCATGTGAGTATGTTTTGGCATTCAGTCGGTGATAGGTCCCGAAGATGTAATCATCATCAATAAATACATATCGGTCATTGTCAGCGGTAACGATAGCAGGAAAGCCTGTCTCTTCGCTATCCATTACAAATACAGCCTTAGCAAGTCCACGGATGCGACAGTTCAGCCCATCACATTTTGCACGCATCGCCGCATTAATCACGTTAACAATATCAGTAGTATTCATTGTAGTTTATCTTCTATGTACTTTTCACCCGTTATCTGAATTATTTCCCTTTCCCGCTCGGTAAGCTGATAGATGTTTTTACCGTAAGTTTTTTCAACCCACACGGATTTCTTGTAATTTTCAGCATTCGTAAAACCAATCCCACAACCGCCATCAAAAGGAATAATGGTCATATCACCCTCCATTTGCCGGGTTAAGGATAGTATTACTTTCGTATCTCCGCCCCTGTTATATTTCTCACGTGCCGCCCCCTTGTTTCTTCCCCTTGCAATTGTAGGGGATTTAAAAAGCCCTGAGCGTACTTTCATATAACCAGGAGAATAATTACCAATCCCTGAACCTGAAGCATCCAAACCATCAACATGTATCCTTTTTCGCATCTCCCCGATAACGGATGAGGCTTGTAAGGCTGTCATCTCGTTAACGTCAATACCATTTATCTTTTCATTGATAACGGTTATAACATCGGCGATATTGCTACTAAAGTCTAACATAGTGAGTTGATATGATGTTTGTTTGCTGCGGGCATGAATCAAAACAATCCGATTCGTGAATGTCGATTGAATTAACACCCGCCGTTAGTTCGTCGTTGAATACTTCCATGTATGCTTCTCGAAGTTCGCGAGCTTTGCCCTTTTCAATTGTGGTATATCGGTTCAGCCGGGATGTTGACATGCGTTCAAACATCACCTCTGCCCCCATCAAATACCACAGAGCGGTTGCAAGTACCTCCTTGTTTTCTTCTATCAGGCATTCGGCAGTTTCAATTGATTTAACAGCGTAGCATTTATTTAGAGCATTCAAGAATAATGTGCGAAATTTCAGAATTGAACGTTTTTCAATCACCTCCCAAAGTTCGTTAATGTCTTCATCCTGCTCCGTGATTTTGGTAACTATCTGAATGGAAATATCGGGCAGGGCATCGACATACAGACCTGAATCTGCATCCGCTATCCTGCTCGATAATCCTATATAACCGTAAAGGCTTTCCATGATAGTCTGTTAGGTAGTTACCGTTATAGTGCAACTGGTCGAGAATCCTCCTATTGTGCTTGCTGTAATAACAGCCGTTCCATCGGCAACACCTTTTACAACACCATACTGGTCAACAGTTGCAACACCGGTATCAGATGATGTATAAGCTATCAATTTGCGGAATGTTGCATCAGATGGAGCGACAACAACAGTAGCACCCCAGTCAAATGTAGCAGATGGAGCAATAGTCTCAGCGTTATCAGTCGTTGAAATCCCTGTAATAGGAACAAGTTCAGGGACAAAGTCAACGTCAACCGGTATAGGTTCGTTGCCTAAGTCAACCGGTATAGGTTCGTCTCCACATGCTTTCACCTCAATACATTTGCTTTCAACAGCACCAACATAGCGGAATGAGCCGTTAACGCCACGTAATGGGTCACCAACTGCAAAAGCAGTGGCGGGTGTATTGTACAAGCCGTATGATTTTGAAAGAATCAATTTCCATCCACGGTCAGCGATTTTTCTATTATCGTCATAAATCGGGCAATCTTCGTATTTCAACTGAGCATCCAAAACGAGAGCCGATAATTCACCGTTTGCCAGTTCGATAGGAATAGGCATTGTAAAGAAATAGCTACCTCCCTTTTCGCCGGCATAATTGCCAACGTTTTTATTGAAGTCAACGAAACCAACCTCGCCACGGGCAAATACACCGAATTGATTAGCACCCCAACCAGCGACAGTTCTGTTGTCATTGTAAACTGAGAAGTTAGCACGTCCGAAGCCATTTGCATCTACGCCAGCTTTCAATCGGTTAACAATATCATAAGTAGTTACAACACCATTTCCAACAACAATCAAATCACCGTTTACCTCGTTAGCCTGAGCATCAGTTAACAGCTTAACAATGCCATCAGTCATATTCATTGACGTACCGAAATTAACCAATTGAGCAGCGTTATCACCTGTTACCACATTAACCCCGAAATTGGCAGCCTGAGCGGTTACAAGTGTATTGTCAATGTGTTGAATAAGTGCATTTGCTTTTGCCAGGATGCTTTCATACATCGCCAACATCAGAGGGGTTGGAGGTGTACCAGCAGCAGCTGCCTGAGCGGCTTCAATTTGATATTGTCGTAAATCACCATCTGCGATAAACATACCTATTTTAGAGAAATAAGGCGCACCGATGTTAGCAGACTCCCAAGCCGGGGTAATAGGTGTATCACAATCATCAATTGTTGTTGCCTGCGCTAGCAGACCACGGTTCATATATCGAACGGTAATCGTTCTATCCTGTCCGCTTTGCAACCCTGCGAGGTTAGTCACCCGGGTTGTAGCGTTGTTTTCCAACAGTGCCCTGAGAAATCCAACGGGCGATACTTTTAACTGCGGGTCGTTAATTCCCGCTAATGCGCTGATATTAGTCAGAAACGCATTTACTATTCCATAAAGTTGCATAATGTTTTAAAATTTAAATTGTTTAGTTTGTAAGGTCAGCCATTGATGACTGAAGAGCCGCATCGAATTTTCCACGGTTAACAGAGTTACCCGGTATTGTTTGCGGCGGTTGTTGCTGATGGCGTGGCGCAGGTGGTGTCTCTGGTGAAACATCCAGCAGCTTGCTTTCAGCCAGTGTTTTGTCTGCGAAATCGGCAAAGGTTACGGGCTTGTAACCGGCATCAACGTAATCCATCTCTGGATTTGCAGCTTGCTTTAGTTTCAGCGTACCATCGGCATCACGAACCAAAATCGCCCCCGACTGCTTCAATTTAGCATCTAACAGCGTGCGGGCAACCTGTACATTTACATCAATAGGCAAATCTTTTGTTGCATATTTTTTTGATGTAAGCAAGGTTTTTACGTGCATTTCCGTTATCTGATTTTCATACGTTTGTTTCACGCTTTCAACCTCCGCTTTTCGGGCATCGGCTAAATCGGATAATTTCTTTTGCATCTCGGTAATTTGCTTTTGGTATTCCGCTTCCTTTTCGGCAGAATTAGTTTTAGAGGCTTTCGCTTCGATTGCCTTAATCTTTTCTTCCAGCTTCGCCTCGAGAATATCAAACTTTTTGTAGGTTGATTTTTCGGTCAAAACCTCATCGGAAAATCCATACTTTTCAGCCAGGATGCTGAATTTCTCATCAGCAGCTTTCAGGATGATTGGTTTGAAGTGATTAAGGACGGCAGGATTGTTTTTCGCCCCTTCGAGCGACATAAGGGAATTATCAAACTGAGAGGCCAATGTTTCGGGCATTTCAATTTGAGCAAGTGCGGAATTTGACAACAAAGATAAAAGTTCTTCGTTACCTTCCATGTTGCTCTTGCGAGCCAATGTGTTGAGAAAATCTCCTAATTTCATTTTGTTTTTGTTTTTTTGTTCGACTTATTGTTTGTTGTTTTTTTAGTAGTCGTTTTTGGTTGTTTGTTTTTTGATGGTTCGCTTTTATTTTCTTCGGCTAACTGCGTAACCGTTGCGCCCATTTTAGCGTGAAACTGGGCTGTAACGGCATCAGTTAAGAACGTTACACCCGATTTTAATTTTACTTCATGCGTTTTCATAACATTTTT
>JAKQVC010000018.1 GCA_029571985.1 Bacteroidota bacterium | reverse complement strand
TCGTTTGAATACAGCAACGAAGATGCTGGTAATTACACGCTATATTCTATTATTAACGACACAATTACTTTTTCAGAAATATATGAAAATATACATGTTGGTGATTTTATAAAATCTATCGGCACATCTGGCGACATATCTTATTTAAGAATTACTGTCGTTGAGCTCGTTTCTATCGACACCGTACGGGTAAGTGTAGATGTTTCAGGTTATACATACGTTCCATTTTCTGACACCGTTAAGTTTATTCGTACAAAAAAACAAATTAGAGTTGAACCATTTGATTATTTTTATCAGAACACAAATGTTTTGACAATAAATAACCCAGCTGAACTTCGCAGGACGTTAGACCCATCCCGCATATACTCCCGCCTGAAAATTGGTTATCAGAAGTTTGCAGACACAGGAGAGGTTAATAGTATTGATACATTCCACACGCAGCGGGATTATTCCACGCGCTTAAAGGTTGTAGACAATGAGCTGGTCAGGATAAGTAAGTTTGTAGCCTGCCCTTATGCCATTGAGTTTACACGGAGGAAAACATTTGAGCCGGACACAAAGGATTGGCGATATGATAATGACATGTTTATATTTGAAGTCAGGAGGGATATCTTTATTGTCCCACAGTTGTACGGTGTTAAAATCGGCGCAACAGATACTGACAACACAATTATAAGCCCAACGACAATTATAAATGTCGCATTATCGCCATCCAGAAATGCAATTAATCATCTAAGGTTACTATTTCCATCAAACACGATTATAAGTGAATTACAAGCGACTGGGCTGATTGGAAATACAAAGGCAAAAACAAAAAGAGCCTCACAAGCGGGGGCACTTCATGCCGACCCGGCAGCAGGTGGAGTATTGTCAGAAAACGCCACATTGTCAAGGGTAGAGCCGATATACACGCCCGAAGTTATAGAGTTTGAATATCCAATATCGCAAAGTGATTGGGATGGGTTGAACGCTGACAGGTACGGCTTGATAACAGTTAATTCCGTGCCGTGTTGGCTGTCTGAGGCGAGCCGAAGCCCATTAACTGGGATAACGAAATTTAAATTAATACCTAAAAATGTTTGATTATGTTTGAAAATACGTTTTTAAAATTCAGCACAACGATAGCGGAATGCACAGAGCAGCCGATACCAATTAATCAGATGTCTGATTTGGCTTTTTTTTACCCGCTCACATACACAGCATCCGGATTGGTTGATGTTGAAGGGAATTATATAGCAGATTTAGCATCTGCCACACAATTTTATGACGGCACAACATGGTTTTTCATTCACTACAGCGGAGATGTTCCATCTGCTGCAAAGGCTCTTAGGTGTTTTAGAATTAGAGTTGTGAGTGGTGCAACATACTACTATTCGCAACCACTCACATACACCCAAAACGTGACCGAAACATCAATCTTGAAATACTATTCAGAAAAACAGGTGTTTGGATTCCCGTATGATGATGACACTTTTCAGAACCGTATCCGCTTATCTCTGAAAATTGAAAAGCCCCAATTCCCTCAGCAGGATGAAATATACATTGATGCTATGGGTGTGCGGCGACTACTCACTTCGAGGGTTGATAAGGAGTACGCGCTCGAAACTGATTACCTGAGTGTCGAGATGCACGAAAAGATAATAGTAGCCCTATCGCATAACTTTGTATTTGTTAACGATGAGCAATTGCAGCGGTCTGGAGCTTATGAAATTGATTACGAAAACGAATTATTATCCGATTGCGGAGAAAAATTATATAAAGGCACCGCCCGAATGGCACGCAATACTACATTATTAAATTTAAACTGTTAACATCATGGAAATAACTCCTGAAAATTT
>JAKQVC010000178.1 GCA_029571985.1 Bacteroidota bacterium | reverse complement strand
TATTCAACAAACGGCGGAGCAACATATTCGGCGCAGCAGCAAATCGGAGCACCGTTAGCAAGTCACTATGAGCAAGGCTGTAACATTCAGGTTGGACCTGACGGCACAGTATACTGTATCTGGGCTTGCCCGAATACGGGTGCAGCAAACGTTGAGGATTTGATCGGCTTTACAAAATCAACAAACGGAGGTGTTACATGGAGCGCACCTTCAACTCCACTAACAATAAAAGGTATCAGAGGAAATATTCTTACCACGAATATCCGCGTTAACTCATTCCCTTCAATGGCAATTGACAGAAGCGGCGGACCACGAAACGGTTACATTTATGTAACCTGGACTCAAAGAAATCTTGCTCCTGCAGGTTCTGATGCTGACATTTGTTTTGCTTATTCTTCGAATGGCGGAGCATCATGGAGCACACAATCAAGAGTTAATAACGACGCTTTGAATAACGGAAAAAATCAATTCTTCCCATGGATGACAATTGACCAGACAAACGGAAGAATTGCAATTGTATTTTATGACCAGAGAGACTGTGCAAATAACGATTCATGTAATACTTATATTGCTGTTTCAAATAACGGCGGAGGCGCATGGGATAATATCAGAGTTTCTGACCGTGCACAAAGACCTGCTCCGCTTTCAGGTTATGCAACAGGATACTACGGAGATTATATTTCAGTAGCTTCACACAATAATATTATCTGGCCTTTCTGGATGGATAACAGAAGCGGTCCTGCACAGATTTATACTGTGAAGGTTCAATCTGCAGTTTATCCTTTAAGCGCATTTAATTTACAAAATCCTCCTGCCAGCACAAGAATTGTTACAGTTCCGGGAAGCAATACTCCTGTAACTTTAACATGGGATACTTCTGCGACAGGTGCTGCATATAAATGGGTTTTCGGAAATCCTACTGTTACCACAAGAAGATTAACGATGCCTGCCAACACAAACAGCATCACAACAACACTTGGCGAGCTGGATGCTATGCTTGCCTCGGCAGGATTTACAAACAACGGAACTGCAACTGACTCTGCAGTTGGTCAATATACTGTATGGGCATTCAAAGCTCCCGGAGCTTCCGGAGTTGATTCCTTATCTGCAGCTAACGGGCCAAGAGCAATTACATTAAGAAGGCAGTCAATTTCGTTGACTCCATTCACTCTATCGTCTCCAACTTCACCGACAACTATACTAACAAGTGCGAATGGTTCCAATACAATTTCATTTAACTGGAATAAATCCGGCGCAGGTGCAACTTATAGATTTCTCTATAAAACCGGAACGTTCGGAGAACCAACTACATTAAGAATTTTAGCAAATAACTCGGGTCTTGATTCAGTACTGTCAATGACTTCGGCTCAGCTTGATGCAATAATTGCAGGGCTTGGAGTAGCTGCAGGAGATTCAATCACAGGTCAATGGGCAGTAAGAGCGTACAGTTCATCTGACTCATTATTATCAACTGCTCCTGTAAGAAATATTACTTTCAGACGTTCACCGCTTATGGCGCTGAATCAGGATTTTGCCTCGGCAACTTTCCCTCCTGACCAATGGACATTGCAATATACGGGAACAGCATACTGGACAAGACAAACAGCCAGCGGATATGGTACGGGTACCGGTTCTGCAAGATATAATATGTGGTCAGCATCGGCAGGTACAACACAATCTGTTACAAGTAATGTATTTCCTTCTGCTCCAGGTAATTATCTTAGATTCAATTATGCGCATGGATATTATTTATCAGGCGGAGTGCTGGCGGCAGATTCAATGGGAGTATTCACATCAACTAACGGCGGCACTACCTGGAATTTACTGATTACACTTAAGGCAAATACAACTCCGCAATTAGGAGTAAATTCATCGAATAATTTATCAACTGTTGCGTCGCAAACTCAGTTTACACCAACTGCAGCGCAATGGGCAACAAAAATATTCCTGATGCCTACCGGAACAAATATGGTTAGATTTACAGGTTATAGTGTATTTGGCAATGACGCATATATTGATGATATTACTGCAGGCGGACCGACGGGTATCGGAACTCCGTTAACACTTGCCCCTGAAAAATTTGAACTGATGCAGAACTATCCTAATCCGTTTAATCCTGTTACAAAAATAAATTTCTCACTTCCGAAAAACGGATTTGTTTCGCTAAAAGTTTATGATATCCTCGGTAAAGAAGTTGCCTCTATCGTAAATAATCAGCTTGCGGCAGGAATCTACAGTTATGATTTTAATGGTTCTGCTCTTGCAAGCGGAATGTATTTCTACAGATTAGAATCAAACGGTTTCACAGATGTAAAACGAATGATGCTTATAAAGTAGTAATTGTAAAATATTATATTTTATTTAAAAAAATCCGGAGGTGAAAGCTTTCGGATTTTTTTATTTATATTTTTTTTAGAGGTAATAAATTAATTTTCTCATAAGCGCTATTGCTCAAGTAAGTGTTGAATTTTATGAAATATGTCCGAAGCGTAATTTTTTTTATTCTGATTTTTACCGCTGCAAAAGTATTCCCCCAGTACAGAGTGGTTCAGTCATTTCCTAATTTATCTTTTCAGTTCATTACAGAATTTCTCTCTTCGCCCGATGCATCTAACAGAATATTTGTAACTACACAAAACGGAAAAATTTTTGTTTTCCCTAATTCCCAGAGTGCAGCATCCGCTAAATCTTTCATGAACATTCAGCCCCGTGTAAATTTCGCCGGAGAAATGGGATTAATTGGAATGGCATTCCATCCTGATTTTCAGAACAACGGGTATTTTTACATAGCTTATAATACAATAAAACCGGTTTCTACGATTATCTCACGTTTTAAAGTGAGCAGCGCAAATCCCGATTCAGCTGATATAAGCAGTGAATTAATTTTATTAGATATACCTGCAGCAACACAAGTTCATAAAGGGGGAAAATTATTGTTTGGCAGCGACGGTTATTTATACATAGGAATAGGAGATGGAGGTCCTCAGGGAGACCCGAATAATAATGCTCAAAATCTTACAAAGCTTTATGGAAAAATTTTAAGAATAGATGTAAACAATACATCGGGCGGCAGAAATTATTCTATTCCAAATACAAATCCATTTTATCAAAATGTTAACGGCTACCGTGAAGAAATTTTTGCATACGGAATGAGAAATCCCTGGAAGTTTTCTCAGGATGCAGTTACAAATAAAATATGGTGCGGTGATGTGGGCAATAATATTGCAGAGGAGATTGATATCATAGAAAATGGAATAAATTACGGATGGAGAGTAATGGAAGGTTTCGAGTGTTTCTTCCCTTCAGTAAACTGTGATACGACAGGGTTGCGCAAGCCTGTTTTTCAATATCTTCACTCAAAAGGTGAAGCTAGTTCTATAATAGGAGGATTT
>JAKQVC010000142.1 GCA_029571985.1 Bacteroidota bacterium | reverse complement strand
ACCATGGATGGTAATTTAATCGGCGTCAGAGCTTCATTGTCCGATTCTTTAACTGTCACAGACACGGTAAAAGCAGGGATAATTACTGACGGCACAGCTACTTTAAGCAACGGTATATTCACCGGATTAAATTCATTAACCTCGATTGAAAATCTATTTACGCATACATCTGTGAGTGATGATTTCGAAACCTTATCAGCGCAGATTACTTCGGCGAGCTTGGGCAGTTTAACAGTTTATGGCACAGCCACATCATCTTTCGTTGGACCAGTTAATATTGTTGGCGACTTAGATGTGCAATCAGGTAAATTATTCGTAGATCAATCAAGTGGCAATGTAGGAATTGGAACGACAAATCCAAAATATAAATTATCCGTTGACGGAACAGCAAGTATTTCCGGAATTTTATATACTGATACGAATGTAAACATAGGAGGAAATTTAGATGTTGCCGGAGGTAATATCACGTCATTTAATGCCGCTGTTTCAGATGCGAACGCAACCTTGCCACATATCGTTTTAGACTCAACAGGATCGGGAGATAATTGGGCAGATCAAGGCGCATATATTTCTCTTGGCGAAGGGGGTGACTTGGGGTCAGCGGCAACTCACTTAACTTATAGGGGCGATGGCTATGGTTATGTTGGAGCAGGAACGGTTGTTGACGGCGAACCGGCAGGGGGTTATTGGAGGTTTAAATATAATTCTGAAGATGTTTATACTGACGGTTCGGTGCAAATCGCTGATAATTTGCAGGTTGATGGAGGCACAATAACACTCGGCATAGATACAAATTTTGTATTGCCCGGCGGGATAAATGGCGTATCTTTTAACACGGACACATTAAGTATTGACGCGGCAAACAACAGAGTCGGAATTGGCACGACAGCGCCGGGAGCAAAATTACAAATTACATCGGATGGCGCGGGTAGTGGGCAAGAACAATTTGTAATTACCGGATTAATCGATCCTAATAAAAAACTTAGATTGGGTTATGATACTGTTGGTAATTTTGGTCGAATTCAAGCTCTGACATCTGGCACTTCTTATGATAATTTGGTTTTGAATGCAGACGGAGGCAACGTTGGTATTGGCGATACAAATCCTGGATATACTTTATCTGTTGATGGCACAGCAAGTATAAGTGGGAATCTTAATTTGGGCAATGGCGCTGATAATACTGTTTTGTCTCTTTACAGCGCTGGAGGAACTTATGATACAAGAATTCAGTGGTATGGAAGCGATGGACTTTCGGATTATTATGTTGGTTTGACATCAGATGGAGGAGATTTCAATATTTATAACTATATGTATAATGCTTATGCATTGATTATTGATTCGGCAACTAACAATATTGCTATCGGACCCGATTTTTCTCCTGACGCAGGATTGGAAATAACAGCATCCGGATCAATAGGATATCTTGCTGTGTCTTCTGATGAAGCAGGCGCAAATAATGGAGATGTCTTTATTGTTGATGCCAATAAGAATGTTGGTATCGCGTCTGCGTCGCCAGATGAAAAATTGTCTGTTAACGGCAATATTAATTTTACGGGCAAACTTTTAGAAGA
>JAKQVC010000102.1 GCA_029571985.1 Bacteroidota bacterium | reverse complement strand
ATCTGTGTACAGCCTGATGCTGTGTGGAATGTTGATGCTGCTGTCAGGCATGTCATTTGCCCAAACTTTCGGCGCTGATTCAAATGCGATTGATTACGGTAATCCGAAAAAGTATACCATTGCGGGTACGGAAATTCGCGGGGTTACTTCGGCTAACCTCGACTTAAATAGTTTAATCGTGCGCACGGGTTTAACACCTGGTTTGCAATTAACTGTTCCTGGAGAGGATTTCGCACTCGCGATTAAAAGCTTGTGGAAAATGCGCCTTTTTTCGGATGTGCAGGTGCGCATCGAAAAAATTCTCGGCGATCAGATTTGGTTAGTAGTGGAAGTAACCGAATTACCGAAAATCGGTTTGTTTGCCTTCACCGGAACTACTAAATCGCAGGATGAAGATTTGCGTCCTTTACTGGATATTATCGGCAACGTTACGCCGTACGCTGATTATACTAAAGTGCATATCACCAATACCGTAAAAGAATATTTTGCAGAAAAAGGATATTTAAATGCGGAGGTGGATGTATATGGAAAACCTGACACGGCGCGCATGAATAGTGTCATTGTATATATCGATGTTATTAAAGGTCCGAAAGTGCGGATTGGCGAAATTGTGTTGGATGGCAATGCAGAAGTGAGCGACCGGATGGTGCAGAAGCAAATGAAGGATACGAAGGTGCGCACGAAAATAGATCCGTTCTATAACAATCCGGAAAAACCAATTACGAAAGAGAATTTTACGGTGGGTGGCATTGCGAATATCTTATCGTCAATCAGCGTAAACAGTATTTTGGATTTTGTGTCGGACCGCGTGCAGATTCGCATTTTCAATCAGTCAAAGTTTGATGCAGATAAAGCGCGCACCGATGCTCAAAATGTGGTAACTTATTATAAATCACTAGGCTATCGCGATGCACAAGTGCGGTTGGATACAGTGTATGATATGGACGACCGCAATATTGGTTTGCGTTATGTGATTGATGAAGGCGATATTTATTATTTCCGCAATATTACCTGGAAAGGCAACACCAAATACAGAACCACTTATCTGGATTCGGTATTAGGTATTGACAAGGGTGATATTTATGATCAGGTGTACCTGGAACAACGTATTTCATTTGACTTGACCCGTCCGGATATTACATCCTTATATATGGATGACGGCTATTTATTCTTCCGTATTACGCCTGTTGAAATCTGGGCGCAGGATGATAGCATTGACCTCGAAATTCGCATTGTGGAAGGTCCGCAGGCAATTATCGACAAAATTATTATTACCGGAAATACCAAAACAAGTGAGCACGTAATTCGTCGCGAACTCAGAACGTATCCCGGACAGAAATTTAACCGCTCGCAGGTAATTCGTTCGCAACGAGAAATTATTGCGCTTGGATTATTTGATCAGGAACAAATCGGTATTAACCCAATTCCGCATCCCGAATCCGGAACAGTTGATATTGAATATACGGTGGTAGAAAAACCTTCCGATCAGCTCGAATTATCAGCCGGTTATGGAGGTCAGGGTTTTGGCGTACTGGCAACGGTTGGTATTATCCTGAATAACTGGAGCACCAGTCAGATGTTTAAAAAAGAAGGCTGGCAACCGGTGCCGATGGGTGATGGACAGAAATTGTCGTTCCGCGTAAATACAACCGGTCGTTTATATCAGGCCTTTAATATCGGATTTGTTGAACCATGGTTCCTCGGAAAAAAACCAAATGCTTTAAGTGTGTCGTTGACACGTACGCAGCTTGGATATAATATTCCGCTCACCACATACGATTCACTGGAAGGTAAATTCGTTGCTAATGGTGCTTCATTGGGATATAGCATCCGTTTAAAATGGCCGGATGATTATTTTTATTTGTCGAGCACCGCCAGCTATTTTAATTATCGCCTCCGCGACTATCCTTATTTTATTGCTACCAATGGCGATTATAATAACTTCAGCATTAAGGAATCTATTTCCCGCTTGTCGGTTGACGATGCACAGTTCCCAAGATCAGGAAGTAATATCATGCTCTCTCTGCAACTTACACCACCATACAGTTTGTTCAACCAGAAGAATTATGGTGAATTAGACACAGAAGAGAAATATAAATTTATCGAGTATTATAAAATTCGCTTCAATGCCGATTGGTATACGCCTGTTGTAGGTAAATTGGTATTGCGCACAGCCGTGAAATTTGGCTGGTTAGGTGCCTACAACAATGACGTGGGCATTCCGCCTTTCGAACGCTTCCAGTTAGGTGGCGATGGTTTATCGGGTGGATTTAATAATACTTTTGTGGGTACCGATATCATCTCCATGCGTGGTTATGATGTGTTCCCGCAAACAAACAGCACGTCCGCACGGAATGAGGCTATCTTCAATAAGTATACCGTAGAATTGCGTTATCCGATTGTCAGAAGTCAGACCGCCAACATCTATGCACTGGCTTTTGCGGAGGGTGGAAACCTGTATCCGGATATTTCTGCATATAATCCATTTAACATCAAACGCACGGCTGGCTTGGGTGTTAGGGCCTGGCTGCCAATGTTCGGACTCCTCGGTGTAGATTATGGCATAAGGTTTGACGATCTGGTACCAGGAGACCTCCAACAGGCCGACGGATTTTTCGATTACCTGACACGTAATGGCAAATTCACGGTTGTATTGGGCTTCGAACCAGAATAAAAAAAACACTCAGATTATGAAAAAAATGCTGCTTATCGCTACCATCATCATGGGAGCAACTTTAACCGCTCAGGCACAACGATTTGCCTACGTAAATACGGATTATATCCTCGACAACATACCTGAATACAAAAAAGCGCAGGAGGATATCGATAAACTGACTCAGGAATGGCGCACTGAGGTGGAAAAGAAACAAAAGGAAGTAGACGAAATGTATCGCAACTTCCAGAATGAACAATACCTGCTGACTGAAGACCAGAAGAAAGCTAAAATTGGAGAAATTGAGGCGAAGGAAAAAGCCATTAAGGATTTTCAAAAAGCAAAATTCGGCTATGAAGGCGAACTCTTCCAGAAACGTCAGGAACTCGTAAAGCCTATTCAGGATAAAGTGTTCGAAGCCATCGAAAAATATGCCCGCGAACGCGGATACGATTTTATATTTGATAAATCCAGCTCTACAACTTTATTATATGCCAATCCGGAAAATGATAAGAGTGATGAGATCATTAAAAAACTGGGTTACACGCCAACTAAATCTAATTAATCATACTAAGTTTACTAAATAAATGAAAACCAGACTTTTCCTTTTATTGGCTATGCTATCGGTAGCCATAACACACGCAGATGCTCAAAAAATTGGCTACCTCAACACCAGCGACCTGCTTAAGGTGATGCCTGAAGTAAAAAGGGCCGACTCTCTGTTAACCGCATTTGCCACAGAAGCACAGGCAATTTACGATGGTTATTTGCGCGAATACAACAATTTGCTGGGTGACTATACCGCCAATGCAAAAACCTGGAGCGATATCAAAGTAGAAACAGTTGAAACTGATTTGGGCAATATGCAGATTCGCTTAAACGATTTTGAAGCAAAGTCGAATGATAAACTTGCTGCGCGCAAACAGGAGCTCTACACACCGATTTTGGATAATATTCAAGCCAAGGTAAAAGAAGTAGGTGCTGAGGGAAAGTTCACAACTATTCTCGATGCCAGTGCCATGTTATATATCGGTGCCGATTGTGTGGATGTAATGCCACTCATGAAAAAGAAACTCGGTATACAATAATACCACTATGAAATCATGGAAAGTCCTGTCGGGTGCGGCAGGACTTTTTTTATTGTTTTTATTATATTTGAAAAAAATAAACGCCCATGCGTAACCTGTACACACTACTTCTTGGAGTTGCTTTGTTAACCTCTTCCGGGCTATTTGCTCAGTCGAACAAAGATATCGCGGTTGAGAAAGCGCTGAAAGCTATCACATTGATGGATAGCGGTTATTACGATCAGAGCATCGAGATGCTGAGGGAATGTATCAAACTCGATCCGGATAATTACGATTATCCTTATGAAATCGGATATGCCTACTACAGCAAACGCGATTACAATACAGCCATTCGAACACTCGAAAAGCTAAAAAACCATAAAGATGTAACCGACCAGTGTTATCAGCTGATCGGAAATGCGTATGATATTTTGGGAGATACCACAAACGCCTTTGCTACCTATGCCGAGGGAATTGATAAATTTCCGGAAAGTGGCAAACTATACCTCGAATACGGCAACGTGTATTGGGGCCTTGAACGGTATAGTGATGCCCTGCCATATTATGAGGTGGGGATAGAAGTGGATCCGCAGTTTCCAAGTAATTATTATCGCGCGGCAATTTTATATTGCTCGTCAAATAATATTATCTGGGGATTGATGTATGGCGAAATATTCATGAACCTCGAACGCAATTCAGACCGCACCAGAGAAATCAGCGAGCGCATGTTTAATGCGTACCAGGAGGCTATTGTTTTTGGTGATACCAGTGTATCCGTAAATCTATGTTCAAACACCTTGTATCTCGATGATAAAGGAATTAAAGAGATGAAAAAAGGCATTATGCCATTCTGCTTTGAATATGGTGCAGCGCACAGCGTGGCGGTTGCCATGACCGATACACTTACGCTGGCCAGTTTGGTTCGTTTGAGAGCTAGTGTGCTCGATTACTGGTTTCAAGGTGATTTTGCAAAACATCATGATATTGCCTTGATTAAATTTCAAAAAGAATTAAAAGATCTGGGGCACTATGATGCTTATAATTATTGGCTGTTTATGATGGGCGATCCGGATGGATTTGATGCCTGGGTAAGCAGAAACCAGTCCATCTTTGATAGTTTTGCCAATTATTTTAATCCTCACCCGTTTGAGTTTTCAAATAAAGAGGCATTTCATGCATCTGATTACAGATAATCGCCTCCATAGGCCTGCACACAATTTATACTAATTTTGCATCGTGCAGTCTTTTCCAATTGGTGTGTTTGATTCCGGCTACGGTGGATTAACCGTATTGCGCGAGATGGTGCGTGTGTTGCCTCAATATGATTTTATGTATTTGGGCGACAATGCGCGTGCTCCATATGGCAACCGGAGTTTTGAAGCCGTATATCAGTATACCCTCGAATGTGTACAGCATTTATTTAATCAGGGATGTCCGCTGGTTATCCTCGCCTGTAACACGGCATCTGCAAAAGCGTTGCGCACCATTCAGCAACAGGATTTACCCCGCATAGCGCCCGATAAACGCGTGCTTGGTGTGATCAGACCAACGGCGGAAATGATTGGCAATATTACCCAAACCGGCAGCGTAGGTGTTTTCGCCACAACCGGCACAGTGGTATCAGAAAGTTATATCATCGAAATTGAAAAAGCCTGGCCTGAAATTCGCGTGGTGCAGGAAGCTTGTCCGATGTGGGTGCCGCTCATAGAAAATAACGAACATACACATCCGGGCGCTGATTATTTTGTTGCGCAACACACAAAAAATCTGCTCAGTAAAGCTGCGGATATGGATACCATTTTATTGGGATGCACACATTATCCGCTCATCATGGATAAAATCAGGCAGTTTGTGGGTCCGCATATGCGCATTATTGCCCAGGGTGAAATTGTGGCCGATAGTCTCGCTGATTATTTAATGCGTCATCCCGAAATGGAAGCGCGTTGCAGTAAACAGGGAAAACGCACTTTTTATACAACTGACGATACGCAGAATTTCGATGCGCATGCCTCCTATTTTTTTGGAGAAAAAATTCAATCCGCATTTGTAGAATTGAACGCTTTATAACGCATCTGTCTTCAGGAGGAAGCCGTTACGTTTTTAGTTGTTTGCGCTAGCGCGATGGCCTTGTCGAGATAAACGGTAAATGCGTCCGCCTTCGAGTACACATGGAACCCTTGCGTATCAGCTACATCAGCAAGCGCGCGGCTGAGTTCAAAAGACGGTTGTGCACAGCCTACCACTAATTTTTTTGCCGCTAATGCACGCACCAGATATTCCTGCTCCGTTTGACCGGGCGTTGGCACGAAAATGCATTTTTTATGCAGCACAGCTAAATCCATTAAAGTGCTGTACCCACCTCTCGAAATTATGACACTGCTTTGTTGAATTAAAGTAAACAAGGCATCTCCCGGCATATGTGAAATTAAACGAATATTGGGCGTGAGCATCCGGTCTTCGTTTTGTTCAGATAAACCGCGCACGATGATAAACGAACGGTTTATGTGTTTCGCCTGTTCGATAATCGCTTCTTCAAAAAGTGTGCGTTGCGGCTCCGGTCCGGAAATAATGGCGAGTACCTGATCTTGTACAGGTGTATTTTCAGGTTGGGCCATAAATCGGGTGAGTATACCAATATATTGAGCGCGTTTTAAAATGGGATAGGCATGCGATAAATCGCCACTGATATTGGGTTCGCCCTGCACATCCGGAATCCAAACGGTATCAAAACGCAGGTGCTGACGCTGTAACCACAAATAAATAAATGGCTCTCCTAATTTAAATTGTGGCAGCTTAACCATCATTTGATGGGTGATGATGACACTGTGCACATGCTTATGGTAAAAACCGTACCGGTTATCGGAAATAATCAATTGAATATTATGCTCGCGCACAATTTTCTGCGTAGTGCGATACTCCCTCCGGATGCCTGAAAAAATCTTACCTAATTGGCCGATGATTTTAAAAACGAAGCTTCCTTTTTCCTGATACTGAATATCATAAGCCGGCACTTCAATGCAGGTTACCTGCGGAAATTCTTTTTGCAACAAGGCTAACGCGCGACCGCTGGAGGCAATGATGACCCGATGCCCTCTGTCTAAACAGGCCCTGATAATGGGTATGCTGCGCGTGGCGTGTCCCAACCCCCAGTCAAGAGGGGCAACCAGAATGTTCAGAGGAGCGGAATTCACGACAATAAACGTTAAATTAGCATCGTTAAGCCTTCGGATAACCTGAATGCTGTAAATTAGAGCCGCAAAGCTATGAAAATCGGTAAACAACTTATGTGGATTGGCATAATCGCTGTTATGCTTACTTCAACTGCCGCTTCCTGCGAAGGAGGCAACAAAAAATGTGATTGCCCCAAATTCGGACAGGTAAACAGCTCCGGAAATGATGCAGTAGCCTCAGCCGCTGCTGCCGGTACTTTAGACTGAGTATAAATTTCAGGCTTTACGAACTAGTAATATCCTGCAATGTTTATCATTGCATAAACCGAACGATTATGTTGACTAAAAAAGTAGAAACCGCATTAAATAAGCAGGTTGAAATGGAAGGTTATGCTTCTAATTATTACCTGTCGGCGGCATCCTGGTGCGATTCTAAAGGTTTGCCCGGATGTGCGCAGTTTTTATATGGTCATGCCGACGAGGAGCGCATGCATATGATGAAGTTATTTCACTATATCAACGATGCCGGCGGCCATGCCCTGGCACCAAATGTGAAACAACCGCCATTGAAATTTAAAAACCTGAAGGACCTCTTTCAATCCGTATTCGACCATGAAGTGGCTGTTACCACGGCCATCAACAACCTGGTTGACCTGTGCATGAACGAAAAAGATCATTCATCCTATAATTTCCTCCAATGGTATGTGGCTGAGCAGCATGAAGAAGAAAAGCTGTTCCGCACCGTTTTGGAAAAAATTGAGCTTCTGGGCCCTGAAGACAAGCGTGGCTTGTATTGGATCGACCGCGAACTGGGTTCTCTGAGCACCGCAGGCGGCGAATCAGGTGCTCAAGGTTAATCTTTTTTTAACGCGCAAAAAGGGCATTTTCGGAATTCATTCCTTGTTTTTTTCCGGAGATGCCCTTTATCGTGTACATTTGTTGCTATGACGACAGCACAGGTTAACTATGTCAATATCGGATTAATGATTTTTTCGGCGATTGTTGCCTTTATCATTCCTTTCGAATTGTTTCTTTTTTCATACGCCGTTCTCGGACCATTACATTATCTCACCGAAATCGGCTGGCTGCATAAGCGTAATTATTTCAGTCCCAAAAAAATGGATTACCTGCCGCTGGTTGCCATTACCTTGTTAATTGCCATCCCGGCCATTGCAACATATATCATTACACATACAGCAGTGGTGAATGGAAGCGGACAAATTGTCCTGAAATCGGGGCAGTATGATTTTATCATGTTTTTATCAAACGAAAATCCGGCAACCGCATTGATTTTTATTGCCTTTGCTGTTTCCTTAATATTTGTTTTAATAAAAGATAATACACGGCGACTGATTGCAGTGATCGTAGCTGTAATAATTGGTATTCTGATTCGGATGAATGCATTTACAGAAGTGGTTTTTGCTATGTTTTTGCCAACACTTATTCATGTATTCTTGTTTACAGGGGCATTTATATTAGTTGGGGCCTTGAAAAGTAAAAGCACCTCCGGGTATTTGTCAATTTTAGTTTTTCTTGGCTGCGCCTTCAGCTTTTTTCTCATCGCACCTGACGGCGGAGGATATGCAATCAGCGAATATGCAAAGAACTCGTATGATGTATCCTTCTTCACCCTCAACGATCAGATTTTCAGATCGTTCCTGCATATTGATAGCCCATCTGCCGATATGATTTACGGCAGTAGTACAGGTATTTTAATTACACGCTTTATTGCCTATGCCTATACCTATCATTATTTAAACTGGTTCAGCAAAACATCCGTAATTAAATGGCATGACGTGCCAAAACCATGGCTGGTAATGATCTTTGTATTATGGGTAGCCTCAGTGGCCTTGTATTACACAAATTACGAAACAGGATTAATGTGTTTATATTTCCTGAGCTTTTTACACGTAGTACTCGAGTTCCCACTAAACTTCCAATCCTTCAAACAAATCGGCGAACAAATCCGCTCACGCTTAATGCGCTCAGCACGTACAGCGACCTAGAAAAGCAATAAGGAATAAGGAATAAGGAATAATTGCATTATACTTCCCGTCTTCCAGCCTCCCCGGCCTCGTGCATTAACCACTACGCTTCGATAAAGGAATGTGTAGTAATGAAGTATTTATTTTAAAAATACTAACCGTGTCTCCCGCAGATGTACGCAGATATCGCAGATTTAATGCAGGTGTTTGCACTTGAAATAGCTTTTTTGTTTAATCAGATTTTTTTTCGAGGCCGGGGAGGCTGGAAGGCGGTAAGAATTATATTTTCTTATCAAAAATTAATTCCCCCTCTACCATTCATGGAGAGGGGGCCAGGGGGTGAGGTTCAACACAAGCATCTACAAATCATCCCAATTCATTTCACGCAGAGCCGCAGAGCCGCAGAGTAACACTGCCCGTGTAAACTTCCCGAACCTTACCGCCTCACCGTCTTACCTGTTCAACAAACACTCTACACAAACCCGAACCCAGGTGTCCCGCAGATTTACGCAGATGCGCGCAGAATTAATTCAAGTACTTTTAAATGAAACTGCTTTTTCGTTTTAATTAGATTTTTTTTCGAGGCCGGGAAGACTGGAAGGCGGTAAGAATTATTTTTTTATCAAAAACAATTCCCCCTCTACCATTCATGGAGAGGGGGCCAGGGGGTGAGGTTCGCTAACTGCGATTTTCTGTCGTAATTTTTTTTCACGCAAACCAGCAGAATATTCCAACCAACATTAAAACTCCCCGTCTTCCAGCCTCCCCGGCCTCGAAAAAAAGCCGATAAAAAAAATAGCCGCCTCTAAAAAAAGAAGCGGCCCATCCTAATTAAGCTAAGTAATTTTACTTCGAATTAAGCATATAATGCACCCCCACTGTCAACCCACCATAAGCATTCCGGGAAGCGCCTTCATATGAACCTGTTTCAATATCCTTGCGACGTTCGCGTGTTGGTTTGCTGTTGAGGTCAGTAGCAGCAGCGTAAAAACGCAATGCCGGACTGATATATAAATTCTTAGTAACGAATATATCCGCACCAAAATCAACAGTTAATCCTAAATCAACTTTAGAAAAATAATCCTTCGCAGCTTCAGTAGCTTCCGTTTGATAAAACTCAGGCACCATATAATCAATACTATCTCCCGGAATGGTGAAATACGTGTCGTTAAATAAAGCTAAAGTATCTGCTTCATAATACATTTCAGCACCCGACAAAATACCAATCGTCGGACCCGCCAGGATATGTACAGAAACAATTTGTTTTTTCTTGCGCGGAGAGGTGTATTTAAACATCATCGGAACCTGGATGTAGCTTAAATCAACATAGCGGAATGTTTCAACTTTATCCGGTTTGTTATCGCCATCGTTGTCGATGTTGCAGAAATCTTTGGATAAATCGAAATAATCCTGACCCATGGTGGCGTAATTCAGATCTACCTGAAATCCTAAGGTTTCTTCAAAATTATACCCCACAGAAGCGCCTGCCAAAAAACCGAATTTCCGACTGTAGTCCAGTTCCTGAAATCCGTAATTATTTTGGTTCAGAATCCAAACGCTGTTGAATCCGCCCTGAGCGCCAATATGTAATCCGGTTTGTGCGTGTGATGTGGTGGAAGCGATAATAATCGCGCAGATGAAAACGAAAACTTTTTGCATAAGATAAAGGTTCAATTGTGTTAACCGATTGCGGTGTGCTGACAAAGGTAAACTGTTTTTTCGGCTACCCAATTCCCGTTGATATTATTTTTTTAGTCCGATTTCGCGCAGGCGTTCGTCGAGATATTCGCCGGCAGAAATCGGTGCAAATTGTAACGGGTTGCTGTCAGACACGCAGCCCGGCAGGCAATCGAGGCGCACTTCCGATTTCGGATGCAGGAAAAACGGGATGGAATAACGGGCCGTATGCCATCTTTCACGTGGCGGATTTACCACCCGGTGGGTGGTCGACCGCAATACGTTATTGGTCAGTCGCTGGAGCATATCACCCACGTTTACCACGATTTCGGTGGGGGCAGTTTTTACCGGAACCCATTGACCGTTGGTGTCCATTACTTCCAATCCGTCAGCAGAGGCGCCCACGAGCAGGGTAATCAAATTAATATCCTCATGCTGTTCGGCCCTGATGGCAGAAGCCGGTTCTGATGTAATGGGCGGGTAATAAATGGCACGTAAAATGGAATTCCCGTTGTGGATTTTATCGTCGAAATAGGTTTCTTCCAAATCCAGAAACAAAGCGAGCGACCGCAACAGATATTTTCCCGTATGCTCAAAATTGCGATACAATTGAAAGCCGAGCGTATTAAATGCAGGCAATTCATCAACCTGCACATTGGGCGGATAGTATTCGCTGATTACCTCCCCGTCTTCCACGGTTTGACCGGTTTGCCAGAATTCTTTCAAATCGCCGGCGCTGCTTTGTTTGGCGTGTTCTTTTCCGAAGGAAGTAAACCCGCGCTGTCCGGCTAATCCTTGTATTTCATATTTACTTTTAATGTCGTCAGGCAATGCAAAAAACTGCTCAACAGCCTGATAGAAGCCATCAACCAATTGCTGGTCGATACCGTGATTCTGCACGGCAACAAAACCTACTTCCTGGTAGGCTTTTCCCAGGGCCTGAACAAAATGTGCTTTACGCGCCGGATCACCGGAAACAAAATCGGCAAAATTTACCGTAGGTATGGTATTCATGTGCTGGTCTTTTGTGCAACTAAGATACGATGTTGAAGGGAAATGTGCCTCGTTTTGCCGGGTAGGGGGTGACTTGCGCGCTAAATTTCAATATGTGGTGAGTTGAAAATTTTGCGGTTGTATAGAATGTATATTATGCATACAAATTAATGAAGTTTTTCAAACGGATTACTAAACTCCGGATTATTTATAAAGCTGCTATCAGTTAGTGTATATAAAAATGATATAATCTGCTGTTTTTCCAAATGTGTCAAGTTAACGCCACCTTGATGTGCGTATTGCATTTTTGAATCAATATTTACACTCATTTGGATACCCTCAGAATAAAAATCCAATACATCCTCCAATGTGCTAAAACGACCATCGTGCATATAGGGTGCGGTAAGCACCACATTTCTCAAAGATGGAATAATGAAGGTGCCATAATCAGAAGCTTTTCCTGTTATTGCCCCTCTGCCCGGATCAGAATAAGACAAAGGATTGCTGATTGCATCCAGTCCATTGTTACTAAATCGTAGGTCTGTACCTAGCACGCTGCCATCAGTACTATGACAATGCAAACAGTCGCCTTTAGATTGATCATTCATCAAGACAAATCCCGCATATTCATCAGGAGATAAATATTCTTGTCCTGCCAGCACTCGATCATATTTTGATTGATACGATAGTAATGTGCGCATAAATTGCGCGATGGCATATGCAATATGTGTGCTATCAATTTTAGTGGTGCCAAATGCCTGTTTGAATAAAGGTGTATAAAAGCTATTCTGTTTCAGCCTTTTCGAGGCTATTTCCCAATCAAGATTCATTTCATCGTAAGCCCTTACCGGATGAAATACTTGTTCTTCTATGTCACCAGCCCGACCATCCCAGAAAAATGCAGGATACCAGGCCAAATTGAACAGAGGCATTGTATTTCGACGCATAAGCACCCCGTTTCTACCTGTGCTAAACGAATTTGGTGCATCGCTAAATGCATATTGCTGCTTATGACAACTGGCGCATGAAATGGTGCTGTCGCTACTGAGGATGGGGTCGTAAAACAAATACTTTCCGAGTAGTGCACCTTCTATCGTTACCGGATTATGTTTGGCTACAGGCATCTCCGGAAATAAGGGCAGTTCAGTAAATGGGTAGGGTGTTGTATCGGATTTGTATAGAAATCCGAGTAAAAAAATAGAAATGAAAACGGTTAAATACCCGATTTTACGCATGACTATTTACCTGCAATAACTATAGGAATGGTTTCGGTTTTAATATTGGATTTTACTTTCAAGAGATACATACCACCCGGAAATTGACGCGTATCAAACCAGAATTTAGTAGGTATATGGGACCAAGTGGCCACTACTTTTCCGGTTTGATCGATGAGCTCCATATTTTCAATGATATGGTATTCATTCCGTTTTGCCAATTGCACTGTGATAATGTCATTGCTTGGATTTGGGAATACATTTAAATAAGCATGTAACTCCGGTGTAGCGATGGTATGCGCAAAAGTCATTTGATTGATTAAATTATCAATCATCCATCCATCCCGGGTATTGTCAACAGAATCCGAAATAAATGTGTACCTGAACATAACTGTGTCACCTCCCATAAAATCCCATAGCCAGGAATAGTCAAAACACAGCCAGATGTTTCTCCATGTGGTATCTGTGCCACTAAAGACAAATTCCCCACCGGGTAAAGTGTCGATATTTTCAGGGTCGAATCCATAAAAATTATATACGTATGGGTTATTTATACAATTCTCCCATGTGCTTCCTGCGTCAATCGAAAATTCTATCATACCGCCGTCAAGACCAGCATCCATATCAATTTTTTGATTCCATTGTAAGGCGAAGATCCCCCAGGTTTCCCAAATAGCGACCTTTGTAATAAATCTGGAAGTGTCATTTGTCGGATAGGTATTTAGCGTGTCTGTAATAATGGCATTCGGAACCGTAGAGGCACTATAAAACAATGTTTTTTGCGGTGGTCCGATTTGCCAAATATTTTGACTATCAGGCTCAATCTCAACTTTAACAGAATTATAGTCTGATGTATCAGCTCCGTCAAAATATTGTTCAAAATACTGTGCCCTGGCTTGAAGGCTAAATAAAATCATTACAGTAATCAGGTAGATTTGTTTCATGTGGTTGTATTTATAGTTGATACATATTCGCTAACTGATGCGTGTGTTGGTCTGATTCAGGGCATAGAAGCCCTTTTTATCATTTCATGGTATGTCTAAGATACAGATTATTTGGTGAATTTGGGCAGTTTGGAGACCGTCCATGTCAATTTCGGACATGACAGGAGATCAAACATCATCGACTTTGGCACCTTTGCAATTTAGAGTCGATGCGTTAGCACCCATTTTGTTGTTGCCCGGTTGAAGTGGCAGATAAAAAAATCCGCAACTCTCGCTGCGGATTTCAAAAAATATTTGCAAGTTGAATTTATGGTTCCAAACGTCCATAAAAACGCGGAAACGGAATCGCTTCGCGGATATGCTGACCGCCGCTGATCCACATCACCATACGCTCCAAACCTAGCCCGAATCCTGCATGTGGAACTGTGCCGTATTTGCGTAAGTCGAGATACCAGTCAAATGCTTCCACCGGTAATTGCTCGTGGTTGATGCGTTCTAATAAGAGCTCGTAATTGTCTTCGCGCTCAGCACCACCCACAATTTCGCCATAACCTTCGGGAGCTAATACGTCAACACCTTTTACATAACGCGGATCTTTCGGGTCGCGCTTCATATAAAAGGCTTTTACGGCAGCCGGCCAGTTGTAAACCATCACCGGACAGTTAAACATCCGGGTGAGCACGGTTTCATCACTTCCTCCAAAATCATTTCCATGCTCGAAGTTGAGCGCACTGTTTAACCATTGCGGAATATTATTGGCTTTCTCTTCCAATTCTTTTACTTCATTTTTCAGGGTGTCAATTTTATTGCGGTTAAAATTGATTTCACCTTGCTTTAAACTGCCACCGCTGATTTTCGCTTCGCGGTCTGCTATTTCTTTTTCAATTTCTGCAATGCGTGCTTTGATGTCGGCTAAATCTTGTTCTAACAGTTTGATACTGTTTTTGCCATCTACATCTTTTTCTCCACGTATCATCGCCACGGCATCATCATAGTGTATGCGTGGGAATTTTAACGCAACCGCATTTTCGAGGAAAGCGGTATTGCGTTCCAGAATTTCTAATTCCTCTTTACAATGTGCGGTAACATCCTGCACTACGTATTTTAAAAACGCCTCAATTAAATCCATATTCATATCGAGGTCGTAAAAAGCCATTTCCGGTTCTATCATCCAGAATTCTGACAGGTGACGGCGTGTTTTTGATTTTTCTGCACGGAAAGTAGGCCCGAAGGTATAAATCTTGCCATGCGCCATCGCCAGGGCTTCACCATATAATTGTCCGCTCTGACTCAAATAAGCAGGACGGCCATAAAAATCGGTTTCAAATAACGTTGAGGTGCCCTCACAAGCATTTCCGGTGAAAATAGGCGCATCCATCTGCAAAAAATCATTTTGCTGAAAAAAGGTATGAATGGCAAAAATGACCCGGTTGCGCACACGCATCATCGCCCATTGCTTGCGACTGCGCAGCCAGAGGTGACGGTTTTCAACCAAAAACTCGACGCCATGCTCTTTTTTAGCGATGGGATATTCCTGTGCTACCTGGATAATTTCCAGATCGGTTACGCGGATTTCGTAGCCGCCAATTTGCTTCTCATCTTTTACAACAGTGCCCTGCAGCGACAAGGAGCTTTCCATCGTCAGGCGTTTTGCGCGCTCGAAGATTTCTTCACTCACCTGGGCGGCATCCACCACACACTGGGCAAATCCACTGCCATCGCGCATAATCAGAAACACCAATCCCTTACTATCGCGTTTGTTGCTCACCCAGCCTTTGATGGTTACCATCTGCCCCTCATGAGCCTGTAAGGACCGGATATATTGAAATTTCTCTATCGACATACCTAAAATTTGTAACGAAGGGCAAAATTACGATGAATTTTGCTGGTTTACAGGCCCTATGGCGCTTTTCCGATAGCAAATAATTAGCATTCATACAATGGCAAAAAGTTGGTCACCGCATCAAAAATCACCGTAAATTTGAGGCCTTATGTTAAATCAGCGTTTAAGTCAAAAACTCCTGCAGAAGTTATCGCCGCAGCAGATTCAGCTCATGAAACTGCTGCAGGTGCCTACCGACCAGCTTGAGCAACGCATCAAGGAAGAGTTGGAGGCAAATCCGGCGCTGGAAGAGGGTGAACGCGAAGATCAGGACGCATCCTCTTTGGATGATGTGTTCAGAGATGAAGAAAAGGGTGATGATGACAGCGGCGGCGAAGGTGAAGAAACCCGCGATAGCGAAGAATTGGATTTGGATGATTATATCGGAGAAGATGATGTGGCCGATTACAAAACCCGCGACGATAGTTATGGCGATGATGAGGATGAAAACAAAACCGTGCCTTATGCGGTAACGGATACTTTTCATGAGAATTTATCCAAGCAACTCGGCATGTGCGAGTTGGATGAACGTCAGGAAAAAATTGCACAACAAATATTAGGCAGCATTGATGACGATGGCTATTTGCGTCGCGAAATTTCTGCCATTGTAGATGATTTAGCGTTTTCACAAAATGTGATAACGGAAGAACCGGAGATTTTAGATTTACTGGATTTAATTCAGGGATTCGACCCGCCGGGAGTAGCTGCGCGAGATTTGCGTGAATGTTTGTTATTACAACTGGAACGCAAAACGCAAACCAAAGTAATTAAACTGGCCATTCATGTGCTGGAAAATTATTTTGATGAGTTTACTAAAAAACATTACGAAAAATTATCGAAGCACCTGCGCATCGATGATGATGATTTAAAACCGGTTATTACCGAAATCACCCGCCTGAACCCAAAACCGGGTGGCAGTGCGCGCGAAGATGCCGGTTCGATGTATACCTATATCATTCCGGATTTCACCATTGTGAATAATAACGGCCAGCTTGAACTCAAATTAAATGCACGTAATGCTCCTGAACTGCGCGTAAGCCGGGATTTTGTAGATATGATGGTGGACTACAAGCGCAGCAAGGATAAAGACAAGAAACAAAAAGAAGCGATACTGTTTATCAAACAGAAAATAGACGCGGCAAAATGGTTTATTGATGCGATTAAACAACGTCAGCATACCTTGTTTAGCACAATGTACGAAATCATGGTGCATCAATATGATTTCTTCCTGACCGGTGATGAAACGCAATTAAATCCGATGATTTTAAAGGATATTGCCGAAAAAACCGGACTGGATATTTCTACAGTAAGTCGCGTAGCCAACAGCAAATACGTGCAAACCGAATTTGGTACATATGCATTGAAATATTTCTTCAGCGAATCGCTTTCCACCGAATCGGGTGAAGAGGTGAGTACCCGCGAAGTGAAAAAAATATTATCCGAACTCATTGAGGGTGAAGACAAAAAGAATCCGCTGAGCGATCAGGAGTTAATGGATGATTTGCGCAAACGCGGTTATAACATCGCCCGTCGTACCGTAGCCAAGTATCGCGAACAACTCGACATACCGGTGGCGAGGTTAAGAAAGGAATTATGATAAAAAAGATATTCGGGCATTTTTTCAGTATTGTGTTTGTGCCACTGTTGATGCCATTATACGGTACCTTATTTGCCATGTGGGCAAATCCGTATGCATTTTCTGATCCGCATGTAAATGAACTTACCCTTATCAGAATAGCGGTGCTTACTTTCGGCTTTCCTGCATTCACTATTTTTCTGTTAATCAGATTAAAATTTGTCAATACCGTAAATGTATATGACCGTCAGGAACGCATTATACCCTATATCACGAGTGGCTTTTTCTATATATGGGCAACTGTAGTGTTTTTTAAGGAAGGATTTAATACGCAACTCACCTATATTTTACTCGGTTCAACGATTGCCCTTTTTGTAGATTTTCTCATCAATATTTTAGTGATCAAGGTGAGCATGCACACAACAGGTGCAGGTGGTTTGATTGCACTTGTTTTGGTATTATTTCCCTATTCGATGGTGAACGCCTTTCCGGTTTTGCTCGGCGCGGTTTTGATTGCCGGTTGCGTAGGCACTGCCAGACTTGCGCTGAAGGCACATAGCGAACGTGAAGTGTATTTGGGCTATCTGACCGGATTTTTCAGCTTTATGTTGGCTGCAAATATTATCCCGGTTTAAAAAGGATCTATGCGCTCGTAATCATTGTTGTGCACCCAGCCTCTGGTGCCATCAGGCATACTCACTTCTGTCCAGTCTTGATTTGCTTTCAATATGGCCAGTTTAAATCCTTCGTGAATTAAAGCAAGGTTAGTGCTGGTTTCTGATGGCTCACTTTTAATGATAGCACTCGGGCTCATCACTATGCCATAAGAATTACCGGCATCGTATGCATTTCGGCCAAGCGCTGCGCTTAAGCATATGAGGCCCAGAAGCACTGCGGTAAGTGCACTAAAAAATCCATACCGTTGCCAGGCACGGAATTTTGGCAGCTGATAAACAGCCCATCCCGCAAAGGCTATCCAAAAGAAAATAATCGCACAAATGCCCCATGCTCTTGCATGTGTTATGGTAGTAAAATTTCTCCAGCCTATGCGAAATAGGGATTCGGGTTTACTATTAATTTCATCACGCGTTCTGCGGTTAGCTAATTCTAAATTATACGAAGCATCGTGGTTTCCGGGTTGAAGTAATAAGGCGCGTTCATAAGCCAGAATTGCCGGTCCGGTCATTTGCAGGCGATAATAACAATTACCCAGGTTGTAATAGAGGGTTGCGCTGTTGCCATTGCGTTCAATCAAAGAGGCGTAGGTGCTTGCTGCTTTTTTGAATTCACCTTTTTCATACATCACATTGGCATAGGCAAATGACGTAGTATCAATTTCAGTAACCTGAGGTTGTTCATCGGCTGCGTGCAAAGGTAGTTGCAGGCACCATATGCATAATGCTATAATAACGCCTTTCATCGCAATTCTTTTTCGAGTGATTCAATACAATGTGTTGCAGCCTGATATACTTCCTGCATTTGTTCTTCCTGCACCTGCGGAGAAAATACAGACATCTCGCATGTGTCAATTGTTTTCAGAAACAATTGGATAGTGGACTCCGAAATGTTTTTTTCCAGTAAAACGGTATGCATCGTTTCCTTCGATAAATTATGTTGCGGAATATGCAACTTATCGCTCAGGTATCCCCACAAAGCACGAATGGTTTCGTCGTAGAAGGCACGGGATTGTTTTTGCTGTAAATACATCGAAGCCTGATTCAGTCGCTTTTTGGCTGCGGAATTAGCACCTGCTGCACGAACTGCCTTTACATCGCGGTTCATTTTTCTTTGCTTCGAAGTAAATACGGTTAATGCAATGCCTCCAAAAACCGGAATGCAGGTAAGCAGAAACAAGGTTATGCTGGATATATTTTTTCGGGTGTCGCCATAGGCAGGCGCATCTTTTTGAATAAACCGAATGTCTTCACCTAATGTTTCAACTTTTTCTTTATTACCGGTAAATGTGTTGGCATTCGGATTATATCCCGGTCCGGGTGTTACTTCAACCGGATAGGTTTCAGCTTGTATGGTAACATACTTTTTTCCTGCAGGATCAAAATACGACCAGCTGTATGGCGACAAAGTGAATTTTCCCGGAGATCGTGCAATCAGCGGAAATTCAAAAGTTTTTTGTCCCGGCGATTCGATGACTTTAGGGTCATACGTTTCCCAGCCTGGTGGCAGATTTAAAGTAGGCGCAGGAAAAAGTTGCAGGTTTCCTGAACCGGATATCGTAATGCGGTAAGTAAGCGGCTCATCTGTAAGGGGATGCGTGCTGCTGATTTGGGTTTTCATACTGAATTTTCCTACCGCACCATTAAAATCAGCTGGCGCGCCTGAGGGCAATTCTTTTACCTGAACGGCAAGTGTTTTGGAAGCTAATGGCACATAAAAATCCTGCGTATTTACAAATGGATTTCCAAAATATTCATTGAGCATGTCCTGAAATGGATCGCCCGTGCTTTTCTTTTGAGATTTTACTTTTACCGTGAACACACCATCAGCCGTAAACGGGTCCAGTATTAAATTGCCACTGCGTTGAGGCGTTAAAACATCGCGTTTGAAAATAGTGGTGTTATATGTTTTTCCATTAATTACTTCCCGTTTCAATGACTCTTCCTGAAAACTCACATCCTCGCTGTAAAAGCCATCATAGGCCGAGGATTTAATATTTTGAAATCCTTTAAAACTATAAATGCGGCCATCGTCGGGAATGCAAAGTTTTAGCGAAACATTAAACGATTCGCCCACATACACCTCATTATCGCTGATTTCTGTTTTGATCAGGATATTGTCGCGCAGGAAAGTAGTGATATCTTCATTTCCAGAATTGCCTGTTGTATTTTGATTGCCTTTGGATGTAGGTGCGGGCGCATTTGTTACTTCAACTTTAAGCGGCTGCGTACTATATGTTTTATTATCAGACTTAATATAAGCAGCACCAATGGTAAATGTACCTGTAGTTTTAGGTTGGAGAATGTAACTCAGGGTAAATGTTTGCACAACGCCGCTGGTGGATACACTTGTTTTATTTGACTGATTAGGCCCGCCCAGCACTATAAAATCTGATAATGAAGGTGGCCTGAAATCTGCCAGGTTATTTCCTCCGGTAATGGTAAACTGTAATTGGAAACGCTCTGATACACCTAACGACTGCTTGCTGACTGTCGCCTTGAAACTGGTTTGTGCAGATACATGCGCAGTCAGAAAGAATAAAATAAGCCAAATACCTGTAATACGCATATTACCAATCTTTTTCCGGATCGCCGCTAACCGGTTTTGATTTCTGTTTGTTGATTTTATCCTGAACAGCTTTGTCATCTTCATTTAATGATTTTAATACCCGGTCTAACTCGTCTTTCGACATGTCTTTCGGATTAGGTTCATTTTGTTTGTTATTGTCTGGCTGTTGAGGGTCTTGTTGTTGTTTTTTCTGCTGGTCCTGCTTTTGCTCGTCTTTTTTCTTTTTGTCTTGTTGCTGCTGTTGTTCCTGCTGCTGCTTTTTCAACATTTGCTGGGCATATGACAAGTTGTATTTGGTATCAGCATTTTCGGGATTATCGCGCAAAGCTTTTTTATAAGCATCTATACTTTCCTGATATTTTTTTTGTTGTAACATGGCGTTACCTAAATTGTGGTAAGCACCGCCTCTGGTTTTGCTGTCTGTTGCCATTTGTGCTGCCTGTGAAAATTTTTCGGCAGCCTGCTCATACTTTTGTTGATTATATAATGCATTTCCCAGGTTGTAGGTGCCTTCAACCGTGCTGGTAGCCTGCTCGTAGTGCGATTGCGCACCTGTGTAGTCCTGCTGACGGTATTTTTCATTACCTGCTGCAATATTTTGTTGAGCCGTTTGTGCACTTAGCGGCAATAAAAACATCCAGCATATGCCTGTAAATAATACTTTAGTTTTCATGTTGCTCAAACAGGTTTATTTTTTTCACCCAATCAGGTTTGCGGTCACTCAGTAAATATTCAATTATTAAAAGAAGCAGTCCAATGCCTAAAAACAGCTGGAAATGATTGGCGTAATCGCTGTAGGCATATTCTCCGTCTTTTGTTTTGTCTAAACCATCAATAATCTCCGCTACATCCGATATCACCTGTTTCCCTTGTGCAATATTACGATATTCACCATCAGCTTCAGCGGCCAGATTTGACATTAGTGGTTCGTTTAACCGGGTCAATACAACATTACCTGCGCGGTCTTTTTTAAATCCGTCAATCATTCCGTTTCTCCGTATAGGAATAGGTGCGCCTTCCGATGTGCCAACGCCCAGGGTGATAATTTTGATTTGCATGGCGGCAGCCTGTTTTGCCATCTCTACCGCATTTTCATCATGACTCTCGCCGTCGGTAACGATAATGATTGCCCGGCCCTTGCGTTCGTCATCTGTGCCGCCTTCCTTAAATTCCTGTAATGCTGTTTCGATAGCACTGCCAATAGCCGTGCCCTGTGTTGGCACACTGCCGGTAGTAATACCATCTAAATACATCAGCGCGGCTCTCGCATCATGGGTAAGTGGCATTTGCACATAACTGTTACCGGCAAATACGATAAGTCCGATTTTATTAGCGGCGAGTTTATCGATTAACTGCGCTACCATAAACTTGGATTGCGCTAAACGATTTGGCTTGACATCCTCAGCCAACATACTGTTGGACACATCAAAACAAATGATGATTTCAGCACTTTCTCCGGTTACCTTTTCTTTTTTTGAACCTACACGCAGATTGGCTAAACCAATTATAAAACAAATCAGCGCACTTAATAGCAAAGAAAACTTAATCCACTTACGTACAGGCGATGGGCTGTCCATCAATTGTTTAACTATCTCAGGATCACCGAATTTCTGCATGGTAAGCTTACGCCAGCGCAGATATAATAAGAAGCTTAATATCAACACAGGAATGGCTCCGAGCAAGTATAATATGTATGGATGTTCAAAAGCCATTATGTCAGCGAACGAAATAAAGTGTGTGAAAGCAACATTTCTGCAAATAATAAAATAACCGCAACGAGTGCGAAATAAAAGTAGTGTTCTTCGTTTCTCCTAGTTATATCTACGGCTATTTTTTGTTTTTCTATTTTGTCAATTTCCTGATAAACGTCAATAAGTGATTCAGGAGAACTGGCTTTGAAATGTGTTCCGCCTGTCATTTGGGCAATTTCCTGCATCATGGGTTCATCATAGGAAATGCGTGGATCTAATTCGAAAATTCTGCGTCCATTTTTATCAACCACCGGAATAGGTGAATTGCTTTTTGAACCCACTCCAATCGTATACACCCGAATATTTAATTGCTTAGCAGCCTGTGCGGCATCCAGAGGCGAAAATTTACCGCCAATACGTACCCCGTCAGTTAATAAAATAATGACTTTTTGCCCGGGATTGGTACTATCTGCTAAACGGTTTACCGCCATAAATAAGCCATCACCAATGGCAGTGCCATCTTTTAAATACCAGTTATCGGCCTGTTCAACCTGGGCCTTCAATAAATTATGATCAAGCGTAGCAGGGCATTGTGTAAAAGCTTCTCCGGCAAATACAACTAATCCAATACGGTCGTTCGGACGCGCATCAATAAATGACTGTGCAGCCACCTTTGCCGCCTCCATGCGATTTGGCTTAAAATCTATGGCGTACATACTCGGTGATACATCCAGCGACAACATAATATCAATGCCTTCCGAATATAACCTTGAATTCGAAAAATGCGTTTGTGGACGCGCAAGGGCAATAACAATACAGATATAAGTAAGTAAGCGAAAAACAGGCAGTAAAAACATAAACCTTACCCGGCCCGTTGGTTTTTTTGAGACACCTTCTAAAGTGCTCATGCGCAATCTTACAAATCGATTGCGCTCTATGCGTTTGCGCAGATACAGGTAAAGGGGTATGCCCAACAGCAATAAAAAGAACCAGGGGTCAGCAAATTGTATGTCAGTAATCCAATCCATTATGCCTCAGGATTTACGGATTCAATAACAGGTGTTTGCTGCACAAAACTGCGCACCATTTCCATTGCTCTGATATTTTCATCAGCTAATGGATGTGATTTCGCAAATTTCGCCATATCAGCCAGCGATAAAACATATTCAAGGTCTGCGATAAAATGGCGCAATTCCGGATGACGCGATGCCTGACTGATAATTTCATCGCTGGTATGTTCCATAGTGGAAACAGAAAACCTTTCTTCAATATATTGACGCAAAATAGCTGTCAATTCTGAATAATATAATTTGCGTTGATTCTGTTGCCAGAGTTTTCTCTCTTCCAAAGCCTGCAACTGCACTAAATACTTTTCTGTAATGGTTACTTTACGTTCTGGTTTCACCACTTGCACTTCAGGCTTTTTGCGTAAGACAAAGTACCATATCGCCAAACCTATGAGCGCAAGTGCGCCCAGGCAAATAGCTATCCACAACCAAATATTCTTTTTAACCGAAACATCTAAAACATCCAAAATCGGTTTGATATTTTGTGTAGTATCCACATCAATACCCTGTATGCGTAATCCGATTGAATCAGATTGTAACACATATCGGGTAGTGTCATTTTTTTGTTGATAGGGTATTTGTATTTGTGGGAAATAAGCATCACCCGGCTCATACATGCTCACAACCATACTTTTGGTCAGGATCACGTTGCTGCCGTTTATTACGGTATCGATGGGATTTTCTGATACTAATTCAAATGGCATTACCGACTCAGCTTCAGGCCAAAAGAAAGTTGACTTCTGGTTGCCGGTAATCGTGATGGTAACATGAATATAATCGCCTATTAAATATTGATCCTTGTCTGTTTTAACCTGCAATTGAGCTTGCGCAAACAAACTTGTTGTTGCCAAACATGCACAGCAATATGTTACCAGTTTCTTCATCTTATCTCAACATCATCCGTTTTCTAAAAAAACCGTGTAACTCGTTGATATATGGTTTTTGGCTGTGAATGCTGATGGTATCTGCACCGCTTTTCAAAAAGGTTTGGCGGAAATACTGCACACTTTCTCTGAAATACGACGCATAAGCCTGACGCGTTTTTGCATCGTGGGTATCCACCCATTGCAAGGTTTCGGTTTCGGCATCATACATGCGTATAATGCCTGCACGAGGCATTTCTTCTTCCCGCTTGTCGTGAATATGTACCCCGATTACATCATGCTTACGCGCAGCTATTTGCAGGGGCTTCTCGTATTGGCGGTCAAAAAAATCGCTGAATACAAATGCAATACTGCGCTTTTTCACGACGTGATTAAAATAATCCAACGCAGCGGCAATATCTGTGCCTTTGCCTTTTGGTTCTGTTTCTAATAAATCGCTGATGATACGCAGAATATGCGTTTTCCCTTTTTTGGGCGGAATGAATTTTTCTATACGGTCAGTAAATAAAATAACACCCACCTTATCATTATTATTAATTGCGGAAAAACTCAACACGGCCGCAATTTCTGTAATCAGTGCATTTTTTGTTTGCACCTGTGTGCCGAAAAAGGCGGAGCGACTAATATCAATTAACAGCATCACCGTTAATTCCCGCTCCTCTTCATACACCTTCACAAACGGATGATTCATGCGGGCTGTAACATTCCACTCGATATTCCGCACATCATCACCATACGTATATTCACGAACCTCACTGAAACTCATACCACGGCCTTTGAAGGCAGAATGATATTCGCCAGAAAAAATATTTTGTGAGATCCCTTTTGTTTTGATCTCTATGAGCCGGACTTTCTTCAGCAAGGTCGCTTTATCCATAGGACACGTGTGGTGTTTATGGCACTTCTACAACATTCAGTATCTCTGCAATAATATCTTCAGCGGTGATATTTTCAGCTTCAGCTTCGTATGTTAATCCAATGCGGTGGCGTAAAACATCCTGACAAACAGAACGGATATCCTCCGGAATAACATAACCTCTGCGTTTAATAAATGCATAGGCTTTGCCTGCAAGTGCCAGATTTATAGATGCACGCGGTGAGCCGCCATATGCAATGAGATGTTTTAATTTGGCGAGTTTGTGTAACTCCGGATTACGCGTGGCGGAAACAATATCCAGAATATAGTTTTCTATCTTCTCATCCATGTAAACTTCACGAACCAAATTGCGCGCACGTAAAATTTCTTCCGGTTTAATTATCTGAGAAATAGCCTGAAGTGTACCGCTAACGTTTTGACGAATAATTTGTTTTTCTTCTTCCTTCTCCGGATAGCTGATAACAACCTTCAGCATAAATCGGTCGATCTGTGCTTCCGGCAACGGATAAGTACCTTCCTGTTCTATCGGATTTTGTGTGGCCAATACCAGAAATGGTTCTTCCAGTTTAAAGGTTGTTTCGCCAATTGTTACCTGCTTTTCTTGCATCGCTTCCAGAAGGGCGCTTTGCACTTTGGCAGGGGCGCGGTTAATTTCATCCGCTAAAATGAAATTCGCAAAAATTGGTCCTTTGCGCACACTGAAGTTGTTATCCTTCTGATTGTAAATCATCGTGCCTATTAAATCTGCCGGCAATAAATCTGGTGTAAACTGTATCCGGGCAAATTTGGCATCAATGGCAGAGGCCAGTGTTTTGATAGCTAAGGTTTTTGCCAGTCCGGGAACGCCTTCCAATAAAATATGCCCCTGCGACAATAATCCCAGCAATAGCCTGTCAATCATGTATTTCTGACCAACAATAGCCTTTGAGGTTTCTAATCGCAATAAATCTATAAAGGCACTCTCCTGATGAATCCGTTCATTTAATTCCCTGATATCGGTAGATATCGCTGCATCCATAATTCTTAAGGTTTGGTCTTATCGCACTAAAAAGGGCTACAAATTTACATACTTAACACAGGTTGCTGCAAGTAAATTTGAGCGTCAAAGTTAAAAAAGGTTAAGGTGTATATAAGCTTCGTTAACCGCATGTTTCGCGACGATTGCATATATTATTAGTCACTCTGATTATTTCGGTAAAATCTATCCAATACAAAACAGTCATCCGGACGCCTGGACAATGTCCTAATTTGTTTATTTGCTCTGTGCAGAGGCATCTTGTGGTGATGGATACACGCAAGTGATTTACAACATCCCTACCATTGCTGCTATTCCCAAAAATAAATACATCTCTTCAGGCGAATTGGGGTACCTTTGTAACAGGCAGTGGTTGCACTTGCAGCAATCTTTCTCGTTTAACCATAAACAGCACTGACATATGGCTTGTATTGCAAAAACGGATATTCGCGACCGGTCTGATATTACTCAAATCATTACCACATTTTATGATCTGGTAAGAAAGGACCCTGAGCTCGGTTATATATTTGATGAAGTGGCCCGTATCAATTGGGAAACACACACGCCTTTAATTATTGATTTTTGGGAAGCTACGGTTTTAGGCACCATCACCTATACCCGAAATGCCATGGCACCGCATTTCGGTTTGCATGAAAAATCGCCTTTAACGGCACAACATTTTTCGCGTTGGTTATTGCATTTTCATACGGTTGTAGATCAGCTGTATCGCGGTCCACGTGCGGATTTGATGAAACAACGTGCCGACGGTATTGCAGGATTGATGCAACACAAACTGGGCATACCTTTGGCTCAGGGAAATACGGGAATACAATAAATGGAAAGTTACTCAGCGGGATACGAAACAAAATTATTTTCTGTTTCGTGCAACACTATTTTTACAACAAATTGATCATCCAGCGCCGCCCTGAACCTGTCGTAAATAATGCGCGCAATATTTTCAGCAGAAGGAATCAGGTTGGCAAATGCAGGCACATCTAAATTCAGATTCTGATGGTCGAAGGGTTCAATGACCAATTCTTTAATCATATCCTGAACCACTTTTAAATCCATTACATAACCGGTATCCGGATTTATCTCGCCGGTGATGTGAACGAATAAGGTATAATTATGTCCGTGATATTTCGGATTATTACACAACCCAAAAACGGCGGCATTTTTTTCCTCACTCCAGGCGGGATTATGTAAACGATGCGCTGCATTAAAAGTGGCTCTGCGAATAACTGTTGCCTTCATACCTGACATAACACGATATTTCATACAAAGGTTGTTAAAAACCTGTAATTTTACCTCGGATGATGACGACGAATGGTTCAACACTACACGATTTCCGGTATCCTGCTATTGATGGTGGTGTAATTGACTTCTCTCAATATGCCGGAAAAAAAGTACTGATTGTAAATACAGCCAGTGATTGCATGTATACAGATCAATACAAGCAATTGCAGGAATTACACGAATTATATGCCGATAAACTTGCCATTGTAGGCTTCCCGAGCAACGACTTTGGCGAACAGGAACCGGGAACAGATAAAGAAATCAGGAATTTTTGTTCCTATAAATATGGTGTCACTTTTCCGCTGGCCTCAAAAAGTGAGGTGATAGGTGCTCAGGCCAACCCTGTATTTAAATGGCTTACCGGTCAACCACTCGAAAGCGGCGCTAATGCCCATATCGCATGGAATTTCCAAAAATTCTTGTGTAATGAAGAAGGCAAACTTATCGATGTGTTTACACCGGCAGCCGATCCTATCAATGACGCTTTGTTGAAGTATCTTGGTGTTCAGTAATCTATCCAAACATAACCTTATCGTAACCGGGTGTTTTTTCGTGAAGTCATAGGGCAATCGCTCATTAAAAACCAGCTGATACGCTCGGTTGCGGAAAACCGTGTGAGCCACGCTCTGCTGTTTCTGGGCCCTGAAGGGTGCGGTAACCTGGCGATGGCGCTGGCTTTTGCCCAGTATGTAAACTGTGAGGATAAGCAGGACATTACCCTCGACGATGGCACCACCTCTGCTGATTCCTGCGGGAAATGTCCGAGCTGTATCAAAACCAAGAAGCTGATTCATCCGGATTTGCATTTCACCTTCCCGTTTATCAAAGATGATGACCATGAGCTGTGTGCCGATTGGATGCCTGAATGGCGCGTATTTGCTGAGGAAACGCCTTATGCCAATTATAATTACTGGATAAACTCACTTACCGAAACCAATAAACAGGGTAATATCACCAGCAAGGAATGTCAGGATATTTTGCGGCGACTTTCGCTCAAAAACTATGAGGGCATCTATAAAATTCAAATCCTGTGGCTGCCGGAATACTTGCGGGAAGAGGGTAACCGCCTCCTCAAACTCCTGGAAGAACCGCCCGATAACACCCTGTTCATTTTGGTAGCCCACGACGCAGAACGCATTATCAATACGATTCTGTCGAGGGTGCAAATCGTCAAATTTCCGCGCCTTCCGGATGCCGATGTGGCTCACTATTTGCAGGAAGTATGGGAGGTAGCGCCCAATGCTGCAACGAGTTTGGCGGCGCTTGCCGGTGGAAATCTGCAGGAGGCAATTGACCTCATAGATGCGCATGAAAATGCCAACGCTGTGATGATCAGGGAGTGGATGGAACCGTGTTTCAGGCAGCACGTCAAGCAAATTTTTGCCTGGAATGACCAGTTTTTAAAGCTTTCGCGCGAACAACAAAAGAACTTCTTTCGATATTGCCTGCACTTTTTCAGGGAGGTGCTCCTGCTGGAAACCGGGGCGCCGCAATTGACCCGCCTCACAGAGGCAGAACGTCGCACGGCAGAAGGCCTCGGTAAGGTGTTGGGCGTTGAGCGACTGATGGCTATGCTTGAATTGTTTGATAAATGCATTTACTTTGTAGAACGTAACGTTAACGGTAAGATCATGATGTCGTACGTTTCGGTTGTGCTGCTCAGGCAGTTCAATAAACAAATTCAGACAACGCAGCCTTTCTATGATCGATGGGCTCTATAAATAAATTTGAGCGGAAATGAGTTGTGCAGGATGTGCTACAGGTACCCAAAATGGGTCGCCTGCCGGATGCAAAAGTAATGGGCACTGCGCCACCGGCGGTTGCAATAAGCTCAATACGTATGATTGGCTCAGGGCCATGCCTGTGCCTGTTTCTCAACGATTTACTATTCACGAAATTAGTTTCAAAAACGGCGTTCGAAAAGGTTTTTACATCAATAGCAAGGGTCTGGATGTCATGACCGGCGATATGGTTTGCGTAGAAACTGACTCCGGATATGATGTAGGCAGGATTTCATTAAGCGGCGAGCTGGTGAAACTCCAGATGAAAAAACGCAAGGTGCCGCTCAATGGAAATTTCAGTCCAATTTTGCGCAAAGCCTCCGATGCCGATTTAGAACGTATGATGGAAGGCCGTTCCATGGAAGGAGCCATCATGCTGAAAGCCCGCACGTATGCCCGTGAATTGAACTTAAATATGAAAATTGGTGAGGTGGAATTCCAGGGCGATAAACGCAAAGCCACCTTCTATTATATTGCCGACGAACGCGTAGATTTTCGCGAATTAATCAAGATTTATGCCCGTGAATTCCGGGTGAAAATAGAAATGCGTCAAATCGGCGCCCGTCAGGAAGCTGGTAAAATCGGAGGTTTAGGAAGTTGTGGTCGCGAATTGTGCTGCTCTACCTGGCTAACTGATTTTAAATCTGTAAGCACGCATGCCGCCCGTTACCAGAATCTGAGTATCAATCAGTCGAAATTATCCGGACAGTGCGGTCGTTTAAAATGTTGTCTGAATTACGAGTTGGATACCTACATGGACGCCTTGCAGGATTTTCCGCGACATGCAGATTATCTGCGCACGGAAGCCGGTGATGCCCGATTAATTAAAACGGATATTTTCAAAAAGTTAATGGTTTACGAATATAAGGATGGCGGAAAACAATACGCCATGACCCTCGAAACCGTTCGCGAAATATTGGCCATGAATGCAAACGGACAAAAACCGGAGCATTTGGATGCCATGCAGTATGAAGAAGAACCTGCTCCTAAAGAAGTTGAATATGCTACCGTGATTGAACACGTGAGTTTGCGTACTCTGGAGAAGAATGATAAAAAACGCAAACAAAAAAACAGACCGCAAAATCAAAATCGTCGCGACGACCGTCGTCCGAATACCGATCGCAACCAGCAAGATAATCGCCAGCAAAATCAACGACGCGATAATCAGAATCAGCGCCGCGACCAGAATCAGAATCGCGATCAACAACAAAATCGCGACCAGAATCAAAATCGCGACCAACAACAAAATCGCGATCGCAATCAACAGGATAATCGCCAGCAAAATCAGCGCCGCGATAATTCAAATCAGAACAGGAACAGAGATTCCAGAAGAGGCCCAAGGCCAAATAATCAAAACCGTCCACCAAAACCTGAAGGTCCTAAAGACCCGAATCAACAACCACCGGCGTGAACAGATCTGGCATTTTGATTATCGTTTTGTGTGTCGCAGCTATCACTTCCGGATGCGAGCAATCGCGCGTGTTTGATAAAAATATTGCCATCGGAAAAGACGGCTGGTTTTATGGCGAACCGCTTCAGTTTGAAGTGTACATCAACGATACCAGTTATAGTTATAATATGTTTGTCAATGTGCGACATACAGATGAATTTCCCTATAACAATATGTGGATGAATTTGACCACAACCCTGCCCGACAACGTTCAAAAAACTTCCAAAATCGATGTGCAATTGTCAGAGCCTGACGGGATTTGGACAGGAGATTGTATTGATGGTATCTGCTATAATTCCGTATTAGTGCAAAAAAACTTTCGCTTTCCCGCAACGGGAAAATATGTGTTCACACTTGAACAGGATATGCGCATGAACCCAATGACCGGCTTGCTGGATGTTGGTATCCGGGTTGAAAAATTTATACCGGTAAGAGAATAATTGCTACTGCCGCATGCATGTGTTTAATGTGACCGTACTATCTAGCGGATTTAGATTTGTATGTCTAAAACCTGCGGACAATGGTCGCTGTGCCTAGCCTCCGGTAAAATGTGCGCGCTTACAATTTTGTCTTTCATATTGTTTGAAACAGCAATATAATCAATGCGCCATCCTTTATTATTAGCACGTGCATTAGCTCTGAAACTCCACCAGGTGTATTGATGAGGTTCTGGATTTGTCACACGTAAGCTATCCGTAAATCCGTTATCATAATATTTATCCAGCCAGGCACGCTCCTCCGGCAAAAAACCGCTGGAATCTTTATTGCCTTTTGGATCGTGAATGTCAATTGGTTTGTGTGCAATGTTGTAGTCGCCACACACAATCAGTTTTCTTTTCTTTTTCAAAAAGCCCTGCAAATAATCGTAGATAAAATCCAGAAACTGATACTTCACCTGTTGTCGGATATCGCCTGTTGTGCCTGACGGAAAATAAATGGAAAAAACAGATAAATCCCCAAAATCAGCCCGAATCACTCTGCCTTCCGCATCAAATTCCTCATGACCACACCCAAAGGCTACATGGTCTGGTTTCGTTTTACTCAGGATGGCAACACCACTGTAACCCTTCTTTTGAGCAGGAAACCAATAATGGTGATAACCCATATCTTCAAATGGCTTCAGGTCAAATTGGTTAGGTTCGGCTTTGAGCTCCTGCAGACAAATGATATCAAATCCGTTTTCTGCAACCCAGTCGAGCCAACCCTTATTCATTGCGCTGCGAATGCCGTTAACATTATAGGTAATAATGCGCATAGGATGATTTTAATACCCAAAGGTAAGTCTCTCATAGAAGAAATAGCAATAGCAGTCAGCTGTTACAATTGTTTTTTGTAACTTTAACTCCCCATGTATACAAATAGGCGTTGTTTATTTGCGCTTTTAATTATGCTTGAGCTATGTAGTGTGACATCTCGTGTCATGAATGCTCAAACACCAGTGCGCCCGAATATCTTGTTTATAATAGCAGACGATTTAAATGATTATCTGGAAGGCTACGCATCTCATCCAAATACCCTGACACCAAATCTGGCAATACTGCAGGAACAAGGTACAACTTTTTTAAATGCATATGCCAGTGCACCTATTTGTGCTCCGTCGCGTACTTCGTTCCTTACAGGAAAGGATTTATTATATACAGGTGTTTATCGAAATACAGATGGTGATTACAAATGCAAAGATTTTGGCAACAATTTTACTGAAGCGTCAGGAAACGAAGAGTATTATACGATACCGCAATATTTTAAGGATTCTCTAGGGTATTACACTTTTAATATCAATAAAGTTTTTCATTGCCACAAGAATTATATTGAATATGATGATGAAACCATAGATCCCTGTGGGAAATCTGGTGCATGGAACCGATATATGTACTATTACGATTCTGCCTATATCGATGAACCTGGTTATGCACTTGATCAGGGTGTTAATGGTTATGCCTGGGCTGCCATACCTGATTCGCTAGAATACCATATGACAGATTATGTAGCTACAGATTCAGTTATAGACTTCATTCAACAATTTGCGGCATCCCCTGATTATACCTGTAATAAACCCTTCATGATTATGTTGGGCTATCACAAACCACATAAAGAACAGTTTATACCGGAAAAATATTTTTTAGATGATTATATGATGGATATGTATGCCACACCTTTTAATCCGCCATATAATTATCCTGAAAACACCTATCCGCCAAATGGCATGATTTTGCCACCTCAGCCTGACACCCCTTTTGCAGATTTAGATGCATTAATGATGAATTCGATTTCTGCACTTATGGTAAAGAATATAGATACCCAGATTGTAGAGTGGGCTGAGGCAATTGTGGATCTACCTGAAATAGACCCTGCGCTGTCTGATTCTGAACGGATAGATTTACTTACCTGGTCAAAGCGTGCAAATGCAACTATGGCTTATCTGGCAGCAGTCAAATATATAGATGCACAATTTGGTCGCGTATACACTGAATTGCTTGCGCATCCCGACATCATGGAAAATACAGTAGTGGTATTTATCGGTGATAATGGATATGGATTGGGCGAAAAGCGACATTGGGGTAAGTATGCCTTATGGGATACAGATGTGCGCATCCCAATGATTATTGCCGATTTACGTGATCCGAAGAAGCAAGTATGTAATCGCACAGTAAGCTTGCTTGATTTATTTCCTACTCTAATTGAACTCGCTGGTGACACAAGTTTACCTCTGTTTGAGGATGGTGACGCTTATTTAGATGGCTATTCCTTGCGCCCTCTGATCCAACAGGCTGATACAGTCTGGAATCGACCTGTGATATCGGCCACACTTAAACAAGGTGCCGGCGGTGAAGCCAACTGTTTTCCTCAGTATAGTGTACGTGATGAACGATTTCATTTAATCAGATATGAAACAAATGGAGGTGATTGTGACACGGCACTCAGTACAAATCAATGGGAGTTATACGAATTAGGTTTACATCGGGAAGTTGATCCTTATGAATGGCATAATCTGGCAAATGACTCGGCCTATTTACCGGTGATTGATTTTCTTTCCCAATTTCTTCCAGGCGAACCTTTGTATTTAGCCGAAACATACACGCTCCATGCTGAAGATCAGGCAACTGAGTGCCTATTATCGCATGTGGATACATTGCACCCGCTGGCTTTACTATATAGCGTGGATGGCGCACTCATTGATGTGCCTGACGGGTTTACTTTGCAATGGTCAAATAATGTGACAGCAGATATATATAGCGGACTGGCACCTGAAATTCCGATGTCAGATATTCCTGAGGATTTATTTAGTGTCCAATCTCGAATTATCTTTTATGCGACATTAACAGATAGCCTTGGTCAAATTCATGCATTGGACCTGGTTTACGTTTATGTGAACCCGGAAAATGCTCCGGAAATATTTTTTACTATTGAACCTTATGGTGTCAATACGGTAATCGTCGACTCCTTTTCTATTACCGGTAATTACCTCCATTATTGGTGGGATTTTGGTTTTGGTAAGCAGTTCGATAATCAAATACCAGGCCCTTATACCTATGATAACCCGGAGCCTTATTCAATTGAATGTTACGCCGAATTTGGTAATGATACCTCCTGTATAACTCAGTATATCGTGTCCATATTACCGGCGGATTTTTTGGAGATGCAAAGCACCTACCTCACTATTTGGCCAAACCCGACCAGTACATTTATTCAATTCTCCTGGCATGGGCAAATAAACAGTAATTGTGGTACGATTTATTCAGCTACCGGACAACCAGTTGCACGTTTTAGTTTCGATGAAAAATCCACACTCTGTAAATTGGATGTTTCCGGATTGCCTGAAGGGCTTTATTATATAACTATTGACGATGAACGGGTAAATTTGTTTGGAAAATTTATAATTGTGAAATAATGCGAAATGATATAGTGCATTTGATAGTACTGAGTTTGTGCATGACCGTATGTGGTAACAGGTACGCCTCTGCGCAGGCAACACAACCCAATTTTTTATTCATTATCGTGGATGACCTCAATGATTATGTTGAAGGATTCACGGATATGCCTCAGGTGATATCACCAAATATTAAAAGTCTTATTGACAGCGGCACCGTTTTTCTGAATAATTATGCCAATGCACCCGGCTGCGCACCATCCAGAACCAGTTTTTTAAGTGGTAAGGATATTGCTTACACAAGAATTTATAACAATGATGACTATCCCGGAAAATTCAGAGATGTGTTTTCCGTTACCACCGATAATGAACTTGTGTATACCCTTCCCCAAATTCTGAAAGATAGCGCCGGTTATTTTACCTACGGTATTAATAAAGTGTTTCATAATCCTAATAATAACGACTTCGACAAAACGGTTGGGACGGAGATGTGTGAAAAGTCCTTATCCTTTAACCGTATGATACAGATTGAAGATTCAGAGGGCTTTTTGGATACTTTAAGCATGTACGATTTCGGTGGATTTTTTGATTGGGGGATGATTCCGGATTCTTTAGAAACGAAACTGGAAGACTATATTGGCGCCGGTTACGTGGTTGATTTTATTGATTCTGTGGGATCAGGAACAGCCAATACCTGCGGTAACCCATTCTTCCTGTCAATTGGATTTTATAAACCACATGTGCAGCGATATATACCTGAAAAATATTTTAGTGAATTTTATATGCAGGATATATATGCAGAACCTTTTGTATTTCCATATAATTTCCCTGTCGGCACAGTGCCTTATAATGGCATCGTAATGCCGCCTCAGCCTGATCCGATGTATGCAGATTTTGATGCCCTTCCTGAAGATGGCATTGCACGTGCTTTAGCGGATAATGGAAAGGTATACGAACAAATTGATGAATATTTATCAAGCCTTGATCCCCTTCCGGTTGTGAATGAATTATTGACAGATGCCGAAAGAAAAGAAATTTTGCGCCAATCTGTTGCTGCCAATTATCAAATGACGTACATGGCAGCCGTGCAATATATTGATGCGCAAATTGGCCGTGTGCTCGATAAATTAAATGAGTATCCCGAACTACGTGAGAATACCATTATTGTACTTATAGGTGATAATGGATATTCCTTTGGCGAAAAAAAGCATTGGACCAAATGGTCGCTGTGGGAGCCAGATATTCGGGTGCCCCTGATTATTGCAGATCCTGCGCGCCCCGGTGGTCAGGTTGTAAATAAAACAGTTTCGCTGTTGGATTTATATCCGACATTCTGCGATTTAGCCGACGTGAATTACCCGGTTACTCCTGAAGGCTTGCCTTATCTCGACGGCCATTCCATAGTTAATTTGTTGGATAATCCGTCTATCAAATATGAGTATCCCGCACTTACATCTTATAAACAAACGGGATCTGCCGGACGCTGTTTTCCGTTATACAGCATTCGCAGTGAGCGTTGGCATTTGATTCAATATAGACAAAATAATGATGGCACACTGGCAGTAGGTGAATGTGATTCAACATTTATCGGATACGAATCAGAATTATATGAAGTTGGTGAAAACAGACAAACTGATCCTTACGAATGGAATAACCTTGCCGGGAATCCGGATTATCAGCCGGTCGTGAATTTTTTGGAGCAATGGATGTTAGATAGCGTAATGTATTTGAAAAAAACTTTCGGTACGTATATGGATTTGGGTGATTTGGATTGTTTCGTTGATGTAAATGATGGCTTGTTTGTACATGCTGATTTTACAGATACACTTGGTAATGCAATCGCATTACCTGACTCACTCAACCTCAAATGGTATACCAATAAATCTGACACCTATTTTTATGGCAATGATATCACCATCGATTTAAGCGACTTGCCGGATGATGCATTTGCTGAAGATCCGCAATTGATCATTTATGTAGAATTGTTCGGCACAGATACAACCATTATTCAGGGTTTTGATTTGCAATACGCTTACGCGGATGTGTTGAATGAACCTGAAATTGCTTTTACGGTGAATCAGCTGGATGCCTTAACTGTATTTATCGGGGATATTGTAGAAACAGGATTTTATCAGGATGCCTGGTGGGATTTTGGTGATGGCACCTTAAGCTATGAGGTGTCTCCCGGACCGCATACCTATGCGTCGGAAGGTGACTATGAAATCACCCGTCACTATACCTATGGTAACGGACCCTGCAGCAAATTTGCCTCACAAACCATCACCCTCGATACCAACCTCACGAATACCGACGTATCCATATTTGCCTTCCCCAATCCGGCCGATCAGTATGTCAATTTCTTTATTTCGACCGTCTCGACCTATTCTGCCGTGGAAATATTTGACCTGGCAGGAAAAAAAGTGGATGGTTTGCGCTTTATCAGTGGAAACGACCCGCTTTTCCTAACCCTCGATACCTCAGAACTCAAGCCTGGCATGTATATGGCAAGGGTTTTTACCGATCAGGGCAATTATTCCTGTAGTATGGTCGTTATGCATTGAATTGTTAAATATGCGTCATTGTTGACCATTTAGGTCAAAAACATGACCTCTCATTGACAAAACCCGGTGTTAATTTTGGGTGGATTACGGGAATATGTTATTTTTGGGAGGTTATATCTGTAACAAAGTATGAAAAGAGCCCTCGCCATATTCCTCCTCCTAGGCTCTGCGCTGATGGCAAACGCGCAGGATATACACTTTTCCCAATACGCGCAGTCGCCCTTAACGCTCAATCCAGCCCTTACAGGACTTACCCCTTGTACGTACCGTGGCGTTCTGAACTACCGTAATCAGTGGGCAAGTGCCTTAGGACCAGCATCCTATCAAACCTTCAGCGGTTCCTTTGACGCCGGTCTTTGGAGAAATAAACTGGATGGTAATATCATCGGCGTCGGTGGTATGATTTATAATGACGTGTCCGGAGATGGATCACTCTCAAATATGACCATAATGGGTTCCTTTGCCTACCACCAAAATCTGGGAAGTGAAGACCATTTTATTTCTATAGGTACACAATTGGGTATCGTTCAAAAACGTGTGGATTATACCAAGCTGATTTTCGAATCGCAAATTGGTACCAATGGTGTTGATCCAACCTTACCAAGTGGTGAGTACGGTGCTGACAACTTATCTTATTTCGACATGAATGCCGGTATTAACTGGCGAAGCCGTTTTAGCGACAAATTTGCTTTGCAAATGGGCGGTGCTTATTTCCACGTTACTGAACCTATTGAAACTTTCTATAACTATAACGTTAACCGACTGAATGCACATTATATCGGATATGCTTCGTTTAAAATAGGCATGGGTAAAAACACAGTGTTAATTCCTTCTTTCCTCTACATGGAACAAACAGAAGGTTCTAACGTGCAAATGAATTCAGGTGTTGACGTTGGCTTTCAATTGGAAAAAGGTGTAAGTATGGCTTACGCCGGATTACATTACCGTTCGGTTGATAATATCGATGTGGCTGATGCTATGATCGTAAACATCGGACTGGATTATGGAAATGTGAATTTTGGCCTGAGTTATGATATCAATATTTCAGGACTGTCTACGGTTACTAATTATCGTGGCGGTATTGAATTGTCGTTTATCTATTGGGGTTGTTTGGAGTCATCTCCAAAACAAAAGCCAATCGATTGCCCTCGCTTCTGACGGGCGATTTTTAGCGTTTTATACTTCGTTGCACTTCGGCCTCGAGTTGATCACATGCACCAGCATGCTCACAACTCTCGTCCTCGTGCGCCTCGTCTAAAACGCTAAAAATCACCCGTCTTCTTTTCAATTGGCTTTTTTTTAGCAGCACTTTGTGCGCGAAAGTAAATAAGTGATGTGTATCGCTACACTTCAATCTCGAGTTAATCACATGCACCAGCATGCTCACAACTCTCGTCCTCGTGCGCCTCGTCTAAAACGCTAAAAATCACCCGTCTTCTTTTTAAGAAGATTTTTAGTGGTGTATATTTTGTTCCCTTTGCATCCGCATCAGCGTGTTGCTTTAATGCACGAGGCCGGTAAGTCGGTGAGGCGGTAAGACTGCGGTAAGTCCAGTATTGAAGCATTCATCGTTCACAACTCACCTATGAAGTAGAATCTTTTCTCCGCTGCGCTGCGCAAAAATTCACTTCATAGCAGGCACTCACCTATGAAGTAGAATCTTTTCTCCGCTTCGCTGCGCAAAAATTCACTTCATAGC
>JAKQVC010000094.1 GCA_029571985.1 Bacteroidota bacterium | reverse complement strand
ACCAGCACTCATAACTGGCAAAATATTGTTGGAGCCACGGCATTGACGCTTACCTATACACCGGCACAAACAGGAGATAAGGTCCGTTGCAGAATTACCAATAATACACCCTGTGTAACACAAACACAGGTATTCAGTAATGTGTTGAGCTTTACTGTCAGTGCCGTTACCGCCATCAATCCCGACCCGGCAGCCGCCTATGGCATCCGTTATTACCCGAATCCGGCAGGAGCAGAAATCACCATTGATAGTCTGCGCATAACAGATCGCTGGGAAACAGCAGAGATCATTAATATGTCGGGGGCGCGCTATGGAACAATTACTATTGCCAACAAAACCAGGATAACCCTGAATATTAAAAGATTGGTACCGGGCCAATATATCATTGCGCTCAGGAGAAAGAATGCAGTGGCCTATCTGAAATTTATTAAGCAGTAAAAGGGTCGGCTAAGCGCTTTTTTCACGGATACAGCCTGAGTTACCGGAGATACCTGTTACCCTTCCCCTGCATGTGTTTGCTTTGGACTGGCAGTTGCAGGACCTGATTTTAAATAGTGACTTGGCAATTCTCCAGCCAGAAATATTCTTTTAATAAAGAAACATTCTGACAGGCAGTCATATAAAATCAGTATGATATAAATGATTGATAAGGATAGACCTTGAGATGCGCGAAAACTTTGATTAAAAAAGATTGATACTCATATTATGAAGGTATTCACGTGACGTCAATGGTGGTACTACTAGTAAATTCCTTAATTTGTATTAAAACCTAAAGCTGATGTGGGATCGTAATCTGAAGAATAGTTTGGTCATTTTTTCTTTCATTTTCCTGATGCCTTTTGTATTGACAGCACAGCTCAGGCAGGTTTATCTGGATCAGGTTTCCACAAATAATCATATTCAAAAAATTAGTTTTTATTCCCCCTCCTCCGGTTATATTGCCTCAACCGATAATGCATCAGATTTTGTTGGCTTTACCACTGATTCAGGCCATACCATTATCAAACGTTATATCACGCTGGCCAATGTAAATTTTAACGGATATCCGGTCAATCTGACCTTTGGTTTTTCCATCAGCGGTGTAAAGGCCTTTAATCAGGACACAATTCTGGCTTATGGTGATTATGGATTTGTTCCTTCCATCCTGTATTCAACGAACGGAGGGCTCTCCTATATTCTCTTATTTCATTCCTCGCCCGGTAACGGACAATTCACCTATGTCAATGACATGGTATTTCCGCAAAACAACAATATTGGATATGCAGTAGATGGGTACCGAATACTTAAAACAGTTGACAGAGGTATCAACTGGACCCCTGTAAGCTATGACCCGTCGGCACCCTATGATGCACTAGATGCGATTGACAACAATAATCTCTTTGTCTATTCTGCATATAAATACGGCAGTTTTACCGGTAAGCTGTTAAAAACCACGAATGGTGGTACAAGCTGGTTACCGATTGCGATTCCAGACCCCCATATCCATTCTGCCGATTTTATCAGCCCTTTAAAAGGATGGTTGAATCTGTATCAAAATGTAGACAGCATGGTTGTTTATTATACAGCAAATGGAGGAACCAGCTGGACTAAACAGAACAGCGGAACGGTTACACCAGCGCTGTTTGATAAAATGCAGTTTGTAAATGATAGTACCGGGTATGCCATTTCTGGCCTCTACACCACATTTAAAACAACGGATTCCGCAAAAGTTTGGGAACCTTTACCACGTGATAATAACTACAGCTATCTGGGATTTGGCCATAATGACATGCAGGTCATAACTGAAAATCAGCTTTGGTCCGGGGGTGCCAGGGACCTGCTGGAACTAAGCACCAATGGTGGGGGAACCAGGATTCCACGCGCATTTTTTAAAATTGATACTACCGGAGTGTTTAACACCGGAAATGTAAACCTGGTCAATTATTCCAGAAAAGTATATTCCTATCAATGGTTTGTAAATAATAACCTGATTGGCACCAGTTATAATATTAATTATACCCATGTGTTGTCCAGTCAACGGGATACCATTCAACTGGTTGTATCCAATGGAACCTCCACAGATACCCTGGTACAATACCAGCAATTTGTAGTACCCAATTTACCGGTGATTGGTTCATTCACTCCGCAAACCGGCAGTACAGGCACTTTTGTCACAATAAGTGGCACTTCCTTAACAAGTGTAACCAGTGTGAAATTCGGGGGTACCGCGGCTGCATCTTTTACCATTTTAAATGATACAACCATTACTGCAATCGTAGCCAATGGAAGTACCGGTAATGTATCTGTAGCAGATATTCACGGCAGTTATTCAAAACCTGGCTTCACATATTTCCCGCCACCCGTTTCAGCGCCTCCTGTCATATCCTCATTTACACCGTTACAGGGACCCGCTGGAACAAGTGTGACCATCACGGGCACAAACTTTGCCAGTACCGTCAATAATAA
>JAKQVC010000091.1 GCA_029571985.1 Bacteroidota bacterium | reverse complement strand
ATCATCATAATACGTATATCTGTAAGTGACACCTGAGAGCAAATCATGTGCGCCTGATTGTTTAAACCAGTTTAATTGCCCAAACGCAATTTTTTGGTCGGCCTTAAAGGGTATATTTCCATACACACTATTTTGGTCGTGTGCATTTGCGCTGAATTGAAAGAAAATCTTTTCTTCAACAGGCAATTGATAAGTGCCAAATATTTCCCATCTGCTTGTGTAAATACTTTCTCCATAGATGCTGTCGCCGCCACGAAATGCCTTTGACCAATCCATATCACCACCCCAGCGGTCTTCATAAATATAGCGACCAGCTAAAGAAAAAATGCGATTATGCTTACGCTGCATATTCCACTTATTAAACAAGGAAATACGATTTTGCAAGGTCATATCAGTAAACCCATCAGCATTATTATCCACGCGGTTTTGAAAATTAAAATAATTCAATCCGAGTAAAGCTTGTGCGTTTTTTCCTGCATTAAATTTCGCAGCAAGATCTGTATTCACTTCACCCCACCCTGTTGCAAATACATCTGAAGAAAAAAGAGGCGCGTTGCCGGGTTTTTTGGTGATGATATTGACAAGTCCGCCCACCGCTTCACTGCCATACAAGGTAGATGCCGGACCTTTTACAATTTCAACCCGATCAATTAATGATTGCGGTATGCCACTTAAACCATAAACAGTTGATAGTCCGCTCACGATCGGCATCCCGTCAATGAGCACCATCGTGTACGGACCTTCCAAACCATTAATATGGATATCGCCGGTATTGCACACATTACAATTAATTTGGGGACGCACGCCATTAATATTTTGCAGTGCATCAAAAATGGATGGTGTAGGATTGCTCTTAAAAAAACAGGCATTATACACTTCCACCGAAACCGGACTATCTGATTTTGACACTTCTTTCATGGTGCCTGAGATGACCACTTCGTTGAGCTGAGTGGTATTAGCCGTTAAAGTAAAATCCAGTGTGATGGTATCGTTTGCGTGGAGGGTTACCGTGCTGACGGCTTTATCAAAACCGATAACCGAAACCTGGACCGTATAGGTACCTGCCGGAATCCGGTTGAGTTGATAGGTGCCCAAAATATCCGTTTCCGCACCCCATTGAGTTCCCTGGAGAAACACACTGGCAAACGCCACAGGTTCATTGCCGGAGGTCACTTTTCCTTGCAGGGAGGCCATTTGCGCCTGTGAGGAAAGGCTCAAGCCGAAAGTGAGGAGGGTCAACATTGCGGATAAGTTCATGCGCTATAATTGGTGCGGGTTGAAAGTTATTTGCACAAAAGTATTTTGTTAGACGCTTCTAACATAATACTTTAACATATATTATTTTCGATTTAGGGTGACCGAACTTTCTTTGTACCTTTGCAGCATGCATTCACTGGCTGAAGAGAATTACCTAAAAACCCTATTTTCTTTGTCGAACGACAAAGCCGAGGTCAACGTAAACGATTTGTCGAAACGCTTAGGCATCAAAATGCCCACCGTAACCAGCATGATGAAAAAGCTGGCCACAAAGAAATTGGTGCATTATGAAAGTTACAAACCGCTCAGGCTCACCGAGAAGGGCAAAAAAGAGGCAGCCTTGATTATTCGCAAACATCGGTTAACTGAAATGTATCTCGTAGAAAAAATGGGCTTCGGCTGGGAGCAGGTACACGAAATTGCCGAGCAGATCGAGCACATTCAATCGTCTGAATTTTTTGCCAAGATGGATGAACTACTCGGATATCCAAAACTCGATCCACACGGCTCTCCTATTCCGGATAAAAACGGAAAAATGGTATGGTCGGCCTACAGCAAATTAAGTGAATGCAAGAAAGGTGATACAGTAAAAATTACAGCCGTTATTAATACCTCAGAAGAATTTCTCAAATTCCTCAACAGTCGCGAAATTCATATCGGACTCAAACTCAAAATAAAATCTATCGAGCCTTTCGATAATTCTATGGTAGTCACCTACGACAAACGCAATGCTGAAACATTGAGTCAGATTGTGTGTGAGCGGTTGTTGGTGGAGAAGTGAATGCAAGTGTGAAAGTGTGGTTCGCCTGGCGGCGAATTTGTGTGTGCAGGTGTGGATGATTAGCCGATTAGCCAATTAGCCGATTAGCCGATGAATGCAAAATTGGTTGATAGCCGACGTAGCGCAGCGAAGTCCCGAGTACTCGGGATTAGCCGATGCAAATGCAGATGTGTTCGTGTGTTCAAGTGTTCAAGTGTTCGTGTGAGGATGTATTCATGGGTTCGTGTGTTCGTGTTAAGCAGGTATGCAAATGAACCAATACTTACGATTCAACCGATACTTCCTATTAAAAAAGAAAAAAGCATCGCCCTCTCTGCGACGGTAGGAGGCTTGCCGCTCCGAAGAATGAGGTGTGGGGAGAGCCTGCCGCTCCGAGGAACGAGGTGTGGGGAGGGGTGAGGCAGGGATAATGCAAATGTAAAAATGTGTCCGCCGTACGTCGGATGGATCTTAAGAAAAAGCTGTATACAAAGGCCGTAGGCCTTATTGTATTTGTCTCACTACTCAATACCCACTACTCACTACCCGCCCATTCAAAACAAAAAATCCTAATTCCTTATTCCTTTTTCCTGGTATAAGCCCTTCTCCAAATAAAAATCCCAAAAACCAGACTCACTGCCCAAAGAATTAATTCCATCCAGGTTGGGCTGGTGCTGTAGCCGAATAGGCCTTTTAGGAACGAGCCGATGGCGCCGTTGGCGTTGAGTATGTGTACGTTTACACCGCATTCCTCGTGGTAAACATACATGCCACCGAGAGGTTCGCCGATTTTATTTTTGAAAATGTCGAAGACGTATTCATGTTCTTCCTCCTCCTCTGCTTCTGTTGATGCAGACGACTGGTTATTCATCGCCACAGCATGTTCTAAATATTCATGACAAGCTTCATCCGCTTCTTCAGCCTCCTCCCCTGCCGCAGCATGTTCTTCATGTTCGCGATATTCCATATACTCATGAATTTCGTGGGTACCATAAGCAATCATACCCGCTGCAAAAAATACGAGCAATAAGGATGTCCATTTAAAAAAAGGACGCAATTCGATGCGTTTACCCTGAACGGCGATTAAATAACCAATGAGTGCAGCAAGGACCACACCTGCAAAAAAACCTCCGTAGCTGAAAGATTTATCTATTCCCGTACTGGCCACTAAAAATAAAGCTGTTTCAAAACCTTCGCGAACAATGGCGAAAAAGACTAAAAAGAATACGCTCCATTTACCGGAATCAGCCGCCAAATTTGTCTGCTTGGTAATTTCCTGACGACTGGCCAGGGTTTTGCTCATCCAGAAAATTACATAGAAGAGCAATCCCGCAGTTATATACATCATGATACCTTCCAGCAAATCTTTTGTAGCATCTCCGGCACTTTCTAAAGCTTCATACAATCCAACACCCAGTAGTGCCGACGCTGCAATTGCCGCTCCCACACTCAACCAAAGCATACGCACCTGCGCCTTTGCCCCCTGCCTGGCCAGCACCACATATATAATACCCACAATCAAGGCGGCTTCCAGGCACTCACGGAAGGCAATCAAAAATTCATTCATATAGTAATATTTTTAATATAATGCTATTTAGACAAATTCTAAAGATTCGCAAACTTACAACTTTTAAGATTTCAGGCTAAAAAAACAGGTCGGGCAAGCGGATAATACCGTAAAAGGGGTATTCGTTAACATATCCTTTGAACATTACCGGCGCGGGAGAGTTAACTTTGCGCACAAACAATTTTCAGGTGAACAATAACCGATATTTATTACCCTTAGGCTTTGCTGCTGTTTTGGCTGTAGGCATACTGATAGGTGTGAAGATTAGTCCCTTCGCAGGAGCTGCCCGTGGATACGGTAACAGCGGTGCAACTACGAATGACCGCATGCACGAAATCCTCAACTTTATCAGTCAGCGATATGTAGATTCTATTAATGTTGATTCAATCGTAGATGGCTTTGTTGCCGATTATTTAAATCAGCCCGAAACCATAGAGGAATTATTTAAAAAGTTAGATCCACATTCAAGTTATATTCCAAAAGAAGATTTAGTAGGATTTAATGAAGACCTGGAAGGTAACTTCGATGGCATTGGTATAGAGTTTAATATTGTTGATGATACCATCATGGTTGTCGCAGCATTAAGCGGCGGACCTTCCGCTTCATTAGGCATTCAGGCCGGTGATAAGATTATCGGTATTGACGATAGTACGGTTGCCGGTATCGGTATCACCAGCGATCGGGTAATTAAAAAACTGCGCGGTAAAAAAGGCACTACAGTGCGTGTGAAAATTAAACGTCACGGAGAAAAAAATCTCTTGCCGTTTTCTATTACAAGAGATATTATTCCCGTAACCAGCATAGATGCCTCATTTATGTTTGATAAAACGACCGGATATATTCGGGTAAATAAATTTTCAGAACAAACACCAATTGAATTTAAAGAAGCACTTGCCATGCTGGTAACAGATGGTATGAAAGATTTAATTATTGACTTACGCTTTAATCCGGGCGGATATTTGTCGGGTGCAGTAGCACTTGCCGATGAATTATTACCGGGGCAGCCGCTCATTGTGTACACCGAAGGTCGCGCTGTTGGTCGCAACGATTATTATGCCGGCAAACCCGGTTTGTTCGAAAAGGGAAAAGTCATTGTGTTGATTAATGAATATTCAGCCTCTGCCAGTGAAATTTTAGCCGGTGCGTTACAAGACAACAAACGCGCCACTATCATCGGGCGGAAAAGCTTTGGAAAAGGGCTGGTACAGCAGGTTTACGAGCTGCCCGACAGTTCAGCCATACGCCTTACCATTGCCCGATATTATACACCAAACGGCAAATGTATCCAGCGACCTTACGATCATGGTGTGGATGCTTATTATGAGGAATATATGAGCATCATTATGAATGGCGGAGAATTACCGGATAGTTTAAAATCTACATCGAATGCTGATTGGGGTATTCATCCGGACATTCTGGTTCCAATCGACACAACACCTCAAAATAAAACACTCAATTATTTACTCAACCGTTCATTTGTGCAGCAATATTGTTATACGGTATTTGCTTCTAATCCGAAATCATATACCGGATTTAAAGATGTGCAAACGTTTGATCAAACAGTTGTTATTTCTGACGACCAGTTTGCCAAATTCATACAATATGTGGCGAAGCATGATACAGAAAAAGGTGTATCTGCAGAAGAAATGATGGCTGCACAGGGAAAAATAAAAATTGCATTAAAGGCATTTTTGGCAAGGCAGGCTTTAGGTGATAATGGATATTATTACACCATAACCGGCATTGATGATACCATGCAAAAAGCCTTACAGCAAATGAAAGGTAAATAAAAAAAGGCCGCTCACATGAGCGGCCTTTTTTATTCGGTCAATGCATTTATTTTTTTGTGGCGCTTTCTACAGCAGCATCATCCACATCAGTTCCCAAAAGTTCATCTTCAGATTCCTGATTTAATACTTCATCAACTTGCTCAGCAGCATTATCAACTGATTCTGACGCACCTGTTTCAACTGTTGTGGTAGTTGTTTCCGGTGTTTCTTCAGTTTCTGCTTTATCACCTTTGCAGGCAACAAATCCTGTGAGCATCAGGGCAAATGCGAAATAGGTTACTTTCTTCATGACGGTTGGATTTAGTTTATAGTACAAAATTAGAAAATTTGCTGAACTCAGGCAGGTTACTTCTTCCTGAAAAAGATGTTTATCGGCACCCCGGATAGCGGGAAATGCTCCCTGAGTTGGTTCTCCAGGTAGTTCTTATACGGTTCCCGCACATCATTCGGATAGTTCGTAAAGAATACAAATGTGGGCACTTGGGCAGGCATTTGGGTTACATACTTAATCTGGATATAGTTGCCTCGCACTGCAGGCGGATGATATTTCTCCAACGCCTCCTGCATCACCTCATTCAATTTAGAAGTTGACACTTTCAGGTTTTTACTTGCATACACGGCTAAAGCGGTTTCCATAGCCTTGTAAATACGCGTCTTATCCTTTGCAGAAATAAACACGATAGGAATATCCCTGAACGGTGCTATTCTGTGAATGATGGATTCCTCAAAACGAATCATCGTATTGGTTTCCTTCTCCACCATATCCCACTTATTCACCAGAATGATAACGCCTTTCTTTTTCTTTTCAATCATGTGCAGGATAGCCAAATCCTGACCTTCGATACCGGTATTGGCATCAATCATCAAAATACATACATCAGATTCATCAATTGCTTTGATTGTTCTGATGACGGTATAAAATTCCAAATCCTCTTTTACGGCTGCCTTTTTTCGAACACCCGCCGTATCTACCAGCACAAAATCTTTTTCAAACAGTCGGTACCGTGTATGGATAGCATCGCGCGTAGTACCGGCAATATCGGTTACGAGGGTGCGTTCTTGTCCGGTAAGCGCATTTAACAAAGTAGATTTACCTACGTTAGGCTGACCAACAATGGCGAATCTTGGCAATCCTTCGGTTTCCTTTAATTCGCTTGCATCCTCATCCGGTATGCGTGCGGTTATGGCATCTAATAATTCACCTGTGCCGCTGCCGGTAATGGACGACAGGAAAAACACATCTTCAAATCCGGCTGAATAAAAGGCAGTGGCTTCCAGCTGACGGGTATTATTATCCACCTTATTCACCACCACAAAAACCGGTTTAGAAGTCCGGCGCAACATTTTAATCACATCATCATCAAAATCGGTAATGCCGGTAGTAACATCCATCATAAACAGCAATAAACTTGCCTCTTCGATAGCAATTTCTACCTGACGACGAATTTCTTTCTCAAACACATCACTGCTGCGCGCAACAAAACCACCTGTATCAATCAGGTCGAAAATTTTTCCATTCCAGTCAACAATACCATAATGGCGATCACGTGTAACACCACTCAAATCATCGACAATGGCATGCCGCTCTCCGGTCAACCTGTTAAACAAGGTCGATTTTCCCACATTTGGTCTACCGATTATGGCAACTGTAAAACCCATATAATGGTTATGAATTCAGATTTAAAAAACAAAAATACGATGTAATAACTGCATTACATCTTGTGTTCCGGTCAAAAAAAAGGTCGCTATTAGCGACCTGTCATTTAGTAGCGGGGACAGGACTCGAACCTGTGGCCTTCGGGTTATGAGCCCGACGAGCTACCAACTGCTCCACCCCGCGGTGTTTGTATTACGTTTGTTTTCAGAACGGAGTGCAAAGATACGCCATTTCTGCCATAATACCTAATCTGACGCGCTAAACATACGCCAATACCGTATTTTTGCAGGATGGGATTTAAAGCAGGGTTTGTCAATATTGTGGGAAGACCAAACGTAGGGAAATCGACCCTCATGAATGCATTAGTGGGCGAAAAGCTGTCGATTATCACACCAAAAGCACAAACAACGCGCCGCCGAATACTTGGAATTGTGAGCGATGCGCAACACCAAATTGTGTTTTCTGATACGCCCGGTTTAATCGATGACCCGGAATACAAACTGCATCACTGGATGAACGCCCAGGTAAATATGGCGCTCAGCGATGCAGATATCATTGTTTTTATGACCGATAACCGGGATGTACTTCCGGCAGGTCATGCGCTGATAAACGTGCTGCATAACACAAAAATTCCGGTGCTGATTGTACTCAATAAGTGCGACTTGATGCAGGCAACCGAAATAGCGGGATTAAGGGAAAAATGGACATACCTCTTACCCAATAAACCTGTTTACGAAATATCAGCCCGCAATGGTTCTGGTGTTGATGTGCTGCAAGCTGCCATTCGCGATTTGCTGCCGGAGCATCCCGCCTACTATGATTTAGACGAATTAACCGATCAGACTGAAAGGGTAATAGCCGCAGAAATTATCCGCGAAAAAATATTTCTGCAATACCAACAGGAAATCCCATACAACTGTGAGGTTATTGTAGATGCCTATAAAGACAAGGGCGATATACTGGCCATCAGCGCGGTTATTTATGTGGGCAGAGATACCCATAAATCCATCATCATTGGTAAGGGCGGAACCGCTATTAAACAGTTGGGTATTGCATCCAGACAGGATATTGAGCAGTTTGCGGGTAAAAAAATATTTCTCGAGCTATTCGTAAAAGTGCGCGATAACTGGAAAAATGACGACCGCAGCCTGCGCCATTTCGGATATGAATCATAAACCCCTTTGGAACTTACCCTAAACCGGATTGTTATACATACATAAACACCAACAGGCTGCCAAGACTTCTGTAAATTTGCGCCTGCAAAATCACTTTAATTACAATGGAAAGAGTTCAATGTCTGATCCTGGGTTCAGGACCTGCCGGTTACACAGCTGCTATTTATGCCTCACGTGCCAATCTCGCACCGGTTTTATATACCGGCATTGAACCGGGAGGACAGCTCATGCAAACTACGGATGTTGAAAATTTTCCGGGCTATCCGAAGGGCATCATGGGACCTGAGTTAATGGAAGACCTCAAACTGCAGGCAGAGCGTTTCGGAACTTCCGTGCGTTTTGGTATTGCCACACGCGTTGAACTGGAAGGTGAGGTGAAAACCGTGCACTTCGATGATGGAACCAGCATTGA
>JAKQVC010000067.1 GCA_029571985.1 Bacteroidota bacterium | reverse complement strand
CTCATCATTATGAAAAATTAGACCATGAAATTATTTTTGAAATAATTTACAGTGAAATACCCATATTGAAGAGCAAACTAAAAGAACTTTAATTTTTTGCTGCTGTTGACTTCTACCCTTCAATCTCGACTTCATTCTTCGCTACGATAAAAGCTGCATCTATAATCCAACCGTACAAGAGTGCGACGCAAGGAACGATCGACAAAGCTTCAAATGCCGGGCTCAAAAAAAATATAAAATTGGTTTTATTTACATCGCTAACATTGCATACATTTCGCATTGATAACAGGCGTATTTAATTATGGCAAAAGATATTAGTAAAGAGATTGACCTGAGTAATGAAACGGGTGTGCAGGGGCAGTATAAAAGCTGGTTCCTGGATTATGCTTCGTATGTAATTCTGGAACGTGCGGTGCCTGCGGTGGAAGATGGCCTGAAACCTGTGCAGCGCCGCATTCTGCATGCGATGAAGTAAATGGATGATGGGCGTTTTAACAAGGTGGCGAATATTATTGGTCAGAGTATGCAGTACCACCCGCATGGCGATGCAAGTATTGGCGATGCGTTGGTAAATCTTGGTCAGAAAGATTTGCTGATTGAAACGCAGGGCAACTGGGGCGATGTGCGTACCGGCGATGATGCGGCGGCACCAAGATATATTGAAGCACGTTTATCGAAGTTTGCGCTGGAAGTTGCCTTTAATGCAAAGACAACTGAATGGCAACTGAGTTATGATGGCCGCAAGCAGGAACCGGTAACGCTGCCGATGAAATTTCCGCTGGTGCTGGCACAGGGTGTGGATGGTATTGCGGTGGGTTTGTCAACCAAGATAATGCCGCATAACTTTTGCGAATTATGCGAAGCTTCCATTAAATATTTACGAGGCAGAAAGTTTGAACTGATGCCTGATTTTCTTACCGCCGGAATGGTGGATACTACCAACTATAACGAAGGTAAACGTGGCGGTAAAATTCGTGTCCGTTGCCGCATAGAAGAACTGGACAAAAAAACACTGGCCATACGCGATGTGCCTTACGGTGTAACGGTTTCGCAGCTTTGCGACAGTATTACCAAAGCCAATGAACAGGGCAAAATAAAGATCAAAAAAGTTACGGATATTACCGCTAAAGAAGTAGAGATACAGGTAGAACTTGCACCCGGAATTTCACCCGATATTACCATTGATGCCTTGTATGCTTTTACCGATTG
>JAKQVC010000113.1 GCA_029571985.1 Bacteroidota bacterium | reverse complement strand
TTTAATACTAAAGGCACGTATTTCATTAAGCTAAAAGTAACAGGAGCTTGTAATGAAAAAGATACTACTTACAAAGTTATAGTAGTAGACAGAATACATGCGCAGGCTGCATTTATTGCCCCGCCCTGTATACCAGCAAGTGGATTTATAGATGTTCCGATAACCAATAACTCTTTTGACACATCAGATATTCTACAGTATATATGGACGGTAAGTCCGTCTGCCGGCACTTCCTTTGCTTCAGGCAATCAAAATTCAAAAAACATTACTTTGCGTTTTACAATTTCAGGCAGCTATACTGTAAGCCTGAGAGCCATTGGAGGTTGTAATGAAGACACCTGGGACAGCGTATTGGTAGTAAAAGGAAAACCTGCGATTGATACTTTAAAAATTCCGGAAGGATGTTCTGTTCCACACACTATCAATCCACGAGATTATTTTACCTATACCAATGGTGGTGATAATAATGCAACGTTTACCTGGACGTTTACCGATGGAGTTCCTGCATCTTCCAACCTGGAAAATCCGGGAAACATTACCTATAACACACCTGGAACTTTTCCAATTCTTTTAAAGATAAGTGCACAATGCGGAGATTCTTCGCTCACGAATTTTATAACACTGAATAATAATATCCGACCCAATGCCGGTAGAGATTTGGCCGCCTGTAAGTTTGATGATCCTATACAATTGTCAGCCATTCCAGCTGGTGGTATCTGGCGTGGAAGAGGTATCACAGACTCGATTGCCGGAATATTTAGTCCAACAACTGTGCCAACTGGTGTCTACGATGTGGTTTATGTGCTAAATCCAACAGGCAGTTGCCCGACATCAGATAGTATAAAAATAAGAATTGCGGAAATAATTGGTTTAACCGCCGGACCAGACCAAAGCATTTGTAAAGGAAGCGGAACACTGCAACTCATCAGCAATCCATTGTTTCCAGGTGGAAGCTGGACAGGACTAGGTGTTGTAAATGCAACCACAGGTATTTTTGATCCGACAGGACTAATACCGGGAAATTATCAGGTAGGATATGTTTATCAGGATACTTCGGGTGCCTGTAAAGATACCGCTTACAAAAGAGTGACTGTTTTTGACAGCATTCACGTAGCGCTGCCACCACCGGTTTTATGTGTTAATCAATCATTTAATTTCGGAACCATAACCGGAAATATAATTAATGCAAACTGGAATTTTGGAGACGGCACTCCTGATGCTATCATCATCAATCCATCTCATACCTATTCCAGTCCGGGAAATTATATAGTTACACTTATTGCTGAAACACCGGATAGATGTAAAGACACGGTTAAAATTCCGATTTCTGTAAGAGCCAATCCGCCTTTGTCTTTTATTGTTAATCCGGATTCATCGTGCACAGGAAATAATATTCAATTTTCTTTTCCGTCCGGACATGATACAGCAACCAATTATATCTGGAATTTTGGTATTTCTACCGTTCAAAGCAGCACACCAACCAATCAGGTATTTTCATTTCCCAAACCAATATTAAGAGATACCTTCTATTTTGTAACACTACGGGCGGATTATTTTTGCGGACCTTCTTTTTATACAGATACAGTAAAAGTAAAAGCTTCACCGAAGGCTGATTTCGGTATACAGCCAATTGGTTGCTCGCCATTTACGCCAACACTGGCAAATACTTCTTACGGGTCACCAACAACCTTTCTATGGAATTTTGGAAACGGACAAACATCGGCACAGCAAAGTCCCGTTGCTCCGACCTATGTAAATACAACACGCAGAGATTCAGTTTATACGTTGAGTTTAAAAGTTACCAATGTTTGCGGAACAGACAGTGTGAAGAAATCGATTACGGTGAAAGCAAATGATGTTTTTGCAAAATTCTTCACGAATATAAACCAGGGTTGCCAACCCTTAACCGTTGATTTCTTAAATATTTCCTCACCAGGCGCAGAAATTATCTGGGATTTTGGAGATGGAACTTCTGCTTATGCAGATCAGGTATCGCATGAGTATGACAGTGCCGGTGTTTTCAGAGTTAAATTACTGGCAATTGGTTCGTGTGGAAGAGACTCTTTCTTTGCAACGGTCAATGTATTTAATAAGCCAAAACCAGGTTTCGATGTATTAACTCCTTGTGTGAACTCGAATGCACAGTTTGTAAATACCACCACAGGCGGCAATAGCTATGTCTGGGATTTTGGTGACGGCACCACACCATCTACCCGACCAAATCCAACTCACGTATATAGCGCAATTGGAGTTTATAATGTGAAACTTATTGTAGCAAACAGCAGTCCTTGTGTAGATTCTATCACCAAACAAATAAGAGTTTCGGAACTACCCACGGCAGATTTTAGCGTGGTAAATCCGCAGGATTGTGAACAGGAACCTACTGTATTTTTAAATGGTTCAATGAATGCATCTGCCTTTCTTTGGTATTTGGGTAATGGCGAAACCTCTACAAATGGAGGCTTGAGTTATACTTATCCGAGAGCCGGAATATATAATGTGACACTAACGGCAATTAACGGCGATTGCAGAGACAGCATCACCAAAGTGGCTGCGGTAGAAATCTATCCAAAACCAATTGCAGATTTCTTATTTGAATTTACCGGAAATGGTTTCAATGCGCCGGTGGAATTTACCAATACAACAGTGAACGGCAATTCGTATTTCTGGAATTTCGGCGATAACGATACATCCGACTTAAAAGATCCGACACATCAGTATAATGGCGAAGGTCCTTACCGCGTAACTTTATTTACTGTAAGTAATAAAGGATGCAGAGATACAGTTTCATATCCGTTGGGTGTGGATTACACCGGACAACTGTATGTGCCGAATGTGTTTTCGCCGGAAGTAGGTGTTGGTGAATCTGCCATCTGGAAGCCAAAAGGACTGGCTATGAAAGAATACCATGTGGAGGTTTTTTCTACCTACGGACAATTACTTTGGGAAAGCACCGCCTTAGAAAACGGACAGCCTGTGGAAGGTTGGGACGGCAGACTAAATGGCACCATCTTGCCACAGGATGTTTATGTATGGAAGATACGCGCCATTTTCACCGATGGCAAAGCCTGGGAAGGAATGAAAGATCCGAAAACAGGAAAGAAAGCAATTATGGGTTCAATTGTATTGTTGAGGTAAGTATTGGAACTTTGGCGATGTATTTATATGAAGGCAAAAGAAAAACGATACATCAACAAATTAAAACAAATTATTTTATTTGAGTATCTTAGATATAGGTGGTTTTAAAGCCTATTTATACCCTAATTGAAGTTCAAAAAGCGAACAGTGAGCCAAAAGATTATAAAAATAATTCCTATTAACACGATTCTATTTCCATGGTTTCTGTCAGTAGCACAATA
>JAKQVC010000042.1 GCA_029571985.1 Bacteroidota bacterium | reverse complement strand
TATGTTTCAAATTTTGACGGTATTAATGAAATAAAACTTTGATATGGAAATTTCAGATTACATAAAAAAATACACAGATGGAGGTTTTTTTAAATCTGATCGTATTAATTGGAACATTCAATCCGCAGGTGAATTTTTCTCAAAAGCGGAAGAATCGTTAGAGATGAAGCATTTGCCGGAATATGATCAGATAATTAATTGGATGAAATCAAATAACGGGCGCGGATTGTTGGTACTCGGAACGAATGGCCGTGGCAAAACGATGATCGCAAAGAATATCCTCCCTTTATTTTTCGATTATGCGATGGGGAAAATTGTTCGGTGTTATCATGCCACGGAGATTAATGACAATGCAGATTTCATTCTGACCCGCAGAATTGTGGTTTTAGATGATGTCGGTACAGAGGAACAGTTTGTTAGATACGGTGAACGCAGGTGGATTTTCCCGGAGATTGTTGACCGCGCAGAGCAAAAGGAAAACATACTGATCATTACGACAAACCTTGCTCCGGATGAGATTGAAAACAAATACGGCATCCGCACCCGCGACCGGCTCCGGGCGATCTGCACGCCTGTTTTGTTCAAAGGCGATTCATTGAGGAACTAAATTTTAATGATATGAGCGACAATAAAATCAACACGGGAGCGATCTTCAAAAACAAAAACAAGACCGCAATAGATGACCAGCAGGCGCCGGAATCGATGAACCACCAAAGCGGCGATGTACCATTCTGACCATGAAACGAAAAATCATCATACTCATCATCGCTATGCTGGGGGGCATGCTCTCCGCGCAGGCAGGGCCATTTAATGGCAGGACAAAACACCGGCCGGTAAAGCGGATGAAGGCGCACCAGGTACGCCGCGCCGCAGATGGCAAAAGCTACTACTACCGGAGTAATTCGGGTAACGTGAAGAAACGGGGACTGATAAATCTGAGGCGCAATGAACGGTGAAAAATGGGGTCGGTTCTTTAACAAGCTGTTTCGCAGAGCTGACAGGCTGGCGATGACACCAAAGCAGAAGGGCCGGTATTTGGCGGATGTAGTAAAAGCCTACATGATGGGCATAGAGGCGGGTTATGAAAATAGGGTAGAGGAAGAAAGGATGGCTAAAGAATGGTAACGGATGGCGGTATGGTGTCGGTTTGCTTTGCAGGCTTTTCCTCCTTACCACTTCCGCAAATGGCAAACTGCACTATACCGCAGGTTATGTCCCGTTTTTATTTAGAATCATTATAAAATTACAATTAAATGAAAAATAATTGCTTTTCTACTTGACTTGTACAATTATTTGTTGTATATTTGCAGAGTAATTAATATTTAAAGTTATGAAATACATAGACAAAATTGACTGGAATAAATTAGATGCTGAAACAGTTGTGGTAACTAAAACAGATATGGGGGAGAAATATAACCCAATGTTTGAGGCTCACAAATGCAATCCATTTACCAAAACAATCGAATCACTTGGGTTATTTGATAAATCAAGGTTGATGGATATTGCAGATGGAAAGCCATTTATCACAAATAATCCAAACCACTTGCTAATAAAATGTAATAATACGTTACAACTTGGCGAAGATGGTGTATGTATGCCACCGCAAGATATTATCACAAATTTAATGGTTTGGAGGGCTGCATTTCAAATGCCAGTTAAACAAGTAAGTTCAGTTATATGAGAATAATACTTGCAATATTTACCGACAGGTTTGAGGCTTATGGAAGCCTTAAACCTTTCTTTGAACAATATCCGCAATATGCTGAACTTAAAGATAAAATTGATTATACAATGTCTCGTAAAAAATTACCATTCGAGCATTCAGATTTCAAATTGCAACGAATGAATGTTCGGAGGTCTTTAAATGGAGCATAACGTTTCGTGTATGAGCAGTGGCACTTGTACATACTTTCAAATTAGCAAAACGCTTGTGTGCCATTGCTTATACACGGTGTTAGTAGCCGTTTTTATTGATAACTAAATTAAAATCAAATATATGGGAAGTGTAACTTACAAAAATCAACCTGCAATTAACAAGACAAAAGGTAATGTGCCGTTGGCAGGAACGAGCCACATTTATAGAGTGCAAAAGAAACTTTGGAATGACAGTATTGAAGATGTTTTGCAGGGATTGTTTATTGGTAGAACATTGCACGTTTGCTGTGGTAAATCATTACTTGGAGATGTGAGATTGGATGCTGATGCTGAAAATAATCCTGATATAATTTGCGATGCTTCAAAAATGCAAGACTTTGTAAAGGATAACGAATTTGAAACCGTAATTTGCGACCCACCTTACAACGGTAATTTCCAATGGAATCACGATTTATTGGCAGAACTTTCAAGAGTAGCAAGTAAAAGGATTATTTTTCAGCACTGGTTTATCCCTGCAAACCCAACAGGAACATACAAAAAGGCACAAGAAAAGTTTATTTTGTCTGATGTATTAGTGTGGCAACCTAAAACTTACTTTGGTCGGGTGCAGGTTGTTTCGGTATTCGATGCTGTTTCTTAAAATGGCTACTAACGTATTTATAAACACAGTTAACATAAAATTATAAAATATTTATAAGAGAGTTTATAAGAGAGGAGGAAACAAAATGACACCGGAACAAATCGAACAATACGCCCTTGAAAACATCCTGAGCGATGATAGTGTTGAGTC
>JAKQVC010000015.1 GCA_029571985.1 Bacteroidota bacterium | reverse complement strand
TCCATTGAATTTATTTGAAGCATTAGAAACAACAAAAATTCACAGCGTTGCCGGAAAGCTCCCGGTGAATGCGTCGCTGATGTACACGCGCCCATTTAGAAATCCGCATCATACGGTAAGCGATGTGGCCCTGGTTGGAGGCGGGTCTCAGGCTCAACCAGGTGAAATTTCTTTTGCGCATAATGGCGTACTGTTTCTTGATGAACTGCCTGAGTTTAAACGCAATGTGTTGGAAGTATTGCGTCAGCCAATGGAAGAAAGAAGAATTACAATTTCACGCGCAAGGATGACTGTAGATTATCCGGCAAATTTTATGTTGCTGGCGGCTATGAATCCTTGTCCGTGCGGATATTATAATCATCCGGAAAAAGAATGTGTGTGTGGTTCCGGCGTCGTGCAAAAATATTTGAATCGCATCAGCGGACCATTAATGGATCGTATTGATTTACATGTAGAGGTGGTGCCTGTTGGCGTTTCTGAATTATCGCAATTGCAGGATGGCGAACGCAGCGCTACCATCAGAGAACGCGTGATTGCTGCCAGGGCATTTCAGGAAAAAAGATTTGAAGGCACAGAGATTTATTGCAATGCACAAATGACTTCGCGACAGGTAAAAGAATTATGTGGGATATCTCAGGTTGGTCAAGCCTTATTAAATAAGGCAATGGAAAAACTAGGATTAAGTGCCCGAGCTTACGATCGTATTCTGAAAGTTAGCAGGACTATTGCAGATTTATCAGGCGCTGAAAATATTTTGCCGGAGCATCTTGCAGAAGCTATACATTATCGCAGCCTCGACCGGGATAGTTGGGCAGGGTAGAGCGTCGCAAATCAAGAGTTGTGTTTGCTTAATGACTTAAGGATAATACATAGGTAGCCATCAGTTTTGCGTCGGCTTCACTGAGTTGTGGGTGAGGTGTCATAACAGCTTCTCCCCAAACACCTGTACCGCCTTTAATAATTTTAGATGCCAGTGTATCGACCATTGCGGTTTGACCAGCATATTTCGCAGCTACTGCATTATAAGCCGGGCCAATCAACAGGGTGTCTTCGCGATGACAGGTCAGACAATCGTTTTGACTGATGAGCATTTTACCGCGATATACATCTGTGCTAACCGGTTTTTTATTTTCATCAGCACCGGTATTTGTTGAACTATCGCCACATGCATACAACAATGCCAGCAGCGACATTATGAAAAGAGCATTTTTCATCGCTTGGTTTTTTACAAAGGGAGTTCATTAACGGCTGTTATTTAATGATTTAGTTTGCTTTTTGAATGGTGATGCAAATCACTTTTGGGGTCATGCCGGCTTGTTAGTTATCGGAAACCTTGATTGCATATTACGTATAAGCCTACGCGGTGGCTTTTAAAGCTCATAGCGGGAATAGCAGCGTGCTGGAGCGTGAAACCCTTTCGTGGCAAGGCTTGGGGTCTTGTTGAGTAAGCATTCGAGGCGTGCAGGCAGCCATCTCCCCCCTAAAGAAATCCCGGATATCCACAGCCTGATATATACGAAAATGAAAGTTTGGCAAGTTTATTGTTTAATTTCGGAAAAGGGTATGCGAATCAAGTCACTCATATTATGTCTGATGCTGCTGCACAAGTTGCAGTTGTCTGCTGCCGAAGTGAAGACGATATTCACCTGGTCGTACGACAATAAATTAATTAGTATGGTGTATTATTTTGATCAGGCTGATTATTCTTATTATAAAAACACCTCACGTGTGTATGATGATTGGGTGCATTATTTAAAAGAGGATCCGGGTTATGCTGTGATGGATGATTTCGCAAATGAATTTAAATTATTGGCATCAGAACATCGCTGGAGCGATTGGCAATTGGCTGAATGTGCCATTAGTTTTGTTCAAACCCTCAAGTATAAAAACGACGGACAATGGGAATATCCAAGATATCCGATTGAAACCTTAGTGGAAAAAGGCGGTGATTGCGAAGACCTGGCTATTCTACTCGATAAATTATTGGATGCACTGGGTTTTGATTGTGTGTTGATTTCACCATTAAAACATATGGGCGTTGGAATTGCCACCAAATATCCGGTGGATGGTGCAGCGTTTGAGCATCGCGGGAAGAACTATTATTATATTGAAACAACAAGTGGTGGATGGGCAATAGGCGACTATCCGGAACATTTAAGTGCTGAAGCCAGTATTTATGATGATGGCGATGTTGATGCTGGCGTATTGTTGTCGGCTTACACTTATTCTTTTAAAAATTATACCATACCTGTTGAAGATGTAGCCGAGGCAACTCAAGCGGAAGAGCAAGATACAGAAGAAACAGAGACAGCAGAAGCAACTGCAGATAAACCGACAACTAATACACCGGTGTACAATCCAAATGCACCAAAACGACCTGCGAATACCTATACCATTGATGTTGACAAGGTAGTCATTGATGGAAAAAAGGAAACGGTTGTCACCAAGGTTGTAGATGATGGCAGCAGTACAAAAATAGTTGCTGATTCAGAATAATAATCGTGAACCCTGATGGTAATGCATGTGAAAACAATTTTCTGTGTTATGAAAAGTGTTTCTGCATGCTTGCACATGTGTTGATTTGACTACTCTTTTCTTTTTACAACAAACACATATTCACTTTCAACCGGCAAGTAGCCATAATCATAGCAGTAATAATATACGGCGCCTTTTTTTGTCGTGTACGTTGAGGTGATGTAATTGAAATTAAATCCGCGGTCGAGTAATCTGGTTTTTGAAACTTTGGGATTTTCATCGGAAGTAAGATCCATCAGGATATTGCGATTTTTACGCAAAATGGCATTGATGGTATTCATGTAATTTCCGCCATTTACAGCCCGGAGTCTGTTGTTGTGGGAGTGTCTGCAGATGTCGCTGCAAAACTTCTTATCATTGCGGCCGAGCATGTCTTTGCCGCACTCCCTGCATTTTTTGGGTACCATAGATAAACAAGTAATACATTTTTAAGGTTTAGGATAACAGTTCAAATATATAGCAATAATTGTTATTTGTGCAAATATTACTTGTGGATTTTGTAAGTGTTTTGTCAGAAATTGTCCTATGCAGATAGAAGTCAGGTATACAAAATCATGCTATATGTATACACACGATTTCTGATGCTAAAAATCTAAAAAGGCTATAATCCTTTACTGGCGGATGAATAGCCGGACTTAAGCGATTATATGCGAATATAAACGGTTAATATTTTGCGGAAAGGTCACCTTGCCCACATCTTTGGATTACAGACGGCAGCGCACAGGCGATGCAGATCTGGTGAATCAATTGTTTAACCTTAAAAAATGTTTGTATGAGCACCCTTAGAAACAAAGTGATTTTGATGGGCAATTTAGGCAAGGACCCAGAAGTGAAATTGATTAATGGTAAAACCAAATTGGCAAAGTTTACACTTGCTACGAATGAGACCTACACCAATGGAGATGGTGAAAAGGTAAAAGACACCCAATGGCACAATCTTATCGCCTGGGGCAAAACGGCTGAGATTATCGAGAAGTATTGCACCAAGGGCATGGAGCTTATTGTGGAAGGTAAATTGGTCAATAACGTGTATACCGATAAAAATGATGTTAAGCGAAACAACATAGAAGTGCAGGTGAATGAGATTGTGATGGTTTCGAAAAAGGCATAATCAAATACATTCCCTTTAGAGTAACATGTACAACTGTGCATCTCCCCCGATGCAAACTGCCTCGTTTATCCCTTAAGTAGTGCTGTTGGAAATGTGTCGCGGATGCGAGGCGGTTTCTTTTCCCGTTCAAGTAATAAGTATTGTTCTTACGGCTTGCAGGTGAGGCCAGGCATCTGGTGTAAAATACCTGAGGTTTGAAATGTAGCTGTCAACTCAGGCTTTTGCATGAGCTGGAGAAATAATACCTGAAATTTTTGCTGTCCCTTAAACATTAACCTCTCGCGCTCCGGGTGGCGAATTGCTGGTCATTTTTGGATGACCCGGAGCCGGAGGTTTTGTTTTCCGGCTTTATTCCTGAGCAGAAGATTCTGTTTGCACTTTAATGCCGTCGCTTTCTACGTATGCTCTCCCGTCTATCCACGCCTTGGCATCGTCGAAGGTTATTGTGCCCTTGGTGCGCATAGTTGAATCGCAAAGTTGCATATCAACGCGTTCGCCATTAAAGAGGGTCAGGCTGAGGTCTATCTGCATGTCAACAAATCCATCAATGATATACGGGTCGTTTTCAACACCTGAAACAGTGGCGAACCGCACCACAAAAGACGTGTCATTTACCAATTGCACAACAGCGCCATTGTCAATAAAATAGCGATAGGCCTTCAGGAACTCACCCACTTGTTGTGCCGTTTCCTGCGTTACAGGTTTTTCATAGTATACGCGGTCGTTTCCGAAATCGATATACCGTTCAGACTGTTTGCAGGACCAGGTAAACAGCAGCAGCAATGCGGGAAGCAGGATTGGCGGTTTCATGGTGTAAAGGTAATACGCATAATCGTTGGTTAATGTCTATTTTTACCCTTCAGAACAAACGCAGCCTGTTTGAAACATATTGTTAAGTCGGCATTCTTTATCACGGTTGGTGGGGCACTTCCCTTAATAGCCAGTGTTCTATTGTTGATACCCTATACCGACAACCTGAATACCGGTGATTATGGTGCGCTTGCTATCTATATATCGTTTGCCTTACTGGTGCAGATTCTGATGAATTATGGGATTGATTCTTATTTGTCGGTACATTATTACGATTACCATGACAATCCACAAAAGCTGCGCACATTTTTAGCCGAAATAACAGGTGGTTTATTAATGTATGGCCTGCTATTGACAGCGGGACTCTCGCTGCTGAGCTGGCTCATCTTTCCCCTCATATTTTCCGATGGCAACATATCCTTTTGGCCTTATGGCTTCATGAGTATTCTGACGGGTTTCTTTAACGCCTGGTTTCGGATGTATGTGAATATACAGGTGTTCGCCGATCGGGCGCGTAAATATTTTTGGTTTGGGGTATTTAACCTGGTGGTTACGGTTGGTATTTCGGCATGGCTGGTGTATACCAATCCATTTACCCTCGTAGGGCCAATGTGGGGACGATTGTTGTCGGGGGTGTGTATCTTTTTACTCACCTTCGGTTTTGGATTAAGTGAATTTGGTATTAGACTCGCAAAAGGGATTTTAAGAGAAGTAAAAAAATACAGTACCCCGATTGTTATATTTAGTTTGCTTACCTGGGTGTTGGGGTATATTAATAATTATATACTGAACGGCCTGGCAACTGCAGAAGATGTGGGTGTTTTTGACTTTGCGCTGAAATGTACTTTAGTAATTGAGTACGCCGGGATTGGATTGCTAGGCACCATAAATCCACGCATTTATCAGATGTGGAAAAAGAATGGCAATATAGAAAGCACACCTGAGGAAAATCGGTATTATCATGCTTTTAGTGCGGTGAACATTCTGATTATAGCTATTAATGTTTGCATGTTGCCACTATTGATTCGACTGTTTGTGCGCAATGCAGATTATTATGACAGCATTCAATTACTTCCAATTTTATGTGCAAGTTTTGTTTTCAAAGGGCTGTATGGTATGCTCGTAAATCCGGTATTTTATTTTAAGCATACAAAAGTGCTTCCCCGTGTGCTATTTATTTCTGCTGTAATTCAGGTTGTTGCAGGTATTATTATGATTAAATATTTTGGCATTTGGGGAGCAGTCTGGAGTTATTTTTTAGTGCGGCCAATACAAGTGCTGGTGTTATGGTGGGAAGTAAAAACTATATTTTCCTTTAAGTTCAATGCAGTTAAAATGATTTGGATGCCCTTGTTACAAGCGGCCATTATTATTGGCATGTTTTATTGGAATCCCGTAAATGCATGGTTAGCTCCGGTCAGTCAGCTGGTATTGGCTGTTTTACTCATACTAATCGTTTTCAGAAACGAGTTGAAGTCAATGCCTGGACTGGTTTTAAAGAAGTAGTTACGGTAAGCTGTATTTCGTTATGCTGTAAATAGCATATTGAAACGGGCATGTTGATTACAATGAAGTATTCAAGAGAGCAAAAATAGAGTGCCTAACGCACAACTATCTGATTAAGGTAACACTGCCTGATGTTTTAATCGAATACGATTCGCATGAGGCGTATAGGATATAAACATAAACACCGATTTCCTGTTGTGTTCCATTAAATGTTCCATCCCATCCGGTGTTAAGGGCGTTGGTTCTATAAATTTCCTGTCCCCATCTATTGTAAATGACGAATTCGTCAACCACGCAGTCTGCAGGGAGTATAGGTTTAAATACATCATTTATCCCATCACTGTTAGGTGAAAAGGCATTGGGTACACCCCAATCTGTAAAATCCACTAACACAAAAATGCTATCGGTTGTTGAACAACCCGAAGCTGCTGTAACGGTAACATAGTAATATCCATCTTCTAAAGCAATAACAAACGGTTGCTCGCAATCCGTGCAACTCAAACTTATATTTGGTGTCCAAAGGATATTAGTATATGTTCCTGTTATTATCGGTGTCAATGTAATACCACCGAGTGGGCAATAAATGGTGTCTTCAGTAAAGTAAACAATTGGAGCGGGTTCTGTAATAATAATAATCGTTACCACAGAATCGCATCCTCCGGCAGTGGTTATTGTCTCGGTATAAGTGCCGGCAGTTGAAACAAATGCATCAAAAATAAAAATAGAGTCGCCCTCGCAAATTGTATATGTTTCTTCCGAGTAGAAGATACTAGTTTCCTCAACAGTTACGGTATATATTGAATCACAGCCGGTAGGATTGGATATGGTATAAGTATAAATGCCAGGTGAAGTAATGATATCACCAAACACATTAATGGTATCATTTTCACACATCACTATTGTGCTATCCACCGCTACACTTGTCAATATTGACACTTCCAGGTCAAAAGTTATAGGCGCGCAAATTCCGGGTACCGTTGCAGAAATTGTTGCGCTGGTTAATCCGCCCCAATCATCCACCACAATTGTTGATGCATCAATTACAGTGTAGGTTACCTCTGCTGGTAAATTCCAGTCAGTAACGTCAGCACCGGTTACGGTATATTCAGCTAATTCACCAGGGCAGATAGTGGTTGGTCCGGTAAATGAAATTCCACCGGCAACATTATTCATTATACATGTATTATCTAAAGTGCCGGTTAGCACGCGCATATAATATCCCCAAGGTGCGTTACCATGTTGCAGGTAATGGAGGTTTGTTATGTTGTCCGGAATTTCAAAGCAGTTTATCTCGCCCAATAAATCTGTGCGTGCAGGATCTAAATACACTTGCAGGCTTACATATTCAGACGACATTCTGGAAAATCGTAAATAATAAGTTTGACCGGGCAAGGCAGTTATATTATCACCAACTGCTGTGTTTACATACATTAATTCGTTCTTGGCATAAATGTAAAATCCTGTTGTAGGGTCAGAAGGCGTGTATTCAGATAAATACCAAACCATTATACCATCCTGGTCATTGGGGATGCAATGCTCAAAAGTGTCATTAAAAGGAGCATTTGTTCCAGAAGTTAATGCCCAGATAACATGGCCTACTCTTGGAACACCAGCCATTCCAATTTCAGTTGGAGTGAATTCGAACTCTGCAGTCCAAGATTCATCACTAACAGGAGCTCCGATATCACGCCAGATTCTGGTATCGTTTGCATCATTTATACTATCGTAATTCACCACTCCACCTGTTACACTCAATATGCCGGTCTGCGGATCGTCACCACACCCACCAGCGCCGGGATACACGTATTCAAACGTCCAGGGAGCCGGGTCGGAATAGTCATCAGAAAAATCGCAAATCTGCCCCTGCAGGACTTGGTTAAGCCCAACTATGAGCAAAGTTGGTAGGAGGCTGCAGTATTTCATAGGTAATGCAAATTTACAATTTATACAATTGCCGCAGCGTTAAATTTTATCAAAATCTAACCAATATGTGCCATGGTCAGGCAGGTATAGGTCATAAACGCCGCCCCTTCATACCTGAAAATATACCTAAATTTGTAGTTTGGTGACTATCAATCTTATGCAGGAATAGGTGTCTGATGTTAATTTATATTGTGTCATTGTTACATACAAGGATAGATGGTCATTTGTGCAATCTGCTTTGGATGCGTTGAACCCTAAAAGTGGTATCAGCATCGTTCTTGTAAACAACGGTTCATCGCCATTTACTTTTTCTCAGGAACTCATACATGCTTTCAGAGAATTTCATGTCATAAATAGCCCGCATAATAATGGGTCTGCCTGGGGGTATGCTCAAGGCATACAATATGCAGTGTCAAAGTCTGATTCCGGGAAAATTTTGCTGTTAGATGATGATAACCTGATTACAGAACAAAATCTGAGCAATCTGCTACATGCTTATGACACTTTAACAAGTCAGACACCGGAAGTTTTACTAATGGTTGCCGGGTGGAGAAAATCAAGGACTTATATGACTGCCATGTTGGGTGGCTATCCGGTTGAAAAATTTCAGTATGTCAATAATGAATTTTTAGGATTTAGTTTGCAACGACTCATCCGAAAAGTATTTAATCCATATCAGTCTACCGGTGAACGTCAAATGGTAAAACTTTTTTATGCGCCTTATGGTGGCCTTTTATTTTCGAGTGCATTGATTGCAAAGATTGGGCTTCCGGATGCGCGTTATTTTGTTTACGCTGATGATTTTGAATTTTCCAGCAGATGCACCAAAGCCGGAGGGCAGGTTGTTTTAGTTCGGAATGCTGTAGTGGAAGATTTGGAGCAGAGTTGGCAAAAGGGAAGAAAACCAGGCTTTCTAAACCCAAGTATTTTGAATGGCAGCCCTTTTAGGGTGTATTATGCTGTGCGGAATTTTATTATTTTTCAACAAAATACGTGGGTTAAGGCCAGATGGAAGTTTCTGATGAATGGGTTTTTGTATACAATATTTTTATTTTTGCTCTCCATTTCAACATTCAGGTTTAAAGCGTTTGCCGTGTATTTCAATGCTGTGCGCGATGGCTTGCTGAAGACCTTTAATAATAATAAATACATCAATGACTAATAAGCTGGTTGAGATTAAGTGGTTACGTAAATTATATAGGTATACCTATAAAACGGTATTTAGCAAATATGATGTAATCATGGAGAATCATGTGCAGGATTGTGAAACTTTGCTGGATATTGGGTGTGGCAGTTTTTCACCCGTTCAAACCTTTAATCAACATTTGTATTGTGTGGGCATTGATGCTTTTGCGCCAAGTATAGAAAAAAGCAAAAAGCTTGGCATACATGATGAATACCATCAAATGAATGTATTGGAAGCTTTGGAAAAGTTTGGACCAAAATCATTTGATGTTGTAGTGGCATTGGATCTGATTGAGCATTTAACCAAAGAAGATGGTGAGCAATTATTAGATATGATGGATAAGCTGGCCAGAAAACGTATTTTCATCTATACACCAAATGGATTTTTGCCGCAAGGTGATCGCGAGAACAATCCCTGGCAGGTGCATTATTCAGGTTGGGAGCCAAAGGAGTTTAGAAGTCGCGGGTATCACGTGTATGGTGTTAATGGGGTTAAAGGACTCAGAGGTGAATATGCCAAGGTGATATACAAACCCATGTTTTTTTGGAGTTTTATTAGTGACATTACGGAATGGTTCGTAAAAAATAAACCCGAGAAAGCTTTCCAATTATTAGCCATCAAGAAATTCTAAAATACATATGTCAATCAAAGCGGAAATACTTGCACTCAGAAGTCTGATTTATAGAAGGCTGTATATGAGCAAGCGGAAAGAGAATAAGGTAGTTGATGATTTTCATACTTTATTTTATGATAGCTTTCTATTCAACAAAACCTGGAGCGAATCAACCTGGCTGGGTACGCATATTAAAAAATGCCCTTTCGACACCTGGATGTATCAGGAGATATTATATGAGGTAAAGCCTGATTTAATTGTTGAATGTGGCACATACAAAGGTGGTAGTGCATATTTTCTGGCCACCTTATGTGATTTAATGCAAAAAGGTGAAATTCTAACAGTTGATATTATAGACCATCCCGGAAAACCAGTCCACCCAAGAATTACCTACATGACGGGTTCAACTTTAGATGAGGAAATACTTAACACAATAAAAGCTAAAGTTGCGTTGGCAAAAACAGTGTTGGTCATCCTGGATGATGATCACTCTGCAAATCATGTATACAACGAACTGAAAGTATATGCAGATATGGTGACACCCGGTAGTTACTTGTTAGTTGAAGATAGCAACGTGAATGGCCATCCGGTTTATCCTGAACATGGTCCTGGCCCTTATGAAGCCATCGACCGATTCATGCAGGAGGATAATAGATTTGTGATAGACAAGGGTAAAGAGAAATTCTATGTGAGCTTTAATCCAAATGGGTATTTAAAGCGGAAATAAAAAAAAGGCCTGTAATGCATGCACTACAGGCCTTTTTTATTTCGGTTTGTTTATCGTGACACAATAAATCTCACCGTATATATGTCATTGCCATCTTCCAGCATGCCAATATACATGCCTTCAGCAAGGGCTGAAATTGAAAAGCTGTATTGATCAACATTATTCAGTGCATGCGATTGCACAATCTGGCCCGTCGTACTCATGATGATTAAATTGCCGCTGTATGCATGTGGAGTTTGCACTACAACAAATTCATTCGCCGGATTTGGATATAATACGAATTCATTATGCTTGGTTGCATCCGCCACATTTACAAAATCACAACGCCCATTCACAAATTCCGTAGCGCCCTCATCTTTATAGCGCTGCATATATTCCTGATAGAAAATATTCGCTGTAGTGCTGTCGTGAATAACTAATGTGTTTTCGTCGTTGCGGCTGTTGGCGCTTGTGCTCCAGTTGTGGGAGCCAGTCCATACCAGTGCATCAGACTGTGGACAGTTAGCATCAATGATTAAATATTTATGGTGCAGCAGGTTGCTGCCGCTATAATTAATAAAGCGACTACCGAGTGCATCCTCCAGAATATTAACTGCGGTGCTGTCGTCAGCGTTTGTTTGGTCATAAATGCCACTTGCAAAAACGCCGCGTTCGGTAACTGCATCTTCGATTTCATAACTGATGCCAAAACGGGTGAATGAGAATACAGCAAAATGTAAATCGTAATCTGCAGTATTGATTTCCCTCAGCATTTGTGTTTCAACATCGTCGCTTGGAGAGAAGAATAATTCAACACGTTTGCCTCCGATTATAAATTCATGAGGTGTGTTATTCGATTTGTCAGGTCCGAATTTGCCGGAAAACATTTCATCAAATTCCAAGCGATAGGCGCGTGCTAAACTCATATCCTGCACGGCAACTACATTTTGTTTGTCTAATTTAATTTGTTCATCCGTAAAGTTCATCGAACCACTAATTACCCAGGCGTCATCCGGATCGGTGCTGGTGGCATCTACTACAATAAATTTATTGTGCTGAATGCCATACAGAGCGCCATCCGCATTCGTTGATCCATCAGGAGGTGATTTCTTTTTCTTGCCTACACCTATGTTAATCAGATTGTAATTAGTTGCATCTACACCATTGTCGCAAATAACGCGCACATCTACCCCTCTGGCATAGGCATCATTGATGCTGTTAATGATATAGTTGATATTGTCAATATTATAAATAGCAATATCTAAAGTATACTGTGCGTGATCAATATAGTATTTAATGGTATCATCCATCGCTGCATTTACATAAATAGCATTTACACCGGAGCTGACACTATTGTCGACAGGGCTGTTAAACCAAACTTTAATTTGACCGGATGAATTCGAGGCGGTTGCCATTGCCGTAACCGCTGAGAAACTGGTATCGCCGGTTGCACTGACACTTGCTGCCTGTACATAATAAATAGTTCCATCGGTGAGTCCGGTTAAATTGAGTGCATGTGTGGTAACTAAAGTTGCATCATCGGCCATAGTGCCTAATGCCAAAGTTGTACCATAATAGATGATTGTATTTCCCGGATTTAATGTGCTGAAATTTACCGTGAATGAGCTGGTTGTAATATCTGTTTGGGTTAATATAGATGATATTACCGGTGGATTTCCGCCGGTTGAGATATCACCAAGACCACGTGGTAATAATTGATAACCACCAGTGCCACCCGGTGCAAATTGGCTCATAATGCCTGTAATGGAAACAGGATCAGTTGGAATTGGCGTGCCATCTATATCGGTTGTGGTAACTACACGTACCTGAGCAGTGCCTGCAGCATCTGTTACATCATAATTTGTTCCCGACCCGGCCGTTGAAAATGTACCTGCATCGGCAAATGTGGCATCAGTTATCCGCAATAATTTCCCTTCGTAGGCTTCGACCCAACCGGAAAGGCTGGTAACGTCTATTGGCGCCGGCAAGGGATTACCTGTATTGATGATGGTAACACTACTTGCGGGTGAAATTTCCAGCAGGGCGTTGTAGTTATACAGCGGACCTGTAGCCTCAATAGTATCTCCTCTTTGCACAGAGGCCACCAAAGTTGCGCTATACACCGGAATCGCACCTGTTGCATCCTGGATATAGCGAATGCTGCCTAATTCCGGGCCATTCAGCGCAATTCCTCTCACCGTAACGGATGAGCCAAGTGGTTGTAAGCGTGCATCAGCAATGCTCATTTGAGCCTGAAGGTTGCTCATTACCATTCCCATGGCAAGCAGCAGAAAAGTTATACGTTTCATTTTATCTGTAAAAAGCCGTCAAAGATACCGAAAATGCCCCGGCTCAATATGAAGGAGTTGTCAATCTCTAATTAAGAAATCTCCGCATATAAAACAGGCCAGCTCGGAGCTGCATCCATAGACAATGGCGCTACCGCCAACTCGAGTAAATATTGCCCGTCAGGAATAGTATCCGGAACATAAATCAATTCTGTGATGGTTGCGTTTACGCGTGGAGCCTCCGGATACTGCCAAAATGCTCTATGGGCAGCCAGTTTGCCCCCGTCTTCTTCTCGGTCAAGACTCGGTAGGTCAACCAAAAGGTGCTCTACACCTGCTCTGGCCAAACCCAGGGTTACCTCCATGTGCAGGTAGGGAGGGTTGGTTCCGCTGTACTGTTGGGTTTGTTTCGATGTCGGATTGGGTGTAGTTCTGATAATAACTGCTTCCATGCCGGGAAGTAAATCAGATAGAACTCGCTCGGCTGAAACCACCATATCGCCATTGGCAATGCGCTCCGGCTCTGCAGTTATCACTTGCGCTATAAAATGACGTTTAACATATATATCCGTTAGCGTGAAGGGCACATCAGCTATATGTCTCAGGCATTCCGTATGTGTGCCGTTTCCATGTGGATTTAGTGAAACATTCATATAATTAACAGGGCTACCTGTGCGAACATCTCCAATAAAATTGCCCATTACAACAGGATTAACAGCAAAGGGAGGAGCAAAATAGCAGTTTACCTGCTCGCCGGTATGCATTGGAATGGCAATGGATAGAGGTTTAGATAAATCATATTGCTTACCCTGTAAATGTATGTGCATGCAAGTCCGGCTTTGAACGGCTAAAATACAATTTGTTATGCATGCAATGTACAGCAGGTTGTTTGGTAATCGGCCGACTTTTAACGTGTTGCAAACAATGAATTGAGTAATTTTGCCGTCTGATAACTATGCCGACTGTAGCATTTTATACACTTGGGTGTAAACTCAATTATTCCGAGTCTTCCACATTATCCCGAAAAATGGAAGAAGCCGGATTTGGCGTGCGTGGTTTTCATGAGGCTGCAGATGTTTATGTTATTAATACCTGTTCGGTTACTGAACATGCTGATAAAAAGTGTAAAAAAATAGTTCAGCAGGCGCGTCGAATTTCACCTCATGCCCGAGTAGTTATTGTTGGTTGTTATGCACAACTTAAACCCACCGAAATTGCCAATATACCGGGAGTGGATATGGTGCTTGGAGCGGCCGAAAAATTTAACCTCGCAGCTCATATTATTGAATTAGGCAATCAGGTAGTTACCACCGGTATTGTTAAAGCCGGAAACATTCAGGATGTGCAAGGATTTCATGCTGCATGGTCAATAGGTGAACGCACAAGAACCTTTTTGAAAGTGCAGGATGGTTGTGATTATAGTTGTGCTTTTTGCACGATTCCGCTCGCAAGAGGAAACAGCCGCAGCGATACCATTGCGCGGGTTGTTGAACATGCCCATGCAATTGCAGCAAAGGGTGTAAGTGAAGTTGTATTGACAGGCGTTAATTTAGGTGATTTTGGATTGCGCAATGGCACCGGTCAGGATGAAGATTTTTTATCACTGATACAGGCGTTAGAACAAACCGGTATTGAACGATTTCGCATATCGTCCATTGAGCCTAATTTGCTCACGCCAAATATTATAGAGCACGTGGCACTTTCAAAAAAGTTTGTGCCGCATTTTCATATTCCCCTGCAAAGCGGCTCCAATAAAATACTGAGAGCCATGCGCAGAAGGTATCAACGCGAATTATATGCCGAGCGGGTTGCCTTAATTCGTGCAGCCATGCCTGATGCATGTATTGGCGTGGATGTAATTACCGGATTTCCCGGCGAATCGCATGAGGACTTTTTAGACACCTATCATTTTTTGCAGGATTTACCTATCAGTTATTTACACGTGTTTACTTACAGTGAACGTCCGAATACGTTTGCTATTCAATTACCGGACTCGGTTCCACAATCTCTGCGGGAAGAACGCACCACCCAATTGCGCAGTTTAAGTGAAAAGAAGCGGCGCGCTTTTTATGAGCAATTTGTTGGCCAATCGCGTACGGTACTTTTTGAAGAGGAAACAGATGGTATATGGATGTATGGATTTACTGATAATTATATACGTGTTAAAACACAATATGACCCGCTTCTTGTAAATGAATTAGTGCGTGTAGTTCTGGCAGACTTAGATGCAGAAGGGCATATGCTCTCTGATGGTAAGGAAGTGCCAGCTGTACATACGCTCACCGTTTTATCGTAACATTGCAACATGACCTTACTCAGATCTTATGCAACTATTGCTGAACTCCTGAATGGAATCTTCGGCACCCATCTGGCATTTCCGGTTTTTAGTTTTGGTTTTTTTGTCGGACTGGCATTCATTGCCGCAGGGTGGATTTTGTATATTGAATTGCGCAGAAAAGAAAAAGCCGGACTGTTTACGGCAACAAAAGAAACGGTGATTGTTGGCAAACCGGCTTCAACACCCGAATTAATCTGGAATGCCATTGTCGGATATATCATCGGTTTTAAAATTGGCGGGGTCGCACTCAATTGGACATTGTTTAACGAAAATCCGCAATCCTATGTGTTTTCTACACAGGGTAATATTGTGATTGGTTTAATTGGTGCGTTGATTTTCGGTTATTGGAAATATCGCGATAGCCGCAAACAAGCATTGCCTGAACCTCAGGAAAAAACGATTCTGGTTTACCCATCTAATCGTTTAGGCGATTTCGTTATGCTGGCCGCAGTTTTTGGAATTTTAGGCGCAAAAATGTTCAGCAATTTTGAAGAGGAGGATGGATGGAAAACCTTTCTTCAAGATCCACTAGGTAATTTCTTCAATGGACTGAGTATTTACGGAGGGTTGATTTTGGGTGCCACGGCCATTATTTGGTTCGCTATCAAAAAGAAAATTAATGTGCGTCACTTAGGCGATGCGGTTGCCCCTGCACTTATACTCGCTTACGGAATCGGACGTATTGGTTGTCAGGTTTCCGGTGATGGCGACTGGGGTATTTTGAACACCGCTTATATATCTGAGGCAAATGGCAATTTGCGTGAGGCCCAGCCGGAAGAGTACAAGGTAGTTATTCAACAGCAGTCGCCTTATTACATCCACGAGTTTGATTCTATCCCCGCAGTTAAATCAGCCTATCTGAAGGCACCGGGTTTTATCCCTAGAAGTTGGGTGGCGCAGAATTATGCGCATAATGTGAATGGAGAAGGTATGTATATCCAGGGATGCCAGGGCAACTGGTGCGGCCAATTGCCGATAGCCGTATTTCCAACACCGATTTATGAAACCCTCATGGCGCTCCTCATTTTTGGCGTTTTGTGGTGGTTGAGGCGGAAAATAACCACGCCGGGAGTGATTTTGGCCATTTATGTTATCCTGGCCGGGATTGAGCGGTTTTTTATTGAGAAAATCCGGGTGAACAATGTTTTGGAATTTATGGGTATCCATGCCACGCAGGCTACCTTCATTTCAATAGTTTTTGTTATTTTCGGGCTTGGAATGATATTCGTGTTTAAACGCATGAATACAAACAGTCAATAGTATCTGACTGTCCTCATTACTGCACACATCGGCTTAGCGGATGCCGTCATGTTCAGGTAAAATTCGTGTTGATTTGAAGCGGAGCCAGTCACAACTGACACCTATTCTTTAAATCTTTGTATTGTATAATGTATTTTAGTACTCAATTTAAAATTTGTTTGATGAAAACAACGCTACGCAACCTCCTCTTTGCGGCGATCGCTGTTTGTTTTAATGCGATCCCCGGCCAACTTCAGGCTCAACTCGTTGTTGATGCCACTTATACGGTTGAAGATCTGGTTTCTGAACTCATTGGTGAAGGTGTTACAGTTTCGGATATCACACTCGATTGTCCGGATGGTGCCTTTGGATATTTTGAATGTGTTGATTGCAATGTGGGGATTTCCAGTGGTATCATGCTTACCAGTGGCAGTGTCGACAATGCCGTAGGGCCGAATAACACTTCAGGTGCATCAACCGGTTTAGGTGCGCCCGGCGATCCTGATCTGGATATGATTCCTGGCGTACTGGGCACCAATGATGCGTGTGTCATTGAATTTGACTTTACAGCCACATCCGATACCATTCGCTTCAATTATGTGTTTGGAAGCGAGGAATACCTCGAGTATGTGGGTTCATTTAACGATGTGTTTGCCTTTTATATCAGCGGTCCCGGTATTGTGGGAACCGAAAATATGGCGCTCATCCCCGGAACGGGAACAATTGTGAGTATTAATAATGTGAACGATGTTACCAATAGCGAATACTATGTAATAAATGGCGATGGATTTGAAGCCCCTTACGATGGCGATGATTATTACATTCAGTATGATGGTTTTACAACCGTTTTGGAAGCTAAACGCAATGTTATTCCTTGTGAAACTTATCACCTCAAAATGGCTATTGCCGATGACCTCGACGAAGCCCTCGACTCAGGCGTGTTCATTGAAGCCGGGTCGTTAACAAGTCCAGGTGTTACGGTTGAATATGATACCGACATTGAAGGTTATCCATATGTAATTGAAGGATGTAATGAAGGTTTAATCACGTTTAGCCTGTCATTTCCGCCGGTTGATACCTTCCTGGTAACCTTAACAACAGCAGGAACTGCCCTGTATTCAACCGATTATGAGCCTATTCCTTTAGTGCTCGAGTTTTTGCCGGGCGATACGATTATTGAAATCCCGATTGTAGCAGAAGAAGATGGTATTGATGAGGGTGTGGAAACAATCGTTATTACACTCGACCTTGGATGTGTTGCCGGTTTGGGCGACAGTCTGGTGATTGAAATTTATGATGCACTGCCTTTGGTGGTAAGCAACGATACCATTATTTGTCCGGGGGATGCCGCAGAATTAACGGCTACCGGAGCTGAAACCTACTCGTGGACACCGGAAGCCTCACTCAGCGACCCGACAGAAAGTAGTACGATAGCAACCCCGTCAGAGCCTACTACCTATACCGTAGAAGGCACATTGGCCAGTTGTGTCAATTCTGAAGAAGTGTTTGTCGATATCCAGTCGCCATCCGCTTATGCCGGAAATGATACCACGGTATTATACGGCGAGGAAGCCCCACTCGATGCAGATGGTGGTGTTGACTATTCATGGTCGCCATCTACCTATCTCGATGACCCGAACAGTGAAAATCCGATTTGTACGCCTGAAGCTACTACTACCTATACCGTTACGGTAACTACAGATATCGGTTGTGTATTCACCGACCAGGTGACCGTATTTGTGTTGTATGACGCTGAAGTCTATGTGCCAGGCGCCTTTTCGCCGAATGATGATAATGTAAATGACGTGTTCTACGCCGAATATCTTGGGGCGATAGGGTCATGGTCGCTCAACATTTATAATCGTTGGGGCGAGCTGGTGTTTTCATCAACCGATCCCGTCGCTGTGTGGAACGGAAAGGTGAATGACGAACCTCAGCCAATGGGCACTTATGTTTACGTGCTGAATTATGCCGATTTAGATGGCGATGCAGGCACTATACAAGGCAACGTAGTGCTGGTAAGATGAGGTGTTTGTTTCATGTGGAAAGACCATTTTTAACCCGATAACCTACTTTATATAGTATTTAGTATTTTTACCCTTGAGGGGTAGTAATTGTGAACCATACCAATACAATTTATACCAATCATTACTCTGAAAAATTAAACATTAACCAATGACGAAGCTTTACAAAATCGCGTTTTTGGCCTCCTTTCTCTCTATTGGGGTGCTGCAGGCGCAAGACATTCACTTCTCGCAGTACAATGCCGCTCCTCTGGCGTTGAACCCCGCACTTACCGGTGTGGCGTCATGCGATTGGCGTGTTGGTGGCACTTACCGTAACCAATGGAATAGTGTTACCACTCCATATGTAACGTATGAGGTTTTTGGCGATATGCCAATTAAAAAATTTGGCGATCACAAATTAGCCGGTGGTCTGTTGCTGTATAATGATGTTTCCGGCGATGGAAAACTCACCAACTTGTCAGCAATGGGTAACGTGAGCTTCGTATTAGGTTTGGGCCGCCCGGATCATAACCTGTCAATTGGCGTTCAGGGTGGTCTGATGCATAAATCACTTGACTATTTAGCACTTACCTGGGGTAACCAATGGGATGGCAGCGGTTTTAGCGATGACCTCCCATCAGGTGAAGACCTTGGTGATGCCATGAATAAATTCAATATGGGTGCAGGTATAGCTTACCACAATAAAGTTTCTCCGAACTTTAATATTACGGGTGGCTTTGCAGCCTTTAACCTGATTTCACCAAACGAAACATTCCTGGGTGATGAAGAAAATAAATTGGGCATGCGTCTTGCCGGTCACTTGAAGGCGGGTATTACGTTTGGTAAAAACTTTGGTGTTATTCCATCCGTATTATTTCAAACACAAAGCGGCGCACAGGAAATTATTGTTGGAACTGACCTCGGTTATTTCCTGAACAATGCAAATTTCCCTGCAACTTTCTTCATTGGGGGTCACTATCGTTTAGATGATGCCGTGATTGCTTCAGTTGGTATGGATTATAAAAATTTCCATGGCGGTATCAGCTACGATGTCAATACTTCTACCTTGCAGGATGCAAGTGGTGGTAAAGGTGGTTTAGAAATTTCTTTGGTTTATACAGGTTGTATACTTCCTGTAATTCCTAAGAATTACGTAATGCCTTGCCCTCGTTATTGATCCATCATTGTTTAATTGAATTACCGTTAAAGAGAATCAAGATCATGAAAAAGATATTCACCATTCTGGCAATCATAATGACGGCAGCCCGTGTGTTTGCCCAACCGCTGGATCCGGAAGTTGAAAAAATGAATTATACGCGCAAAATCATGTATGGTGATGCGTTAATGTCGTCTGGCAGTTACTATAATGCTCAAGACGTTTACAAGCTTGCCTATGATGATGACGCAACAGAAGAAGCTGCGTATAAATTAGGCCGTGCTTATTACCTCGCCCGCAACTATAAAGATGCGGAAAAATGGTACAAGACAGCTATGGATAATGGAAAAGGCGCTAAGTCGGCCTTCCCTGAAGCAGGTTATTATTATGCGATGAGCCTGAAATATAATGGCAAATACCCTGAGGCAAAAGAGGCCTTTAAAGCGGTATCAAAAAACAGCGCATTAAAAGGAACGCTGGGCACTCAATTAAAGAGAAGTGCAAAAAATGAAGATAAAGGATGCGATCTCGCTATTGAATTAGGTAAAAAGCCTGCTGATGTTAATGTAGAACATCTCGGTGCTAACGTGAATAATAATTATACGGATTTTTCACCAAGATATAATCCCGATAATAACCTTACCTATGCTTCTTTAGTTTCTGAAGAAGTGATTGATATGGGTTCGCAAAAGAAAACTGAATTGCGTGCACGCATATTCACTTCAAATGCTGATGGCGATACATGGTCAAAAGCTACAGAATTAAAAGCGCCATTTAATAAAGGTGATGCGCATACCGGTAACGGTAGCTACTCTTTGGATGGTAAGCGTTTTTACTACACTGAATGTAGTCCTAACGATTCTCTCGTAATGGTGTGTAAAATCTATGTGAGCGAGTGGGAAGCAGGTGAATGGTCAAATGGCAAAGAAGTACCTAACGTAAATGAATCAGGTTTCAATGCTACACATCCTGCTATTGGGTTATTTAAAGGAAAAGAATACTTGTATTTCTCCAGCAATCGCACTGGCGGTCGTGGAGGCGCTGATATTTGGTACGCAGAAGTAAAAAATAAAGGGAAAGATTATTCTAACCCAATGAACTGTGGTACTAAAATCAATACAACAGGCGATGAAATTACACCGTTCTACAACGAAGCTCAGGACATGTTCTATTTCAGCTCAAACGGTCAGATTAATATCGGAGGCTTCGATATTTATAAGGCTAAAGGTGGAGCAAAAACATTTGAACAACCACAAAACCTCGGTCTGCCTTTTAATAGTTCTGTAGATGATTTCGGATTTTCTACCGATATCACCGGTAAGAAAGGTTTCTTCGTGTCAAACAGAAAAGGTGGTTTCTCTGTAAAAAGTGAAACATGCTGCGATGATATCTACGCATATAAATACCCACCTGAATTTGTGCTTATGGCTCGTGCCATCGACATGAATACTAAAGAAGTAATTTTTGGTGCTGCTGTTGACCTGAATCAGTCTGGTGTTAAACGCGATTCAAGCGTTACTAAAACATCAGCTACCTATGAAGATTTCTATGTGGGTACTGCTCAGGATAAATTTGAAATTGTTACTTACAAAGACAAATACAAAAACGGTATTGCTACAACATCTACAGTTGGCTTAAAAGAAAGTGATACGCTTTACATCGATGTATTGATGGAGCCTATTATCGAAATGAAGCCAATTGAGGTGAAAAACATTTATTATCCGTTGGGTAAATGGGATTTACGCCCTGAATCATTCAAGGCGCTTGACTCCTTATATAATATCCTGGCACTTAGCCCACAATTAAAGGTGGAAGTTGGTTCTCACACCGACTCCCGTGATGATACCGAATCAAACCGGATTCTCGCACAGCACCGTGCTGATACAGTTGTGAGCTACCTGATTTCACGTGGTATCTCTGCCGATCGTTTGGTTGCAACCGGTTATGGTGAATCAACACCTAAAACACTGACTACAGATGTTAAATTGCCAAGCGAAGGCGTAGTTCCAGCTGGAACTGTGTTAACTGAGGCTTTCATCAATAAATATAAAGGTCAGGATTATGAATTCCTGCATCAGATTAACCGTCGTACAGAATTTACCATTATCGGTATCATTCCTAATGCGATTATTACCTATGATGAGGCAACCATCGAGGCCAATGAAGCGCGTTTGCGTGAAGAAGAAAATAAACGCAATCAGCGTCTCCAGGATTTACAACAAGTAGATGAATCTGATACGCCAATTGATAATGGAACAGAAACACCTAAAACAAATACCAATACAAATACCGGAAATAAAGGTAAAACAACTACGCCTGCTACTACAGGTGCTGTAACCTTAGATCCGGCAATGACTAAAAAGGGTAATATGTTTGAAGGTAACGCTGCTGTGAATGGCGCAGGTCAGACAAAATATATCCTGAACCTGAGTCCTACCTTAACTGTAGCTATGGTTGGTAAAGATTATTTCATTACCCTTTGGAATGCAGGTCTGGTAACAGAGGCTGATATCAAAAATGATAAACCTACCGATTTAGGTAATGGCACTGTTGTAAAAGGTGATGTGTTCACTATTAAAACATTGCAATTAGGCGAAATCACACTTACCAATGTTGATACCAAAATCAACCTGAACAGCACACAAAATTTAGTTGTGGGTGTTAAAGTGGTTGAAAAAGGTGGCTGTGAATTTGATCAGGCGAAAATTAAATTTAAATGTAAATAAGGTTGATTAACCTAAAGAAAAAAGCGGAGTCTGGTTGCAGGCTCCGCTTTTTTTATGCTTTGTTATTTCTGCTTTGATGCTGCAAGAAATAAGAGAATCCAACTGGCAATTAAAGATAATCCGCCAATAGGCGTAATCGCGCCCAGCCAACTTAGTCTGCTTCCAAAAATCGGTTCTGAAACAACGAGTAAAAACAGGCTCCCGCAAAAAATGCCGGTTCCGGCTATCATAGCGGTTACTGACCATGTTGCCCTTTTCGGATGCAGGCGTTCCCACAACAGTCCGATAATCAGCATGCCCAAACTGTGGTAAAACAGGTATTTGGTAGCAGTTTCCCAAGTGTCGAGGTCGGTAAAGGGTATTTTGCCCTCTTCAGCAGCTGATTCAAGCCCATGCGCACCAAAAGCGCCCAGCATGACAGCAGCCGCGCTCAGCAGAGCACCCGTGCGAATGATGTTTTTTGCCTCCATTGTCGTTATAGATGTGTAAAGGTTAATACCGCCAACCAAAATACGGCAGTAGCTTTGCAAAGTTAATCTATGAACCGTAAACGCATTCTCATCACCGGCGCACTGGCCTTACTCGTAATCGGGCTGGTACTGGTTTGGTATTTTTTCATCAGGGCTCGTCATACTGGTGTAATCAACGCCATGCCGGATGATGTGGTGTTGTTTTTTGATATCCAGAACAATAAGGCATTCGACGAATTTATTCGCTACGATGCAGCCATGCAGTCCGCAGGTGAAATGCCCTTATTTGGTAAATTGTTTGAAGACTACGCGCTGTACACAACCTTACTATCTGCCAGACCGGATTATCGAACTGATTTGTACGAAAACAGATGTTTAGCTGGCGCGTTCAGTTCAGGGAAAGGGGGCGTCGACTATTTATTTTTATTAGATGTTGATGAGGCTAAGCCATGGAAAAAGGTAAGTGATATGCCTGAATTAAATGGTGTCAAGCCAAAACTGAGTACACATGTCTTTGAAAAAGAAACTATTTACGAATTAAACTATCCTGAATTAGACATTGCATTTTCTTATGCTACCGTAAATGATGTGTTTATTTATAGCACTACAGCCGTATTAGTAGAAAACGCAATTCTCCAATTAAAGAAAGGCGATCCGGTGAGTGAGCAATCCGGATTTAGTAAAGTAAAGAGTGCAATGGAACCGGCTCCGTTTTCAGTGTTTATTCAGATGAAAAAATGGGCTGATTATGCTGCAAGAATTATCGATAATTCCAGATTCGCATCGGTTATGCGCATGGGTAATTATGCTGATTGGATAGGCCTCAATCTGCAGCATGGCACTAATGGCATTCAGGTTTCAGGATACTGCTCCACCTTGACGGAATCTACATTAAATACCTATACCGGTGTTGTTCAGGCAGATATGCATCCGGCTGTGCCTGCCAATACAGCCATTTTATATCGCGTGCATACCGATCAGTTGGCAGAAAGACTAGCCGCAGGAATGAAACCCGAACAGGTTAACCGCGATTTTTTTGATTATTGGTCACCCTGGATGGATAAACAACTGCTTGTTGGTATATCAGAATCATTAGATGCTAATTTTCTTAAACGGGCTTTTGTAATCATTCCGGCTTCTGATCAAAAATTAGCCGAGTCGAAACTGAAAAATATTGCCGTAGCTGACACACTTCTATATCACGATATGCAGTGGATGCATATTGCTTCCGGTGAAGTAATCGGAACATTGGCAAACATGCAGGTTGAGGATACTACATTTGGTGTCTGGATGGATAATGCATTGGTTATTGCATTTGATAAGCAACAATTATTTCAAATGATTGACGCCTATCAGAATAAAACGAGTCTGTCATCACAACCCGATTACCAGTCGTTTAAAAAAGAAGTTTCCGCTGCGTATAATACATCCTTATACCTGAACTTGCAATCTTGTCAGCAATTATTACGTGGTTGGATAAGTGATAAATATATCGATACGCTTTCCGGTCACTTTGATTTATTGCAAAAATTCCCGCGATTAGAATTTCAATTCACCTCAGATAAAGACCTTTATCTCGTAAATGGGTTTATAAGTTTTACTGAGGGCGCTGAACGCACTACAGGGTTATTATGGTCGGTAAACGTTGATGCACCGGTCTTACATGGACCCTATACTGTTTTAAATGAGATAACCGGACAAAAAAATATTGTTATTCAGGATACGGCCAAAATTCTATATATGATTTCGGCCAACGGAGATGTGTTATGGAAACGGCAGATGCCATCTGAACTCATGTCTGATATCCATGAAGTTGATTTCTACGGCAATGATAAAACGCAGTATTTATTTAATACGGCTGAAGGCATTTATATGCTAGATGTTCAGGGTGAACCTGTAGAAGGATTTCCGATAACACTTACCACGCCTATGTCAGGACCGGTTTCTGTTTTTAAATCGACCAGAAGTGACTACCGGTTTTTTGTGCCTTGCGAAAATGGGCATGTATACGGATACTACAAAGATGGAAAACCGATTGCAGGATGGAACCCCATGCGAAATGTAGGTGTGATTCGTTTACCGATGCTCTCGTTACCTACTTCGAAAGGTCAAGGTATTGTTATTGTGCATGATGATATTTGTGAAGTGCGTTCCGG
>JAKQVC010000012.1 GCA_029571985.1 Bacteroidota bacterium | reverse complement strand
GCCATTGAGCGTCAGGTGGCACATCGTCGCCGTAAATGCATTTACAATGATGTCATCATTACCAACACCCGCGTTTATCGTTACCATATTCATGGATTGCAAATCTGCCACAACAGGTAATGCTGTGATTGCGCCTCCGTTCAAACTATAGTTACGCCCTGGTACAACAAACTCCACATTATTCAAGCCTGATTGATTCATCGTGATGGTTTCACCATTACCGGCGACATCTGTGAATACGATTTGATTGCCGGTGGTGGATAATAGGTAATGTGGTGAGGCGACCGTAATGACGACGTCATTTCCTGTGCCGCCGACATAACTGATGGTGGCTGGATAAACTCCTCCAAGGAATGAAGTAATCGTTGCTCCTTCGGCCAGCCCTACAAATGTGTTCTGAATTGCATCTGCGCCGTCATTGTTGATGATGAGAAATGATTGACCGGCCTGCGGAACATGTGAACCTGTCAATAGCAGTGATGCATCTTCTAGATTGATGCCACCAGTAACGTTCATTTGTGTGTAGCTGACATCGGCCACTATTCCATCGATATCAAATTCTATTTGTCCGATCGGATAGAAGGCACTGCAGATCACATCGGAACCAGCCTTGAGTGGATACATAGCATCAGGGGATGAGCCGGTAAAAATGGTAAGATTGCCACCACCCGTATTGATCAATCCTCCGCTGATGAGGACATCATCTGTGCTTTGAAGGCCCATGATCGTGGAAGTGGTGCGTGTAATATCTGCTGTTGTAGTTATGTCACCGGTAGTAGCACTGCCAATGACCAAATACGTGGTTGAAATCGAATCCAATTCCTGATCCGTTAGATTTAATGGACCAGTATTGACATCACCGGCAGTGCCCAGGTTAATGTCCATTGCATTCGTAAAAGGTGACAACCAAACAAAATAGGCGGGATCAGTAGTTATCGGGGCTCCCAGGTTCATGCTGTTTGCTATCAAATGCACTGAGCCCCCATCAATCGCGGTACTGATCTGAGAAAGATCGATGGTGTTTATACCAAGAGAGGCTGCATTGCCTCCTGCATGACCCGTAATGACTATTGGACCACCACCTGAGGTAATTAATGCTGTACTGCCTTCGATAAGCACACCATGATTATTGATACCAGATGCTGAAGAACCAGAGCCTGAGATATTGACATCGCCATTACCTGCTGCTGATATTTCGCCATTAGCAACATACACTCCTGTGCTATTCCCGGAGCTGCCGCCTCCGCCACCTCCAGTGCCTGTAACAGTGACACCACCTCCGGAAGATGTAATGTATGATCCATCAAGCCATACAAACACACCGGTATTACCATCTCCGGATGTGTTGCCACCTGTACCATTTACTATAACATTTGCAGTGCCCCCTGCAGTGATGTACCCACCCTGGTGTACATCAACACCAATATTGACTTGTGAACTACCTGCACCACCACCTTGTCCGTTAACACTAACATTTCCACCTGATGATGTAATACCACCTCCGGCAGACATCACCACTCCATAATTGAAATTACCTGTAGTAGCACCTCCTGTTCCATTCACGGTAACTGTACCGGAGCCCCCTGCTGAAATGCTGCCCAGGGACAATGTATACACACCGTAATTTTGTGATCCTGTGCCTGATCCTCCACCCAGACCCGTGATGGTTACGTTACCACCGGAGGAAGAAATAATCCCACTGTTGGAGAGCGCAACCCCACCATTTAAATTACCGGATCCAGATCCTCCCGTTCCATTGATGATGACATGTCCAGTACCCGTTGATGAAATTTCGCCACTGTTGTTCACTAACACGCCATAATTACTTAAGGTCGCATTAGTGCCCCCACCGAATCCGGTTACCGTCGTAGCACCTGTGCCGGCCGCTCTGATTTTTCCACTATTATCAACGAGGACTCCATGATTATTGCCTGTGACTGTGCCCAAAGTTCCGCCGTTTCCTGTTACCTGTACCGCACCACCATTGGAAGTTATAAGTGCTCCGACCCCTGATACTTCCACACCATAATTTAAAGCTCCTATACCCAAACCACCTGTGCCCTGTACTACTACAATGCCCGAACCACCTGCTGAGATTTGTGCACCGGTCAGCACCGCTACACCGCTGCAGCTCGCAGAAGCTCCTGCACCTCCACCTATGCCGGTCACGGTTACAGTGCCTCCATTCGATGTGATTTTCGCAGGTGAGTTGGTCATGTTGACTCCATCACTGGATGTACCAGCCTTTCCACCTTCTCCATGCAAAAATACAGTACCTGCTCCGCCTGCTATGATGGTGCCTCCACTGATCGATACACCATGCGCACTGCTTGCTGTTGAAAGATCTCCACCAAATCCATTGATAATTATATTACCACTGTTGGTCGAAATAGATGAACCTGTTCCCATGGCGAAACCAAATTGATTGACTCCTGTTGCAACGCCACCATTTGCTGTAATGGTCACAGTTCCTGTGCCAGCTGCAGCGACGACTCCATTAGTACTTACATTCACTCCTATATTAGAGGTTGTTGCAACTGTTCCACCTGCTGTTCCTGTTATCAAAATATGGGCACCGCTGCTTGAGATAGCTCCACCCGAGAATAACCGTATTCCATCATGGCTTCCATTGGTACTGGCTGCTCCTCCAATACCTTCGATGATCATAGTCCCTGACGTACCGCCGATAATGTCGCCATTTGAACTCTCAATTCCACGTTGACTTCCGCCACTGTTACCTCCCTTTCCTTTCACCGTTACCACGCCGCTACCTGTTGCCTGGATCAGGCTATTAGAAGCCATATTGATTCCCTGGAAAGTTCCGGCCGTTGGTGTGGCTTGCTGGTTCGCTTCAACGATCAAAGCCCCATCGACAGTTGTAATACCTGAAGCGGTCGCCATCGTAATGTTTCTGCTGACCTTAAGTGTTGCACTACCGTTTCCTGTCAACGCCAGGACAGCACCTGATGCAAAAGCTACCTGGTCGATTCCGGGTATAGCATCATCATTTTGCAAATCGACATTGAGCGATGAGTTGGCGACGAACGTGATATCACCATTAAAATTAATTGTTTCATCACCTGTTCCTCCATTCAATGTCAAGGAAGGAAGTGCTGTAACAAATGCTTCTACGTTGATGATATCATTTCCAACTGCCGCATCCGCTGTAATTGATGTCAGTCCTGCAATGGCAATATCAATGGGAAAATTAGTGACCGCACCTCCGTTTAAACTGTAGGTCCGCGTGAGTACATCGAACCTGATGTTCGTTGCGTTTTCACTGATAGACAAAGTTTCGCCATTACCTGCAAAATCAACGAGTGATAAAATTCCTCCTCCGTTGGTGATGAGATAGTCGGGTGCACTTACTGTAATGACAACATCATTTCCAGTACCGCCTGTGTATGAAATGGTGGCCGGAAGACCACTGCCCATGAAGTTTACAATGGAACTCCCTTGCGGTAATCCGCTAAATGTTCCGCTGACTGCATCTGCACCATCATTGACCACAATGGTAAATACATCACCAGGCTGTGGAACATGTGTACCACTAAAGGCCAAGGATGCATTACTGAGCTGAACGGCACCAACTACTTGCATTTGTGAGTAAGAAACATCAGCTACTGTCCCGTCAATATTTATTAAAAGCCGACCAATGAGCGTGAGGGTAGCACAGGTAGCATCATTGCCTGCCTGCAATGGCTTGACAGCATCTGGTGATCCGCCCGGATCAAGTGATACATTTCCGCCATTCGAATTTATATTGCCTCCATCAAGTGTCACATTATCGTTACTTAACAAACTAATATTTGTCAAGGCTGCCCGCGTGATTGGCGATGATACCGTTATATCTCCTGTAGTTGCATTACCAATGGCGATTGATGTCGCGGTTACAAAATCCAATTCTGCATCGGACAGATGCAGCGGGCCCCCAATCAAATTCGTAGCCGGTCCGAGGAGAACATCGACGCCGCTTGTATAAGGTCGAATCGTCACACTGTTAGCCCCGGTTGTTGCAATAGCACTTGCAATATTGATACTATTGCCAATCAAAGTGATATTTCCACCATTGGGGTTTGTGGTCACTGTTCCGCTGCTAAATACTGATATACCATATCCATCCGGTCCGCTTCCCTCAATTCCTGTGAGTGTAATATTTCCACCACCTGACGTTACCGTACCACTCACCTCACTGATGCGGATGCCGGCATTGTTTGCGCCACTTGATGAGCCGCCTGTGCCAGTTAATGAAACTAATCCTGTTCCACCTGCACTGACCGTACTCTGAAAGACTACGATGCCGTAATTGCCACTTGAACTACCGCTGCCACCCCCTTGACCCATCAAGGTGACATTTCCTCCATTGGAAGTAATAGCAGCCGTGCTCTCCTGCAGGAATATGCCGAAGTTATTAATTCCATTTATCGCCGCACCGGTACCCGTGACAGTCACATCACCTGATCCACCGGCAGTAATGCTAACATCAGTCGACAGATGAACACCGACTCCGCTTCCTGCGCTCATTGATCCTCCTCCTTGACCAGTCACCATCACATCTCCACCTGATGATGTGATCATGGCATCACCAGTGTACAGTGTTACACCATCATTTGCGTTTCCTGTTGAATTGCCACCTGTTCCATTTACTGTAACAGTGCCTACCCCGCCAGCAGAAATAATTCCGCCAGCCCACAAATAGACTCCGTAGTTATTGCTGCCGGTGGAACCACCTCCGAAACCTGTCACAAGTACGTTGCCATTGTTAGATGTAATCGTTGCGTCATTGGCTATCGACAATCCAAAATTAACTCCTGGCATTGCTGCACCTGTTCCGGTCACAGTGACTGTGCCATTTCCACCTGCTGAAATGACACCGCTTGAGTTCATCAATATACCAGCGCTGCCTGCGGAAGAACCCACACCACCACCCGTACCAGTGATCACTACGTTAGCACCTCCACTACTTATTCTGGATGTCGATTGGGTGATAACGACACCTGCATTATTACTGCCAGAACAAGGTCCACCGGTTCCTTCTAAGGTAAGCGTTCCGCTTGTTCCGCCGAGTATCTCACCACCGTCATGGACATAAATACCAAAATTGGAGCTGCCTGTGTTACCTCCTTTACCTTTAACTATGACTGACCCAGCAGCTGTAGCTTGCAGCAATGCATCTGCCATTATTTCAATGCCATCGAAATCACCTGTGGTAGGAACAAACTGCTGGTTTGCTTCGACAGTGAGATTTCCATTGGCGGTGGTTACACTGGATAAACTGTTGAGTACAACATTTGAGCTCACCTTTATGGTGGCAATACCAGTTCCTGCGCAGACTATATTTGCATTTGCTGCCACGATGAATTTATCCACCCCAGGCGATGCATCATCATTTTGCAGATCAGCATTGAATGCGGCACCGGAAATAAAATTGATGTCTCCATTCATGTTGACGACATCATTACCTATCCCACCATTGATGGTAAAGCCTGGCAGGTTGGAGGTAAAAGCGCCTACATGGATGGTATCATTGCCGGTACCTGCATTAATGACAATAAAACTCAAACCTGCAATAACTATATCAACCGGAAGTGCGGTCGTGGCTCCCGAATTTAATGAATACGTGCGACCTGGAGCAAAAAAGCGGATGCTCGTTCCTTGCTGAGTGACATAGAGCCCTTCACCATTGCCATCCGTATCCGTGATGCTGAGCGAAACTCCGTTATTGTTAACAGTGTAATGCAATGAAGGATTAGCTGTCAATACAAAATCATCTATTGCAAGGCCGTCATCATTGCTGGTAGCTTCAAATGAATTCCATCGAATCCATATAGTAGTGCCATTGGCTATGGAAAGTCCTGTAATGGTCTTAGCGAGGAGTCTGCGGTTAGCAGGTGCATTTCCATCCAGGGCGCCTACACTCCCTGCCTGGTTGGGTCCGGTAAAATCGAGTCCGTCAAAATCAGTCCACGTACCATTGTCGATCGCCGTTGCATTGGTACTATATTGAAAATCGATCATGTCGTTACGCCCTAATGCACCAAGGCGCCATTGCTCGCCGAAATATTGGATGAGCAATGAAGTGATGGTCACGCCCGTATTATTGATAAAAGAAGCACCGTATGTCGTGGAAAATGTTGCTGTATTTATTTGGCCTAGCGCTCTGTCTGTATCGGCACCCGTGCCATAGCTGTAGGTATTTTCTGTGGGCAAACCTCCTGCATTTACGCTGTAGGTGCCATTGCTTCCCGGACCGGTTTCCAGGAAAACCCAGCTGGCTGGCATGTTGCTTCCGGTACCACCACCCGATGCAAGCGTATTAAAATCCTGTGTGTAGGGAATATCTACCCCTCCAAGACTTATCTGTGCTACACCTGACTGGAAATAAAAAATAGTAAGCACGGTTGTCACACTGAACAATACAACCTGATACCTACTACAATAGCTAAAATGATGATGTCTCATTAAAAGTTCTTTACAGTGAATAGGGGTTCCTGGATACTTCCGGTCCTATTTGAAATGGATAAATCACCGGGGTACAACTTGCTTATTCTAAAAATTTTCTATACTACGATTTCATGTGGCCAAGGTCCAAATAGTATTCCCTCCATAAATCCTTTGTCTCTTTAAAAAAGAGACAGTGAAAAGATACTTAAAACCTCAAAAAAAGGCCCCGTCACGCTTACCTTTTCTAGCCAAAGTGGGGTTTGATTCAGTGAGCGGTTAGAAAATGATAATATGGGATAAAGATCGGGGCAGATATGGGTAGGGTCTATCCCCCAATTAGGTGATTTTTCAACATAAGGATGCAGGTATCAGGAGGCAGGAGGCAGTCTTCAGTTGGCAATTGGCAGTCTGCTCTTTGCTCTATGCCCTATGCTTTTTACGGATAACTCACCCCCTTTCCCCTCTCTCAATCGATGTCGCGATATTAGAAACTGATCTTCAAGGGAGAGACTGGCATGATTTGAAAAGTGAAGAGTGAGTCGGGAGACGTGAGTCGTGAGTCGTGAGTCGTGAGTTAGTGAGGTCTGGAAACTGGTAGCTGGTAGCTGGAAGCTGTCTGCTGGTAGCTGTCTGCTGGTAACTGGCAGCTTAAAACTGATAGCTGACGGCTGATAGCTGATAGCTTGTTAGCTTTACAGCCAGATGAAAGGACAAGGACTCACAGATACGATCATAGCGGTTTCGACCGGACAGGGAGTGGCGGCGATCAGTATGATCAGGCTATCGGGATCAAAGGCAATTGAGCTCACGGAGCGGGTGTTTGTTGGCGCGATCCTGGAGAGGGCGGCGTCGCACACGTTGCATTACGGGCGCATCGTGGATGAAGAGAGTCAGCATCTGGATGATGTGGTGGTGGGATTATACAGGAGTCCGAAGTCGTATACATCGGAGGATGTGGTGGAGATCAGTTGTCATGGATCGCCGTTTATCGTGAGGGAGATTATGGCGCTACTGATCCGGCAAGGGGCGCGGCCTGCGGATCCCGGGGAATTTACGATGCGGGCATTTTTACATGGCAGGATGGATCTGTCACAGGCGGAGGCGGTAGCGGATCTGATTGCTTCACAGACGAGAGCATCGCATACGATGGCGGTCCAACAGATGAGAGGTGGGGTGTCGTCGGAGATACAAGTGTTGAGGCAGAAGTTACTGGACTTTGTAAGTCTCATCGAATTGGAATTGGATTTTGGAGAAGAAGATGTGGAGTTTGCCAACCGCGATACTTTGAAAAACCTGGTGGAGGAAATTATCACCCTGACATCAAGATTGAAAGAAACATTTCACATCGGCAATGCGATCAAGGAAGGTATTCCGACCGTGATTGCGGGAAGGCCGAATGCAGGCAAGTCTACTTTGTTAAATAAGTTGTTGCAGGAAGAGCGTGCGATAGTGTCAGACATACCGGGTACTACGCGAGATACCATTGAAGAAATACTTGTGATTGATGGCATTCAATTCAGATTGGTGGATACCGCAGGGATCCGTGAGGCGCATGATGAGATTGAAGTATTGGGTATCGGACGTACTATGGAGAAGATCGAACAGGCATCGATCCTGGTGTATGTATTTGACATCGCTACTCTAACGCCTGAAGATGTTGCGCAAGACATAGCCGCGATCCAGCCTAAAAATGCGAAAGTGATCCTTGCAGCCAACAAGATGGATCTGAACCCATATGCGATTGCTGACGAATGGAAGATTGGTGACTACCCTATCGTCCCACTCTCTGCTGCGCACAATATGAACATAGCCTATCTGATCGAGGTACTTGGTGAGTCTGTGAAAAAAGATATCCCTACGAATCTGCCGATGATTAGTTCGGCGCGGCACTATCATGCGTTGGATCGCACGGAGGCGAGGCTGAATGATGTGTTGGGTGGATTAGCGAGTGGGATTACGCATGATTTTCTTGCACAAGATATACGGCAGGCACTTTATCATTTAAGTGAGATCACTGGAGAAATCTCCACGGAGGATATATTGGGGAATATATTTGGGCGTTTTTGCATCGGCAAATAGGCCAGAAAGGCGGAAAACCAAAAACCTGACAATGATAACCTCTCCGCAGATTACGGCTCATTGGCACGCAATTTTGAGCTCAAAAAACGCTATAGATTGTTCCATTACCTAGTCAATTTTGAGCCCCAATACAATTATAGCTCAATAATATATCGAATTAAGCTCAAATCCCCTATATTTGAGCTTGAAATTCAGATTATTTGAGCTACAAATCTATTTATGCAAGTTTCAGCCCTCGGCACCGAAATATGCCATTTTCTCCAAGACCACCCCGGGACTTCTTCCAGTGAGATTCATGTGGGGATTGGCCAAATGGTGAGTTATGCCACTGTAAAACGGGAATTGCAGGAACTCCTGGCCAACAAACTCGTTGCCACAACCGGGCAGGGTAAAGGCACAAAATATGTCCTGCACGAGGGATACGACATCCTATTCCCTGTTAATCCCCGGGAGTATTTTCAAAAAGCGCTTGATCAGCGAAGCATCAAAAACACGTATGACTTTAAGCTCATCGAAACACTATCCAGGGTGGATTCATTATTTACCGCACAAGAAAAAGTAAAACTGCAGGAGCTTCAAAACACATTTAATCAACGCATCACCTCATTATCTCCTCAGGTATATAAAAAGGAATTTGAGCGCCTTGCGATTGATCTCAGCTGGAAATCATCTCAAATCGAAGGCAACACTTATACACTACTTGAAACCGAACGTTTGCTCCAGGAAAAAATTACGGCCAGCGGCAGAACCAAAGATGAGGCTACCATGGTACTTAACCATAAAGCGGCCATTGACTTCATCATGGAGCATCCTGAGACGTTCGAACGGCTTTCGATCCGATCTATCGAGGAGATTCATAGTATACTCATTGCTGAACTCAACATATCCCGTAACATCCGGCATAGCCGTGTGGGCATTACAGGTACGAACTATAGGCCGCTGGATAATGAATATCAAATCAACGAAGCGCTGCATGACGCGTGCAAGTTGATCAATCAGCGGACAAATGTTTTTGAAAAGGCATTGCTTGCGCTGGTGCTGATTTCCTATATCCAGCCTTTCGAGGATGGTAACAAGCGAACAGCCCGGATCATCTGTAATGCACTGCTGATCCATGCCCGGCATTGTCCACTTTCTTTTCGTACGGTAGACCCTATCACCTTCAAAGAAGCCATGCTGATCTTCTATGAACAAAACAATGTCAGCGTCATCAAGGAGATTTTTGTGGAGCAGTATGCGTTTGCGGTGGAGACATATTTTTAAATTGCTTTCCGGGCACTACAAATAAATTACTTTGCTGAGTAAATATTTAAGATGTTGTATCACTTGTCGGAGATCGCTGGGGAGATAAGTACTGAGGATATATTGGGAAAGATTTTTGGGAGGTTTTGTATTGGAAAGTAACCGACCAAAAGAAACCCATATTAAACATATTCTATATATGATAAAAGCCCAACAAATATGGGCATTTTTAATGCCTTTCACTAACAATTGTATCGGATTGAAAAAGGAAATATTTGGTCATTTTTATACCTTTCTTGTACCTTAGACATTAAATGGACAAGTTTTGTACCTCATTGGGGAGAAAACTTGACACTTTCATACATAATTGAACAGAATGTCATTAAATATCCGAATTCAACGCGTTTGCGGGCATTGCGGAGTTGAATTCACTGCCAAGAGGGTAGCGAAAAAATAAAATTCCATCCTTAATTATTTAGAATTTACATCATATTTACTAGTTTTATTTGCAAATTTAAATATAAACTATTTATCTTGGTCTAATATTGGTGTCATTATTTAAACTTTTGAAATATGAAAAATGCTATCTTTTCTTTAAAATTAAGGTGTTTCTACCTTCACAAATCCTATTTATTTATCACAACAATTGTTTTATTAGGAGTTTGTATATCAAATATCTGTTATACTCAAACATCAACAAACTCTTGTAGAGAAATTTCAAAAACTTTCTCAGGGGCCCCGGAGACTACATTATGTGAATTGTATGAAAATCTTAGTACCCCCCTATTTATTGGTAATAGTACGTTGTTAACGCATTCCTCGCAAATAGGAACCTCGTATTCCGGTAATGTGCATATAAAGGGAGATTTTGTTGTCGATAATACATTTCGATTTATTAACTGCATTATCAAAATAGATCCAGGTGTTACTATTTATGTTCAATCACCTAATAGTTTAATTAAAACTTACCTTTTCGTTATTGATAACTCAAAATTATTTGCTTGTAATAACATGTGGAAAGGAATTGTTCTTTCAACTAATACGTCTATCATGACACTGAATCAAACAGTTATTGAAGATGCTCAAATTGCGATTAAGGCAGAAGATATTCAATACTGCGCTTTATTCATTGAAAGTACAACTTTCAATCGTAATGATATCGGAATATTCCTTTCTCATACTACTAACATATCTCACCCTGCAATTATTTATCGGCTAAGCAATAATACATTTAAATGTACAGCCCCTTTAAATGGAACTGTTGATCAAATAGGTTCTGCTGGGATTCATCTTGAAAATAATCAAATCCTTTCAGTGAATCCAATTTTACAATCGCATACTAATAAGTTCATAGGACTATTCAGAGGTATTTTCGCAAATGGGTTTTCGACCATTATAAATGGTAAGCGTTTAATATTTGAAAGATGCAAGTATTCCGGTATTACCTTGCAGGGGGTTTTAAATTTAGAAGCGTGTCAATTTAGAGATTGTGGATACGCAGGTATTGATCTGCAATCAGTTACAAATGTAAAATTGAGAAGTTGTAGTTTCAATTTTACAGAAGACCTTGCGGATTATGGTTTTCAGGCACATAGATTTGGAATATTCGTATATAAACTTAACCCTGGTGGTGTTATGTCAGTTTCCAATTGCAGTTTTAATGCTAGCCTCGTGAACCAAAACAAAAATGTAGTTGGTATATATTGTGTCAACGCCAGCGTTGGTGCTGGAGCCCGTGTTTCAATCTACAACAATATATTCGATTATTTAGCGGCATATTCTTTTGGAGTCTACGTGAAAGGAAATTATCCGAGCGATTCACATGTTGATATATTCGACAATGTTTTTGATATTCAGCAAGTGCATAACGGATTTATTTCGTTTCCAATAGCATGTGTAGATGGAAATAAATATAATATAGATATTATCGGAAATACCTTTAAAAATGATGGGATTCGGTATGATGGTCAAGAAGGTGTTTATTTGAGGGGATCTGAGGGTACAGGTCATGAATTTAGCGATAATCAATTCCCTTTGCCGCATGTTCTAGATAATTTCATACATGGTCTACGTGTTGAAAATTTTGACAAAATTAAATTTTGTTCTAATTCGTTCTATAATACACTTGGCGCATTCTATTTCATTGGCCAAAATGATGAAGTAGATTTTGTAGCAAATGATGTTCATGTAGGGAATATTTTAGAGGTAGAGGAATTTTCCTGGTTAGACGACCAAAATCAAAAAGGTAACTTATGGTATTCACTCCCTTTGTTCCCTTTTGTTGCAAACCCGCAGGCCCTGAATAAAACTCCTGATTATGCACAGTGGTCACAATTCATGGTACACACTGCCCAATCAACCTCCTATTCATCAACTGGTTTTAATCCATATCACCCCGTAGATATTGTGCCTGACGTCTCCGACGAATGGTGGAAAAGGTTGCCTGGCAGTCCTGCTCCGAATTGTCTCACGGAGCAACCTCCAGGAGGCGGAGCAACAAAATTAAAAAAGGATATTGCCAATAATGCATTTGAAAATATTGAGAGTAATCCGTCACTTGTTTGGCAAGCAAAAAGGGGACTATATAAAACATTGAAGAATAACCCTGATTTAATTAGCACATTTGCTTCTTTTTCACAGTTTATTTCAACTCACAACAATTCGACAATAGGGAAATTATTTAATGTCGGTCATAAAATTGATAGCACATTAATATCTCAGGAGTCGCTTCTATTGCCAATTGCAGAGGGCCAAAACATAGTTGATAGTCTTTTGATAGAGCTATTCTTCGTAGATTCTTTACTTGAAATTCAACTGGATAGTGTATTGGAATGGCAAAAATCAGATATCATAAGTCAGTTATCAGAAATTACTTCTGATTTGGATATTACCTATGACCTATATCAAGACAATGTAAGTACGGCTTTGAATAGTATTAAATTATTAAATAATAATATATCAACATCGTTTGAGTGGGAAAAAAATGAAAAGGAATTCTATGGTATTTATATTGACAAGTTAAGAGGAGGAGTCTTGAGAGAGGGGCAAATAGACACTCTCAGAAGTATAGCTCAAAAGTGCCCTCAATCGGGTGGGATGGCTGTTTATTTTGCCAGAGGAATCCTTTCAGAATGTTCAGTAGCGACATTATCTGATTATAACAACGATTGTTTCTCCTCTGAAGCCATAGTTGAAGTAGATTCAATACAAACCGAATCTGCGGAGAGCACAACATCAGTGTTATCGCAACCTTCGCAAATCTCAGCAATTTATCCAAATCCAACATTTGGGGAAATTCAAATTGTAATAGCCTCTAATTCCCTGATGGATGTTACTATTACTAATAGTTTGGGTATGGTAATGTCACGTCACCAAATTAAGTCATCCCAATATATTAATGTTAACTCACTGGAGCCTGGAGTTTATTATGCAACAGTTCGACTGGATGGCAAAACAATAACAAGTCACAGATTTATTGTAATGGATTAGGAGAAAAAGAGGCATTAATTTTTACTATTGATGCCTCCTTACCTCTTTAATAGGTTAATTAGTTATAATTATGAAGTTTTATTTGCTTCTAATACTGTTGATGTTAATTCCATTGAAATCCTCTTGTCAATATGGTTATGGCAATAATTGGATTATTGGATATAATTCATCTGAAACTTCAGGTACAATCCTTGATTTCAACACCAGGCCTGTTTCCGTATTACCTGTTGCAATTGATATGTTTCTTGAAGGCTCAATTACTATGATGAGTGATTCTTCAGGCCATTTGTTATTTTACTCAAATGGTTGTTTAATAGCAAATAATCAGCATGAATTAATGAGTAACGGAGATTCGATAGGTCTAGGAAAGCTGGAAACCAGCTTTTGTGAAATGGGTGGAAATCCAATGACACAAGGAATTATGGCTTTGCCGGCTCCTAATGATTCTCGGTTTTACTATTTATTTTACACTGATATCCAAACGCCATATGAGTTTCCCACCGGAATGTATTTCCCATTAGCTCCATTAAATTTATATTATGCATTGATTGATATTTCTGGTAATAATGGAATGGGCGAAGTAGTACTTAAAAACCAGGTTGTCGTTTCAGATACATTTTCAAGAGGCATGTTACAGGCTGCGAAACATCAAAATGACCAAGATTGGTGGATTTTATTTCCAAAGTCTCATTCAAATTGTTATTATACAATTAAACTTACTAATGAAGGGATCGATACTGTATTTTTGCAATGCACCGGGGAAGTTTGGAATGATAGAGATGCAACTGGTCAAGCAGTATTTTCCCCAAAGAGAAATAAATATGTTAGGGTAAATTACTTTAACAAACTGAATATTTATGATTTCGACTATGGAACTGGTTATTTATCAAATCCAATTCAAATTGGATTTGATAAAGACACTTTTTATTATTCCGGGGCTGCTTTTTCATCAAATTCTAAATTTCTATATATTTCAACTTTTGACAAGGTTTTTCAATTCGATATACAATCACCCAATATAGAAACCAGTAAGTTCTTGATAGCTGAGTTAAACACTCCACCTAATATTTCTACAGATACTAAATTTAATCAGGCATTATTAGCTCCTGATGGGCGTATTTATATAGGGGGAACTTCTAGTTTTAATTATTTGCATCGAATAAATAATCCTAATTGTAAAGGAGCAGCGTGTAATTTAGAGCAATATGCAATCGAAACTTTCTCATACAATATTTATGGTATGCCTAATATGCCAAATTATATTAACTGGAATGAAGAAGATGAATGTGATACCACTGTCAATATTTTAACTTATCCACATAATAATGAATTAAAAATATTTCCAAATCCATTTAACGATTTTATCCATATTGAAGGCAATGTATCCTTTACTATTCAAATTTATAATTCAATAGGGATTTGCATGGTTCAAGAAGGATTTCATAATAGTCCTGTTACACTTGCGCTCAGTGCTCTTTCTAATGGTCTTTACTTTTACCGAATTGTAATAAACAATCAGGTAATACAACAAGGGAGATTAATAAAGACTTAAACCTAAACAATACTGGAGTAGAGTTGCTTATATTTTCTATATTAAAGATTTAGTTCCGAATATAGGAGTTCAAATGTCTTAAGCAAAAAATCTCAGACAAAATCGATTTATATCATTAGGTTGGATTTTCAATAGAACCATATAAAGAACACCATATCCTAAATATGGAAAACAAAAACGGGTTAAGATTTTCATATTAGATCTCCAAGGGAGATTGATGCTATTAAAATGCAGTCTTTAGAAAATACCCCAATACTCCAAAATTCTCAAAACCTTCAATTTTAATTTTTTATATACCCAACATCTTATGGCCACTGAAGCCAAAGAGGTTATCATTTAGCTTTGTCGACTTTGCAAATTTTGCATACTTTGCGATATTTGTATTTATGAGAAAGTCAAAAAATTAGGAATGACCTGAGTTGTCGGTTTGAGTAAATACCTGATCTTACAAGATAATGCCCCGCGCCTCCGAATAGGGGCATGTGTTTTTTCCCCACCCTCCCGGTCTATTTTGTAGAGAATTCCGATTTGAATATTATGCTTGAAGTCAATCTTTTACTTGCGATGTACATTAAGCGGCAAATCACTATATTAGCAAGCTACCTGGAGGCAGGAAAAGGGAAGAGGGGAAGGCATGATGAATTGAAGATGTATGTTACTTGCAATTTTATAAAAAGGTTAGATCAAAAGCCTAATCACCTTGAAATCTGGCCAGAACCGCACATGTGTGTTGATATGGTGTGGAATCTTTAGATTATACATGTTATAACACATTGCAATACAATAATTTAAGTCTATAGATTTAGGAGCCCCCAGGATTTCACTTTCAACGAATACCTGCATTTACAGAATAATACCCTGCGCTCCCGAAGGCGAGTGGTCTTTTTTTCCCTACCCTCCCCCCCTTTGTTATTCAGCAAATTTCGCCAGGATTAAACTGATGAAAAATTATCCGGTGTCTATCAGAGTTTCAAAGCAGTCAAAAGTGCGCATTGTGCAAAAAGTGCACTTCATTAGAGCATGATCATCCATTTTCTAATAAAGTAGAAACAAAGAGGAATTTGAGGTGAAAAATGAGTTTTTATGAAATTTTGTATCTCATTTGTACCTTATTCCATCTAACTGACTGATATTCAAATCAAATCACTTTCTGTATTGGAAAGTAACACATCTAGATGGGTTGATGCACCAGATCCAATACCAGATCCACTTTGTCCTACCAACCTTGCTAATTTAAAATTGATTTTAAATTAGCATGGTTTATCATCGGGTACCGTGGAATCAAATAATTAACACTATTTGGATAACTAATTGTTATTCAATGTATTAATGACAATATTCACCCCTTAAGTAAAGCTATAGCTTTACTACAAATGCACTTTGGTCAAGTTATAACTTTACTATACACTTGTATTTGTCAAGTTATAGCTTTACTTTTGTCCGGTTAAAGTCAATCTATAACTTTACTTTATGGGCAAGAAATCCTTACAACTGCAACAGCTAAATGACAAAATGTTGGGCTTTGCTTCATTAAATCAAGCGGCAGTTCCTCCTACCGGATGGATAAAAGCAATTCGTACCGCTTTGGGTATGTCCGGGCAACAACTGGGCAACAAACTGTCTGTGACCAAGCAAGGCATAATGGATTTTGAAAAGCGAGAACAGGACGGATCCATAACCATCAAGGCACTGAGAGAAATAGGCCAGGCTATAGATATGCAACTGGTGTATGGCTTTGTGCCCAATGATGGATCATTGGAGGCATTGATAGAAAAACGGGCTACCGAATTGGCCACTAAAATTGTATTGCGGACAGCGAGTACCATGAATCTCGAAGATCAGGGTATTAGTAAAAAGCGCGTTGAAAAGGCCATAAAAGAGAAGGCAGCAGAAATCAAGAGTGAAATGCCTAAAATGTTATGGGACTAGATCTGGTATACATCGATGGACAAACTCCCCTGGATGAAGATGAAAAGGAAGGCCTACTCATTCCTACCATTGCAACTCGCGGTGAATTAGATGAATTTGAGCAACAGAATATTGAAAAGGCAATTCAATGGGCTATGGGGTGATCCTTCAAGGCAGACTTAGTATTTACTGAGCCCTTTATCCGGAGTGTGCATAAACGGATGTATGGTGATGTGTGGGCTTGGGCTGGCGATTTCCGGAAAACCAATAAGAACATTGGTATTGAGTTTTGGCAAATCCCAATGCAACTCAAACAGCTACTTGATGATGCACGCTTCTGGTATGAAAACAAAACCAACCCTCCGGATGAAATGGCTTTACGATTCAAGCATCTTCTGGTAAGTATCCATTGCTTTTCAAATGTTAATGGCAGGCATAGCCGCTTGATGGCCGATATCATCATCGAGAAAATATACAAACAGCCTGTGTTCAGTTGGGGAGCAGCCAACCTTACAAAGGGTAGTGTTGCACGAAATGAATATCTAAAATCAGTTAAAGCTGCGGACAAGGGTGACTACAGTTTACTGTTGGCCTTTGCACATTCATAAGATAAGAGCCATGAAGGAAGGAGGTTTATACGGAATAGGAGATCATGTGAGAATTACTGAAAAACTGAATTGGTTTGCTAACGGCACGTTGACTGTCGCACAAAAGACAATTTCCAATTAGCCTTCGGACCATTGTGTCGAACTCCCCGGAATTGATTATATTTCTAAAAATTCCAACGTATGAAAACCAAATCCTTCCTACTCTTACTGACCATTTTCAGTTATTTCAGTTGCTCCAATGACTCTGATGACATCATTCCAGGGACAAACCAGGAAATCCAGAGTTCCGTTTTTGTTACGATCAAAGATCCCGCAGGAATTCCTGTGACAGGTGCGCTGATTACTTTAGGCAACTTAACTGGCACGACAGATGAAACCGGGACATATTTTTTCACTCGCGCCATGCTGAGCGGTGATGATTATTTGAAAGTTTCGAAAGCCGGTTATTTCAACGGGTCAAGGCGTTTTTTCACGAAAGGCTCTCCAACACAATTTCTAAAAATCACGCTATTACCTCGGGAGGAAGTTGCGAGCTATACAAGTTCGCATGGGGCATCCTTGTACATAGACTCAAAATCAAGATTGATATTCCCCAATAATGCAGTTGCTCGTCCGGATGGATCACCCTACAATGGGGAGGTGCATGTCATGGCCTATCCAATCTATGGGGACGATCCGCAATTGTCGGACAAAATGCCGGGAGCGTTGATAGGAGAGGATGAATCAGGTAGCACTGTGGTATTAGGTAGCTTCGGAATGATAAATGTAGAATTACAGGCTGACAACGGAGACATCCTACAAATCGCTGAAGGTAAAACAGTGGAAATCGAATTGGCGATAGCGAATAATCAATTGAGCCAGGCACCTGCTACAATTCCGCTTTGGTACTTTGATGAGGAAAAGGGTATTTGGGTGGAGGATGGACTCGCTGAATTACAGGGAAATATCTATGTAGGACAGGTTTCGCATTTTACCCCCTGGAATGTGGATGTCCCTTTGGAATTAGTAAATTGGGAAGCTTCCTTTGTGGACAGTGAAGGCCGCCCTGTGCAAAATGTAGAAGTTTGTCTTTCGGTGGGAGATATCAATGATAAGCGGTGCATCTTCACGGATGCAAGTGGAGCTGTTGCTCATGTTATCCCTGCAAATAGGAAGTTAACCTTGAATGTCTTAAATGATTGCGGTTCTGTTGCACTGAGTGATGAATTGGGTCCATTCACTGATGATATAAAGATGAATCCCAGGGCGTTGACTATCTCGGCCCAGGAGTATGCCACTATCTCAGGGACGGCCTTACAGTGTGATGGAAGTCCGGTCAAGTCAGGGTTTGTGAAGGTGCATACCCCTTTAAACAATTTCATATTTCCCATCACCGGTACGGATGGCCATTTTGAGGGAGGGTATACCTATTGTGCTGGTGATTTCACGACCGTGTATGTATATGATGCAACAAATGATCTCATCAGTCATCCAAGAGCATTCACCTTTGAACGGAATTTAAATATTGGAAGCATTACAGCCTGTGATCAGGTGGAAGAATACATTCGGTATAAGGTAAGCGGATTTTCGCAGGACTATTTTTACTATGCGCCTGAGTTGACACCTATTGGCTCCGAATATATCGAGATCGAGTCACTGGATAGTATCGGTGTCAAAGGCCGGTTTGGTTTTGTAGTTAAAGGAAAGACCGTAGGACAGTTTCCTGCCAATGGTGCTCACGGAAACCAGATCAATCTCCAGAATGGACAGATCGCTTACATCACAGATATGACAGTCAGTATTACGGAATATGGCCCTGTTGGTGAGTTTATCCGCGGAGATTTCTTTGGTAAGCTCAATAAAGGTAGCAACGGAGCCGGTGGCAATGCCCCATCCGATTTCAACGGGAGTTTTGCGTTGAAGAATGAGTAAAGAATAACGAATAGCGAATATCGAATACCGAAGTAGAAGTCGAAGTAGAAGTCGAAGTAGAGGTAAGAAGTAGAGGTAAGAAGTAGATGCATTGTTTACTTTTCCTCACTTTGACTTCGACTTCTCACTTCGACTTCGCACTTCTACTTCGACTTCGACTTCTACTTCGGTATTCGATATTCTACTTCGATATTCGATATTCGGTATTCAGTATTCAGTATTCAGTATTCAGTATTCGTTATTCAGCTATTATAGCTCCATAATCCTCTTCGTCTCACTATAAATCCTTCCAAAATGCTCCTGATGCTTACCGGACAATAGTTCATTATCAAACGCCCGGGCTATTTTCTCCACCATGGCTTTATACTCAGGGCTATCGTTTTCGTAAAGGTTACGGCTGAAACTGATCTGTTGTTCATCTTCTCTGAAGACAATATCCAATTTGGTGGTACCACTTCCGAGTTCAATAGAACGTCCTGAGTATTCAGCTGTTTTATCACTTAGGATATTTGTAGCACCCCACCCCATCTGTTGTAATACAAAATCTTTAAATACAGGCAACATGCCAGCCTTCACAGGGTACAGATAATAATAATTGTCCGTTTGCCTGAATCTACCCGTCCAATAAGGAAGCTTATCCCATTTCTTTAAGGATAGCGTATCACCAGTCGTATTCCATTCAAAATATGTATTGAACCAATCGAGGTTGATGTCCTCAAAATTTGTCATGCGTGTATCTGTATCGTCATAGAGCACACTGTAGCCTTTATCATTTTCAAAATCGTAGACGATAAGGGCATGTTCTGAATCGGGCAAATTGGCTTGTTCTGTATTCCATGATTGAAAGGCAGCATTGAATACGATTTTCTTCCGATCGGGAGAAAAAGCAAGTGCACCATCGGGCTGGGGATACGAATAATTATCTACAGCATTATTATCCTTGTTAAATATCATTTGTTTGAGGGTAGGTATATCGAGTACAGTATGCTCACTCACCAGGAGGTACCTTCCCCCTTTCAGGGTATCCAATTGATCCATACCGACTGTATCACTTCTGGAGAATACTTGCATGTATGCTCCAGGCTGTCCTCCCTCGCTATCCAAAAATTGAACAGAAGCAAAATCAGAGCTTTGTTCGATGACAGGCTCTACAACGGGTTGCCCATCCTTTAAAAAAACCAAATAAAGGCTTTGACTTCCGGCCAGGAGAGTCGGTGTCGGTGCATCAGGAAGCGCATGGACTCTCCACAAATAAGGCAGCCCCGTATTTGTTTGTAAAGCGGAAGGGAATTCCACAGGTTTGCCCTCATACCAGATTGAATAACTGACATTGGTTTGTGAAACCATGCCATAGTTAATGTTATAGGTCTTACCGGAGATGGCTTCAGCCCGAATAATAAATGGGCCATACGCCATCTCTTTCTGAATGGACGTCGTGTCTGCGCCTATTGCTTTCCGAAATACGTAGAAAAGTATGACACCTATCACGACAACAGCACCAGCCCATATTAGCATCTTCATTTGCTTAAATCTTTAAAAGTTGCTAAAGTACAATTGAATAACGAATAATGAATAGCGAATAACTGACCTTGACTGAAATAGGTTGACTTTTTCTATTATTCTATAAGTATCGTCATTATCATCATCACTTTTTCTTTTTTGCTACTTTTTTCTTTTTGTTAACAAGTTCGATTTTGTGGATAAGTCATGATTGTAATTGAAAA
>JAKQVC010000005.1 GCA_029571985.1 Bacteroidota bacterium | reverse complement strand
AATCAGGAACAGACCTGTAGCTCCCATCACCATCTTACGGCCAATTGAAGATGTCAAAAACGCGCTGAACCAATTCATTAGTTATAGTTTACTGGTTTGCAAATGTATAATATGGACATTGAAATATGAATGCATTACCCTCTTCTTTGTTCACATGCCCTGTTGAACACTTAATTTAGAATCCTTCTAAACACCCATAACCTCCAAAAAACCCGCCGTAACAGCACCCCACACCACCCCAAATACCATAAATATCGCCCCCCACCACCAACAAACACCTCACACATAAAAGCCCCACAAGGGCAACACATACAGTATTAAGCCTCAGCGGGGCGACACATCCACTAACAAGCAATAGCACACACCACAAAGCCCTATAGGGGCGACACATTTACTAACAAAGCCTAACGCTCATCAAACAGCCCCAGCGGGGCGACACACCCACTAACAAAGCCAAAGCACACACCACATAGCCCCATAGGGGCGACACAACGTCCGATTAAACCAACACCGCCCTTCCCTTCCCTCCATCATCCAAAACCAATATATTTGACTCATGAAAAAAATGACCTGCAACCAACTCGGCGGTGCCTGCGACCACATCTTTGAAGCCGAAACCTTCCAGGAAATAGCTGCCCAGAGCAAACAACACGCCATGGACATGTTCCAAAAAGGCGATCAGCCCCATATCCAGGCCATGCAGGAAATGCAAAAAAACATGCAATCTCCTGCCGACATGCAAGCCTGGATGGAAGAAAAGCAGCGATTGTTTGAATCTTTGTGAAAATAACGGCGCTTCCCACCCTTTCGCATTAGCCACTTTACTGCCATCAACAGTAACCTTTGACTTGGTCTGCACAGGCCGATAACACATATACTTTGGCGTAATTTTTGCGTTACATTTGTTGTCGACGTATGAAAAAACTCAGCATATTCACCTTCCTCTTTTTTGTGGCCCTCGTAGCAAAGGCTTCCTATATCCTGTTGCCGATGGACAACTCACAAAAAGACCATCTTAAATGCTATGGTATAGCCTATTGGTTTTTAGAAAAAGGAGGCAAGGTTGACTGGATGTTAAATTATCGCGGCGGCAGTTTTTGTTTTCAATATTCCGATGAACTCGAAAAAGAATGTTTAATCAGAGGGGTGAGTTATGATGTTATCCCGGATGCTTCCTATAACAATATCGTTGCTGAAATTGCAAACCCGGAAGCGAATATGGATGTGATGAAGCTTGAAAAGTCACCTAAGGTGGCTGTATACAGTCCCAAAACCAAACAACCATGGGATGATGCGGTTACACTTGTACTTACTTATGCTGAAATTCCGTACACGGTTGTATACGATCAGGAAGTAATGGATGGTGAATTGCCGAAATACGACTGGCTGCATTTACACCATGAGGATTTTACAGGACAATACGGGAAATTCTGGAGTGCTTATCACACGCAGGCTTGGTATCAGCAGCAGGTTGAAGAAAATGAGGCCATTGCCAAGGAATATGGATTTACGAAGGTATCGCAGTTAAAACTGGCGGTGGCGCATAAAATTCGCGACTTTGTGAGCGGAGGTGGATTCTTATTTGCGATGTGTTCTGCGGCTGATAGCTACGATATAGCCTTAGCGGCTGAGGGTGTGGATATATGTGAAGTTATGTTTGATGGCGATCCGGCAGATCCGGGTGCGCAGGCTAAATTAGATTATGAAAAGTGTTTTGCTTTTGAGGATTTCACTATCAGCAGAAATCCGTATGAGTATCGCATAAGTGATATTGATGTTTCACAAACACGCAATGTAGATAAGCCATTAGATTTTTTCACGCTCTTTGATTTTTCTGCAAAATGGGATCCTGTTCCAACCATGCTTACACAGTGTCATGAACGCACGATTCCTGGTTTTTTTGGACAAACAACTGCTTTTAATAATAGCCTTATTAAAAGTAGTGTCTTAATTATGGGCGAAAATAAAGCGGCGAATGAAGCACGGTACATTCATGGTGAATATGGCTACGGCACCTGGACTTTCTACGGCGGACACGACCCAGAAGATTACAAACACTACGTCGGCGATCCGCCAACCGAATTAGAGTTACATCCCAATTCAGCGGGTTATCGTCTTATCCTCAATAACGTCCTATTCCCCGCCGCAAAAAAACAAAAACAAAAAACATAAATACTCTCCGCCATCATCACCAACGGTAATGCACAACAAATAGCAAGGCAAAGTACACACCTCGTTTCCCCAAAATGCAACAAACCTACTAACAAGTCCAAGCACTCCTCACGCAAAGCCTCATCGGGGTCACACAAATTGTACAAGTCCCAATGAGACAACCCCAACTGCATTAAGCCCTATCGCCGCGACTCACACTAACCAGTCATAGCACAAACCAAACAGCCCCAACTGGGCGACACATGCTGCATTAAGCCTCAACGGAGCGACGCATACTGAATTAAACCCCAACGGAGCGATACATACTGCATTAAGCCCCAACGGAGCGACACATACTGCATTAAACCCCAACGGCGCGACACATACTGCATTAAGCCTCAACGGAGCGACACATATTGCATTAAGCCCCAGGGGGGCGACACACCCACTAACCAGACATAGCACATACCAAACAGCCCCATAGGGGCGACACAACGGCTGAAGCTTACGATACAGCCAAGGCTTACTAAAAATCCAACCCGAATCAACACGCTTATATTCGAATATACTCGCTTAGGATAAATAAGTGCAATACTGCCGGATGTAGTATTGCTATTTATGGCAAATTCCTATACCCAGATTGTGATTCATGCAGTCTTCGTTGTTAAAGATCGTGGCTGTTTCATCACACCTGAGATTCGTGATGATTTTCATGCTTACATCGCAGGGATATTACGTTCAAAAAGACACTACGTGTATGCAGTTGGTGGATGGTTGGATCATGTGCATATATTGTTCTCTCTTTTACCGACAGAAACTTTATCGTCTGTTATTGGTGCGGTGAAGGCTTCGAGTACGAATTATATGAATCATGAACTGCGTAAAGGGGCGGGTTTTTCATGGCAAGCTGGATATAGTGCGTTTACTTGTTCTTATAATCATCGGTTACGGACGATAGCCTATATACAAAATCAGGAGGAGCATCATAAAACAAAAACCTTCAGACAGGAATATGCAGAGTGGCTCGCGAATGAGGGGTTTGAGATTGATCCCAGGTATGGGTTTGATTGCTTCGATTGATACGTTGTGTCGCCCCTATGGGGCTGTGTGTTCTTAGTCCATCGTGTTGTTAGTGGGTGTGTCGCCCCCCTGGGGCTGATTGCTAGACGGGCGGTAAGTTGGAAATGTGTTTGTTGCACTATGGGGCTGATTGTTTGTTGGGCGGTTGCTTGGTAATTTGTGTGTCGCCCATATCAGGCTGTGTGTTCTTAGTCCATCGTTGTGTTAGTGGGTGTGTCGCCCCCTGGGGCTGATTGCTGGTCACGATGTGTGTTGTTAGAGCGTGTCGCCACTATTGGGCTGTGTGTTCTTAGTCCATCGTTGTGTTAGTGCGTGTGTCGCCCCCCTGGGGCTGATTGCTAGACGGGCGATAAGTTGGAAATGTGTTTGTTGCCCTGATGCGGCTGGTTGGAGGCCGTTCTGTGTTCTGTTAGTGGGTGTGTCGCCCCGATGGGGCTGTGTGCTGGTCGCGGTGTGTTGTTAGTGGGTGTGTCGCCCCCCTGGGGCTGATTGTTAGACGGGCGGTGTGTGTTGTTAGTGCGTGTGTTGCTAAGATGGAGTTGGGGTGGACTGCGTTATACTTTGTATTTGCTTTATTGAGTGATGTGGGCGGGTGTTCGGTTATTGGTAGAGGCTCCAGTCGAGGCCGAGTTTGAAGGAGCGGGGTTGGATCGGGTAGTTGGGGGCCAGGTAGTAGCCTTTGCTGAAGAGGTTTTGGGCTACGTTGTCCACTTTGAAGAAAAAGCGGAAGGTGCGAATGTCGGCAGAAATGTACACATCCAGAATAGGTGCGTAGGTTACTTCATCGAGATTTATCGAGCTGAGGTATCCACCTAAAAGTTGCACAAATCTACCGGTAACCATATCATATGGAATCGGTGAATACCGACTGCTATACCACATATTTACCCCCATTTGGGTATACATGGCATTTTTGAATAAGTGCTTTTGAAAATACCAATTGGATTGGACTAACAGAGTCGGCACATTTAGTGTTACTTCACGCCATTGCTGTAAACCCAAGGCATTTTGAAAAACAAAATCACCCAACCTGATATCTGAATTGATATTGAATTGCGTTATGCCGAAATCATCATATGCAAATGAAACAATCTGCGATTCATCACCAGGGTCAAAAGCATAGGTGTAAAAACTAAAATAATAATTGCTTAATTGCGTGTAAGATGCATTTACATTAAATGCCTTTGGACCCACACCTGCCATAATGGTTAATTGATTTGTTTGCCCCCAATTTTTATCCCATTGGCGGTCGAAACCGTAATAACGTACATCCATTACCGTTGGGTCAAATTTGCCTAATCTGAATCCTACATACGCGGGACTTAATCCATTACTAAGATCAACGCGCGCTTCTGTATGCCAGGCGTTTGAAAATATATCGTAACCACCATAAACACCAACAGCTAATCTATGATGCAAGAGATTTGGAAAATATAGTAGTCCACTCACAACCAAATTCTGCACAACCGTGTCACCACCCTGATCGGCAATTTCATGCCATTGTTGTGTTAATGCTGCTTTGTATCTGAAAGGAAAAAAGCTTTCTGTAACACTGCTGGTATCCTTGAACATATATGGACTCTGAACAGCAAACTCATTTGAAAATCCACTGACGATTGTGCGATCTCTGAGTGTGTCACCAGTATAATAAAGCTCGCCATAATAACTGATATCGTCAGCATCATCTTCAAACAGATAATTATGTTTCGTGCCGGAGAAGGTATGTGAAACTATCATACGCTGACTAAAATATTCGGCCTGCGTGGTGTCATTTACGGCATAGGAAATAGTTTTGCCGAATGCATAGCGTTGGGCTACTCTACCCTGCCAGTTGCCCCATTCGGTGAAGGCATCCTCACGGAATGGTTCTGCCAGATTTGGTGTTGGGTAATCGAATAAGGTATCATTATTTATTCCACCATTTTCCTGATTAAAATTCTTTCCGCGTATACCGGCAGCATCAATGGCGTATCGTTCATTTTTTGTGTGATAGGATAAGGTTAGCGCTGTATTTGTATAATTATTGAGCATGCGCTGATAATATCCTTCGGAAGCTATCTTATTAAAATCGATAGACATATTCCATTGCGGACCAAAATTTCGGGTGTGTTGAACAGTAAATAATTGTTCACCATATTGTCCTGTTACATAACTCACTCTGGTAAAAGGCACATTTGCACGCCAATAACGCAACTCATCCAAATCTGTAATATAAGGATCACGTTCGTGACGACCGTAATCAAAACCTAACATGCGGTTATATGTAAAATACCGCATACCCACCGGACTGCCTAAGTTGCCAAGCCATATTTGTTCGAAGCTTATGTCTTTGCGGGCCGGATTAAATTGATAAAATTGATTTAAGCTTGTATCTACATCGCGCCAATTTCCAATCCTGGATAATTTTTGGAATTGAATATGGGCGTTATGATAATCAAATAATGTTGTTATTCCTGTTGAGTCTTTTGATAAGGTATCGGTCTGCGCGAAAACACATTGGGATGTCAAAACAAACAGACAGATAAGCCATACTCCTTTGCTTATCATCTGTTTATCTGTTAAACGTTTTACGTGCAACACGAAAGGCATTAAAGTTGTGCAATCAATTGACGCAATATGAGGGTCATTTTTGGTTCGGCCTCTTTAGCAACGGCTATGACACTTTCAACAGTAACCGGTTCAATTTCCTCTGCCGGATAACCTTTATCCGTGATAACTGAAATCGCAAATACCGGCAAGCCCATATGCACAGCTGCCAATACTTCCGGAACAGTACTCATGCCAACAGCATCACCACCAATGATATGTAAATATTTATATTCAGCAGGTGTTTCAAGATTTGGTCCGGGTACGCTTACATAAACGCCCTTATGACATCGAATATTATTTTCGCGTGCGATGTTCATCGCTGATTCGATAAGTGCCTCATCATAGCAGCGAAATAAATCAGGAAATCGCGGACCTAATTCATATTCGTTCGGACCAATTAAAGGATTTGATGGTTGCAAATTGATATGGTCGCGCAAAATCATCAAATCTCCTTTTTCGATATTGGCATTTAAACTGCCGGCAGCGTTTGAGATAAAGAGACGTTTTATACCTAATAATTTCATGGTGCGCACCGGGAACACAACTTCTTCCATGGTATAACCTTCATAGTAATGAAAGCGCCCCTGCATGGCCACTACTTTTTTATTGCCAATTGTTCCGAAAATCAATTTACCGGAATGACTTTCCACAGTTGATACCTGGAAATGCGGAATCAGGTGATAATTAATTTCATGTTCAATTTGCATATCTGACACCAGATTGCCCAACCCGGTTCCGAGAATAATACCATATTCAGGTTGAAAGCTGGTGCGTTGTCTGATAAACGAAACGGCCTCTTGTAATCTTTCTAACAGACTTTCCATAAAGCGAATTTTAGACAAAGGTAATATTTATATCGCTGAACATGCTTACACAGCAGCCGTTTGCATGGTGCTGAGCCAGGTTTCAAGGTCATGCAGTAATGCTTGCTCATTACTTATACATTCCACCGCAACAGGCTGAACAAAAATAGCCAGTTGAAGTACATCTATACCTTCGCGTACTTCCATTAAACGCATGGCATCTTTTTCGGTGGTGATGATAATACCATCCTGCGTTTGTGCTGCTATTCGCTGTAAATCGGAAGGCGTGAAGTAGTGGTGATCGGCAAATGCCATTGCCTTTATCTGACTATACTGTTTATTCAAATACGCTTTAAGCTGCTTGTTACCTGCAATACCTGTCAGCAGAGTAACGGCAGACTGTGCCGGAATGGATTGCATCGGTTGATCAGCAAATAAGGGCCTTGGCTGTAAATAGGTATATCGCGTAAAATGCACGGGCAATTGCTTATATCGTTGAATGGCCGTGCGCATTTCCGTCATTTGTTCTTCAGTGATGGTATCCGGACATTTCGTAACGATTACTGTTTGCGCGCGACGAACTGCAGATCGATGTTCTCGCAGGTTGCCGGCGGGCAGTAAATAATCTTTATAAAATGGTTTGTCGAAAGTAGTCAGGAGGATATTGTAGCCCGCTTTAATTCTTCTGTGCTGAAATCCGTCATCCATTAAAATGAGCTGCGTATCAGGTTCATCCTGAAGTATCAGGTACACCCCTTCTACACGGTCGGCATGCACGGCAACTTCAATATCCGGATGTTTTTGTTTGTACATTTTGGGTTCGTCGCCAATATCCTCGACCAGACTTTTTTCTGTTGCAATGCCGAATCCGGTATAGGTGCGTTTATATCCGCGACTTAAGGTTGTAATTTTTTTGTGGGATTTAAGATGTTGAATCAGTAAATCGGTATGAGGAGTTTTACCTGTGCCTCCGGTTGACAAATTACCGATTAACACAATTGGAAAATCGAAAGCAAAAGATTTGAGCCATCCCCGGTCGTAGCAAAAATTCCTGAAACGTATGATACAACCATAAATCCACGCCAGCGGCAAAAGCAAAAGTCGCATGTGGCAAAGGTAAGGTTCAGGTTGTCAATCGCAGACATTTGTTTCGTGTAAATGCCGTGCGGTACTGACAGCGGTGGTTTGCGTTAAAAGCGTGCGCTACCGAGCCGGCAAACCCCAACCACATCAACATTTCCCCCAAAAAAAGGGCTCCCTACAGATACCATCTATCGGGAGCCGAACACACAAGCAAAAATATAACAGCCGGTGTATATACGATGAAAAACGGCGGTCGGATTGACAAAATAGGTGACATACAGGTATCGTATCTAATTGATTTTCAACACTTTACGAAATTTCAGGCCAATCCCGTGCCAGATTTATCAGATTTTAACATTTGAGGACTTGTTCCGTATAGTAAAACACATTTACTTTGCTTTTCAAAGTTATTTGCAATTCATAATGAAACATGTGTTTACCACATCAGGGCGCATGCTCAGGCGGCTCCTGAAACGATTGAAACAAACTTTAAATGAACGTAGACATGGAAAAAAGAAACATCGATCTGACCGACCCACAGCTATTCGCTATAAGCGCAGGATTGCTGATTATGGTGGCACCCTGTTTTTACTGGCTGGGTATTTTATCGGCAACCTTATTTGAGAAAGGGATATTTGTAAAATCATTCCTGCTGGAGCCATCGCCCGGAGGAGAAATATTTCAGTTATTCGTATTTATCGGATTGCCGCTCATCACCCTACTGATTAATATCAGGTCGCGGTTAGGTGCGCATAAACAGAATCGCAGACTTAAAAACCTGCAAAACGTACTGATGGTATTAGCCGGTTTATGCCTTCTTGGAGCATTCAGATTTACTTTTTTTGAGCGCCTGCATATACTTCAGGTTTTATACAACTAAGTATGGAACGATTTATCTTTCATATGCTGAAATTGTATGTCGTTAGCATCATTTGTGGCGCCATCTGCTTTATTGTTCGTGCTCCACTTCTTAGTGCAGAAACGCCTTTGAGTTTCGTTAATGCCGAAATGTTGCAGCTATTTGTATTGATCGTGCTCATCGGATGCTTTGTCGGATTGCCGGCATTATGCGTGCAAATGAGCATCAATTATTTATTTCGAACGTATGTAAAGCATCCCTCTTTTCGCTGGATGATGGAAACGATTTCGGCTATTGCACTCGCATATTTATCGCTGACATTTATTGAACATGGTAAAAAGCAATGGCTGCTAACGGAGGTATTGTATCCTTTTTTTTACGGCGCCACTATAGGTATACTCATACTTCAACTTCAAAAGTTAAATAAACCTGAACCTACACTTCAACACATTGACGATGCACATCAAGATGATTTTACCAGCGCTCACAGAGGCTGAACAACCTTATTGGCGACCTATAAAATATGCACTGTTTCCGCCCTTAGGGTTGGCTACACTTGCAGCGTATGTTTCAAGTGATGACAGCGTAGAAATTGTTGATCAACATGTAGAAGTATTGGATACAGATGACGAACCGGATTTAGTGGTTATTCAGGTGTATATTACCAATGCCTACCGTGCCTATCGTATTGCAGATTTGTATCGGGCAAAAGGTATTTGTGTGGTGTTGGGTGGCTTGCATGTTACATCGTTACCTGAAGAAGCTATGCCGCATGCAGATGCTATTTTTATAGGTCCGGGTGAACATACCTTCCCAACTTTTTTAGCAGATTTCCGGAAAGGCTGCATACAAAAAGTATATCAGTCGCCGATACGTACTTTAGATAAAGTACCGCCTATTCGTCGCGATTTAATTAAACGTGCAAAATATCTCGTACCAAACTCTATCGTGGTTACGAGAGGTTGTCCGCACCATTGTGATTTTTGTTATAAGGATGCATTTTATAGTGGTGGAAAATCATTTTACACACAGCGTGTTGATGATGCCCTTTCAGAAATTGACCGGTTACCCGGCAGGCATCTGTATTTTTTGGATGACCATTTATTGGGAGATACGAAATTTGCTTCTGCTCTTTTTTCAGGCATGCGCGGTATGAAACGTGTTTTTCAGGGCGCTGCTACTGTTGATTCGATACTGCGGGGCACATTAATAGAACAAGCCGCAGAAGCTGGTTTGCGCAGTATTTTCGTTGGATTTGAAACATTGTCGGCATCCAATCTTTTGCAAAGCAATAAAAAACAAAATTTGCAAAAGGATTATAATAAAGCTATTGCGCGATTGCATGATTTAGGTATTATGATTAATGGCAGTTTTGTATTTGGGTTGGATGATGATGATGAGCAAGTATTCGACCGAACAGTTAACTGGGCTGTTGAGCGAGGTATTACAACATCCACATTTCATATTTTAACCCCCTACCCCGGCACGCGTTTATATGCCGACATGAAAGCATCCGGTCGATTGCTCACACAGAACTGGGATTTGTATGATACAAGACATGTGGTGTATCAAACAAAAAAAATATCGGCAGAAGCATTGGAGGTGGGATATCATCGTGCGTATCGCGATTTTTACAGCTGGTCGAATATTTTCCGCTCCAGCATGCACCACGATGCTATAAAACACATATTGAAACATTTCTTTTATACAGCAGGCTGGAAAAAATTTGAAGGCGTATGGAATTTCCTGATTAAGACTGATCAATTATCGTATATGCTGCCCGTATTAGAAGCGGTGCTCTCTAACATACAACCCAAGCAACGCCTGCCCGAGGCAAAAGTGGAAAAAATGATTCCATTGCCTGTAAACGATCATCCTCTGCGCGCTTAGGTTACACAAGTGGTTTGATTTACTGAATATGAAAAAATCCTTAGTTTTAGGGTATGAATTATAATACCATCTCCAAATTAACCATCCAGCAAGTGTTGTTAAACTTTGTTTTGGTGATTAGTTTCAATTTGTTGTTAATGGCAGTATTGGAGGAACATGGCAGTTTGTTTTCGCTGATGACGGACTTGCTCTTTATGTTTGTGTATAGTGTTCTGTTTTTAGGTTTGCAATCCATTATCAACATATACATTATCCGTTCACATCGCTCACCGCGTGCACAGTGGATGGGGGTTATTATCTCCACGATTATTGTTTCCACAATCGTGTTTCTGCTCATTATATTTAATGGATTTAGTTTTTTAGGACGAGAGGAATGGTTAATCGGCATGCCAGGAATGGAGTATTGCTTATACAGCATTTTCGGACTGATGATTGCCGGGTTTATCGTCATGCGTAAAGTACGTGCCATGGAGGAAACGTATGACAATCCTGACATATTAGATTTATAATGTAGCAGAAGCATTTATAAAACCTGTTAAACATCTTAACCCTGCTAACCAAAGCTTACGGAATACCCGTATCTTTGCGGCTGAATGGGAATCAGCTCCTCTATATTGATGGATTTAACTACTCCGTTTAAGGAGCCGGTTATTATTTTCAGTATGGTGCTGGGCATTATCCTGCTTTCACCCATTTTACTAAAGGCGTTGCGAATTCCGTCAATCGTTGTTATGATTCTTGCGGGTGTTGCAATAGGTCCACATGGATTTAACCTGTTAGCACGCGATGGTGCAATCGTTTTATTTGGCACAGTCGGCTTACTATACATTATGTTTTTAGCCGGACTTGAAATTGAAATTGCCGGATTCAGAAAAAATGCAAAGACCAGCGTTTCATTTGGTATACTCACGTTTATTATACCGTTTATTTTAGGCTTTTTTGTTTGTCGCTGGATATTGCATTTAGATTTAGTGCCTGCGTTGATTACATCCAGCATGTTTTCGACTCAGACACTGGTAGCATATCCTATAGTGAGCCGATTAGGAATTACACGCTCCTTACCCGTGATGGTTACCGTAGGTGGCACCATTATTACGGATACACTAGTATTATTATTATTTTCCATTATCACAAATGCCTCTAAAGACACCTCTACGTCGGAGTTTTGGTTGCGATTAGGTATATCTGTTGTGTTGTTTGCTTCTATCGTGTTATTTATTTATCCCAGGGTTGCGCGATGGTTTTTCAGCAAGTTGGAAAATGAAGGTGGCTCACAATTTATTTTTGTTTTAACGCTAGTTTTTATTGCCGCATTCTTGTCTCAGCTGGCAGGACTCGAACATATTATTGGTGCTTTTTTGGCCGGTATTAGTCTTTCGCGATTGATACCTCCGGCCAGCACCCTCAAGAACCGGCTCGTATTTGTCGGTAATCAAATTTTTATTCCCTTTTTTCTGATTAATGTAGGTATGATTATCGACCTGCATGTATTATTTGATGGTCCTTATGCCGTTTTTGTAGCCGCTGTATTGGTAGCAGTTGCCCTGAGCACAAAATACATTGCAGCCATGGTAACGAAATGGAGTTTTGGATTATCGCGGATTGAGGGCAATTTAATTTTCGGATTAAGCACAGCTCATGCGGCAGCTACTTTAGCGATTATTTTAGTTGCGTTTGACTTAGGTTTATTGGATGAAACCATTTTAAACGGGACGATTATAGTGATATTAATCAGTTGTCTTGTCAGTTCATTTGTAACCGAAGCAGCGGGTAGAAATTATGTGGTAAGTGAAACCAAGAAAATAGAACCCCAGCCTGAAATTATTGAGCGTATTTTAATACCTGTCGGCAATCCGGAATCTGCCAGAACATTATTGGATTTAGCGATGCTGATTCGCAATCCATCTTCCAAAGAACCCTTATATCCGTTGGGTGTGGTGGAAGACGGTCAGCAGGCCAGGGAGCAACTAATTCGCGCGCGAAGAAGTTTGCAATTAGCCGCTGAACACATTTCTGGAAATGAAACCAGTGTGCAAATTCTGACACGTGTGGATGTGAGTATTGCCAGTGGTATTAGCGGAGCGGTAAAAGAATTAGGTATAACAGAAGTGGTATTGGGCTGGCACGAACGTGTAACAACCACAGATAAAATTTTCGGCAGTATTTTGCAGCAGGTCATTCACAGCACTGACCAAATGCTTTGGATTGCGCATGTAGAATCGCCTTTAAATACCTTTAACCGAATTGCCATTGTCATGCCGCCGAATGCCGAATTCGAGGCCGGATTTTTCAGGTGGTTAGAGGCGACCAGGCAACTCGCCCATCAAATCGGTGCAAAATGCATGTTTTGGGGAGAGCGAAAAACACTTGAAATTGTTGATGCCATTAACCGTTCTAAATTGCGATTGGAGGCTGAATACAGTGAGTTTACCGACTGGGAAGATCTGAAGAGTTTGAAAAACATCGTTAAACAAACTGATTTATTTATAGTTGTCAGTGCGCGACAAAAATCAGTATCGCATTTCAGTGCATTAGAGCAGGTACCTTTTCGGTTGAATAAACATTTCCATACTAAAAGCTTCATTTTATTATACCCGGTTCGTCCTGAATTTGTTACCGGCGATTTGAACTTTGAATATTCGGTTTTAGCACCTTCATCCTTCAAGCAAAATATTGCCCGTATAAATAATATCGGCAAAACTGTTTATCGCGCATTCTCGAATAAAGGGAAATAAAAAAAGGGTCTTCGTTATGAAGACCCTGACGGTGGGTGAATGATGGGACTCGAACCCACGACCCTCGGAACCACAATCCGATGCTCTAACCAGCTGAGCTACAATCACCGTTTTGAGGGTGCAAAGATAATGCACCAGCTTAAAATTGCCAAATGAACTGGCATTGTTGTTACCCAGCACGAGTGCCCGAAATCAGACCTCATGCGCATCTCCACCGGAAATCTTACAAAGTGCATCACCTGCAGACTCAGGTTGTTTCAGGAGAAGGGTTTATTTTTCTGCGTACCATTTACTCACCTGATTCCAGTCAATAACATTCAGGAAATCAGCGATATAATCGGCACGTTTATTTTGGTGTTTGAGGTAATACGCATGTTCCCACACATCGATTCCTAAAATAGGACGACCTCTGGTTGCGGCGATATCCATCACCGGGCAATCCTGATTTGGTGTTGTGGTGATGCTCAGGTTGCGTTCTTTATCCACAATAAGCCAGGCCCATCCGGAACCAAATACCCCTGTTGCGGTTTTGCTGAATTCAGCTTTAAAGTTGTCGAAGCTTGTCCATTTTGCCGTGATAGCAGCAGCTAACTCATCTGACGCTTTAGCATTGGCAGCATCTGGCGACATCAGTTTCCAGAACATGCTGTGATTGAAATGTCCGCCACCATGGTTACGCACCGCCTGTCGCACTGATTCCGGTAGTGCATTGATATTCGTAATCAGGTCAGTCAATGACTTCTCCTTCAGCTCAGGTGCTTTATCTAAAGCCTCATTCAATTTAGTCACATATGTCTGGTGATGTTTTGTGTGATGAATTTCCATGGTTCGGGCGTCGATATAGGGCTCAAGCGCCGTGTAGGCATAATCTAATGCCGGAAGCGTGAATGTTCCGCCTTCAGGTAATAGCCCGTTGAATACCGGCGTTGAATACACCTCAGCGCGAGCCGTGTTAAAGTGAAACCCTTTAAACAGGCTGATACCGGCAGCTGCGATTGCTGATTTGGTTAAAAAAGACCTTCTACTTGTGTTTTTTGAATTTTCCATGATTGTCGAATGTTTCTGATATAAGAGGTTAAAACTATAAAATGATGTTGGTAACCCTACATTTAGCCAAATAATTAACTCTAATTTTAGGCATAACTGCAGTGAACAGGTTAAAGCAGTTGCCTGCAGGTATTGTGTATGCAAAAATCGGGCGAGAAAATATCGTTGCTTGTTGAAGGGATGACGTGCACCAATTGTGCCTTAGGTGTAACCCGCGTCATACAACAAAAGGGGGCGGAGGATGTCTCTGTAAATTTCGCCACCGGAGATGTGCATTTTACGATTAGCCCAAACATCAAGGTGTCTCAAATTGTGAACGGCATTGAAGGATTGGGATACAAGGTCGTTTCTGAGCAGGAGGCAAAAATATCAGCACAAAAGAACCGACTTTCTGCTCTTGAAATTAAAACCCTGATTACCCTTCCGTTTACGCTCCTCCTGTTGTTGAGTATGATACCTGCGTGGTCAACTTTACACGACCCATTGGTGCAATTTCTGTTGTGCCTGCCGGTTTTTTTGATTGGTTTTTTTCATTTCGGGAAAAGCGCTCTCGGTTCAGTTCGCACCGGTATATTAAATATGGATGTACTGATTATTACCGGCGTAGTTGCCGCTTTTGGATATAGCGTTTACGGTTGGGTTACACATGCCGGAATGGATATGCAATTTTTTGAAACAGCTGCCAGCATTGTATCACTGGTGTTAATTGGCAATGTCATTGAGCATCGCAGTGTTAAACAAACTACTACTGCCATTCAGGCATTAAAAAAACTCCAACCGCAATTTGCCAAACGCGTGCATTATGATTTATTAGCCGGCGGCGATCATATTGATGAAGTAGCGGTATCGGAATTGCAGAAAAATGATGTGCTTTTAGTCAATACCGGCGACCAGATTCCGGCTGATGGCAAACTGCTTTCTGGTCAGGTTTGGGTAGATGAATCGATGCTGACCGGCGAAAGCATGCCTGTATTAAAACAAAAGGGTGATACAGTAGCGGGTGCTACGATTGTGCAGGATGGCACTTGTAAAATTCAGGTGACCGCAACATCAGAAGGTTCGGTGTTGCAAAACATTATCGACATGGTTAAACAGGCACAGGCTGATAAACCAAATCTGCAACGACTTGCCGACCGCATAAGTGCTGTTTTTGTTCCGGTGGTTATTACACTTTCTGTGCTTACTTATGGTATTTCTTTTTTCGTGCTGCATATTTCAGCTGAGATGAGTTTACTCCGTGCCATAGCCGTATTGGTAATTGCTTGTCCGTGTGCAATGGGATTGGCCACACCAACCGCCGTTATGGTTGGATTAGGCAGAAGTGCGCGTCAGGGCATATTGATAAAGGGTGCGGCAACGGCAGAATCATTTGCGCGCACTACCCATATCGTTTTCGATAAAACAGGGACTTTAACTGAAGGCAAATTGCAAGTAACTGATGTATCCCTTTTACAGGGAGATGCCGACACGCTCGCTGCCTGGATAGTAGCCCTCGAAACACATAGCTCACATCCCATTGCAAAGAGTTTGTGTGCACATTTTACAAGCACTCAACGTGTACAGTTGACAAAAGTCGAAGAAATTAAAGGAAGAGGTGTACAAGGTTTTGATGACAAAGGAAATCATTTGTTTATCGGCAAATCTGATAATAAAGCGTATGATATTGTTGTATTATGCAACGAGCAATTATATGCCGGCATAAACATACAAGACACGATTAAACCTGGCGCTGCTGACATGATTGCCTATTTCAAAAAGAAAGGCATTAAAACTATCCTGTTAAGTGGCGACCGGGAAGATAAATGCAAACAACTGGCTGAAACCATCGGAATAGATACCTATTATGCCGGACAATCCCCGTCAGACAAACTGGATAAAATAAAAACCTGGCGTGAGGCTGGAATTGTGACGATGGTGGGTGATGGTATTAATGACTCACCTGCTTTAGAAATGGCGCATGTGGGCATTTCGATGAGTACGGCAACACATATTGCCATCCAGTCGGCACAAATTATTTTATTGAATGGACACCTTGAAAAATTAACAGAAGCGTATGCACTCAGTAACGCTACTTTACGCACGATCAGACAAAACTTGTTTTGGGCATTTTTTTATAATGTTCTGGCTATTCCCATTGCCGCTATCGGGTTATTAAGCCCGATTATTGCTGCCTTAAGTATGGCATTCAGCGATGTATTTGTAATTGGAAATGCAATCAGACTGCGCAATAAACACATTTCATAAACCGATGTTTAAACGCCCCGCATTTCAAGCCATTCAGATATTACAAATCGCGCGTTTTGGTGCGTTGTTAGCTATATCGGTATTGTTATCAAAAAGCAATCTGTCAACTGCCAGTATTGGTATATATGAAACCATGTTGCTGATTACCGGCACGGTAAGTTTTTTCTGGATAAATGGTACTACACACACCTTTTTATCCAGATATAAAAAATCGTCATCGCCTGAAACCGAAATACAATCTTTGTTTGGAGCTGTCACTGTGCTGACGCTCCTCATCAGTCTGCTCCTGCTCGCCACGCGTAGGGTTTGGGGAGATATTTATTCAGTGGATTTAGATTTACCGGTTTCGCTATTGTTTATTTTGTACTTCGTATTAAACAATTTTTCCTTTCTGGCTGACTATATTTTATTAGCCAGAGAAAATGGAAAGGGATTAATCCGGTTGAGCATTTTTCAATTTGTATTTCACATTATCGCCATTGCCTTGCCGGCATTTTTGTACCAGGACTTAACGTCAGTATTGATTGGCGCCAATATATTTATGGGCACTAAGGCGTTAATCAGTTTATACATCGTATCTGGTGAAACCGGGTTAAGGTTCAATTTCAACTTAGTGCGCCAATTTCTGAACCATGCTTATCCTTTAATTATATCCTTCTTTTTAGGTGGCGTATCTATTTATGTGGATGGGTTGATTATCAATCGGTATTTCGATAAATCTACTTTCGCTGTTTATCAATATGGGGCGCGTGAATTTCCCATCAGCTTGCTTTTAGCCAATGCTTTTAGCGCTGCCATGGTGGTGCATATCAGTGGACATATGCAGGATTTCAATACAGTTAAGGAAGGCACACAAAAACTGATAAAGCGATTGTTTCCGGTAGTTCTTGTTTTAATGGCCATTAGTTACCAGGCTTACCCTATTGTATACAATCCGCAGTTTCAGGACAGCTATCTGTATTTTAATATCTATCTGTTATTAATCATTTCAAGGCTGGTATTTCCGCATTCTATATTGTTGGGAATGGGCCATACAAAGAAAATTATGTATGCTTCCATTGCAGAGTTTTTTATCAATATTGTTGTAAGTATGTTTTTATTGCGCTGGATTGGCATTAGTGGTGTTGCATATGGAACCGTAATTGCGCACTTCAGTAATAAAGTGATACTGATGTATCAATTGCGCCGTGAAGGTGTGCGTCTGCCAAATTATATTCCGGTAAGGTTGCTGTCGATATACAGTATCGCATTGCTTTGCGTGTTTATTACCTTTACATATCTGATTCATTGATGCACCAGAAAAGATCACATATTTATATATGGATTGGGATATTGTTACTGTTTATCCTGATGGTGATTGGCTGGGGCTATACCTTTGGTCATGAAAATAGCATACAATTAACACCATTGTTATTGCACGCACATGACAGCACCTTGTATCCCGGGGATTTTTATGTGCAGGAAGCATCCGCACGTTTTCCAAATGAACGCAGTTTCTACCTGAGCCTGTTAATGCCTTTCGGCGAGCACCTCGAATGGCCCTCATTCCTCTTATTTACAGCAGCATCCATTTTACTGTTCAGATCGCTGATTGGTATAGGCGAACATATCAGTGGGTCGAAACGATTGGCCTTTGCCGGAATTATATTGTTGTTGTTCCCTTTAAATTTCCATGCATTGGGGATGAATGAATTATTCAGTCGCGAACTGAGTGCAACCCTCATGTCTGATGCTATTGCCGCCGCAGCTATCTGGATGCTATTGCGTAATAAAATTTGGTTGGGTTATAGTTTAATCATACTCAGCACCTTTATGCATCCGCTTGCCGGATTACAGTTGTTCCTGTTAGTTACAGGCAGCCTATTTATACAAGCGTTAACAGAACGCAATGTAAAGTCCGCCGTAGTGAAATACGGATGGCCGGTACTGGTATACCTCTGCACCGGTGGCGTATTTATTGCATTGCTGCAAATGGGCTTGCAGGACGAGCCCTGGGATGATGCCTTATTCTTTCAAAGCTTTTTTGTGTTCCGTAATGCTCATCATTATATGCCTACAGCATATTCTACAGAGGACTGGATGATGTTGGGCCCGCTGTTTATTCTCGCCCCCTTATTATTATTTAGAAAACAGCGTTTTTTATGGTTTTTCTGCATCCTGATTCTGGCAGGATGTCTGGTGTATTCGCTCGGTGTTCTTTATATGCATTCCGTTACAATTGCTACTGCTCAATGGTTTAAATCAACTATGTGGCTAGAGGCTATAGCCGTGTTTGCACTTTTAGGAGCGGCTAGCAGATTATTGTCTTCATTCAACATGAGGCAAACGATACTATGGACATTTTCTTTAGTAATAGTGTTTAGCCTTGCCTGGTGGTTGATACATTTCCCTACTATTTCAGGATGGAAAACGAACACCGCCTATGAATTACCCTTTTATGAAAGAACCACCCCCGAAATTGATATCAGTCGCCAAATTGCGGAACATACAGCTAAAGATGCCCTATTCATTCAGCCGGCGTCTTTAGATGAATTAAAGTATTACAGCAAACGCAGTGGGTATGTCGATTATAAAGCGCTGACGCATACCAAAGGATTTATCCATGAATGGTCAGCACGGTTTGAGGAAATTTATAGCATTAATCCTGCCACAAGCGATGTCATCAGTTTTGCAGCAGTTGGATTAGCCGATCAGCATTTTCGAAACCTCACACCCGACACCCTGCAACACTTGCATACTACCCGGGGCATTACACATATTGTTACCTTTGCAGATGTTGCACTCCCCTACCCGATTATCGCACAAAATCAACGCTATATTGTTTATCAACTATAATACATGGAATACGGTATCGCCTTTCAAAGTGTAATCGCAGTTCGTACTAAGCCGGAACATGCAGCAGAACAATCAACCCAATTATTATTTGGTGAGATGTATACTGTAGAGGAAACGCGCGAAGACTGGTTGCGTATCACGCTTTTATTTGACCAGTATTCTGGTTGGATCCATCGCAAACAACATCAGTTATTGAGTCCTGCTGAGGCTGAAAAACTCATGAAGGCTCCTGCTTCCGTTGCTGCAGAGCTTGTGCAAACGATTAGTAATAATGACAGAAGTTTTCCAATTGTGATTGGCAGTACACTATATGATTTTGATGGCATGAATTTTCGCATCGGCAAAGAAAAATTTGTGTATAGTGGTCAGGCGATAGGAGCCGATAGCAACCTCATTCAGGGTGAACATATTCGGCGCTTTGCCATGAAATTTTTACATGCACCTTATTTGTGGGGCGGCAGAAGTCCGTTTGGAATTGACTGTTCCGGATTCACACAAGTTGTTTTTAAATTATACGGTATTCAATTACCCAGAGATGCCTTTCAGCAAGCCGACTGCGGTAAGACCCTGCATTTTATTCATGAGGCCCGTGAAGGTGATATTGCCTTTTTTGATAATGAAGATGGGCGCATCACCCATGTTGGCATTTTGCTGGGCAACGATCAAATCATACATGCCAGCGGATGTGTGCGTATTGATATGATAGATCATTATGGTATCTTTAATAAGGACCTTAAAAAATATACGCATAAACTGCGCATCCTTAAACGCGTGGTATGAAAATTATCAGTGCCCGGCACCTGCACGAATGGGATAAAGCTACAATTGAAGAGCAAAACATCAGTAGCGACATGCTCATGGAACGAGCTTCCATTGCCTTTGTGCGTGCACTGCTGAAAACACATGCAGCTGAACACCAATTTGTTATTGTATGCGGCATCGGTAATAATGGCGGTGATGGATTTTGTATAGCCCGATTACTCCATCAAAAAGGGTATAAAATAACCGTAGTCGTTTGTGGCGATATCGCAACCGGCAGTAATGACGCTCAGCTAAATTATCAGCGACTTCAAAAATGGTCGATACCCATTTTACATGTTTTACACGGTCAGCGCATTCCGCTGTTTGAAAACGTCATACTTATTGACGCCTTGTTTGGCACCGGATTAAACAGAGCTATTAACGGATGGATGGCAGATGTTATTCAGGATATAAATGGTATGGAGGTCGTGCGTATTTCGGTAGATATGCCGTCAGGATTATTTGCTGATATTCCTTCCGACGGTGCTATTATCAAGGCACATCAAACCATCACCTTTCAAACACCAAAACTGGCTTTCTTCTTTGAAGAAAATGCAGCATATATTGGTGATTGGCAAATTGTTGATATCGGATTATCTCCACACTGGTTAGAAAACCATCATTCCGCTTATACCTTTATCCAACTCGAGGATATTCAACAGGTGTATACGAACAGACCCGTATTTTCACATAAAGGCACTAACGGTCATGCGTGTATTATTGCGGGAAGTGTGGGTATGCCAGGGGCAGCTGCTTTATGTGCATCAGCATGCCTGCAAACAGGTGCGGGTTTGGTGACGCAATGCACAGATAATCCTGCCTTTGAACAGCCGGAAATCATGTATGCAACGCGCACACAACTGCGCAGTTTATTGTCAGAACGACACTATCAAGCCATCGCAATAGGCCCGGGTTTAGGAACTGATCAGGCAGGCATTGAAGCGCTTCAAACAGTTTTAACCTCTTGTCATCAACCAATGGTTATAGATGCAGATGCATTAAATATTGTATCGGCACAACCGGATTTGCAACAACACATTCCAGCAAACAGCATACTTACACCACATCCAAAAGAATGGATGAGATTTGCGGGCGCGCACACAAATTGGATGCAGTTAATGCAACAATTACGTGAAACTGCAGCACGCTTGCAATGTATTATCGTGTATAAAAAAGCGTTTACAATAGTGGTTACACCTGATGGACATTGCACCTTTAACGGATCAGGAAACCCGGGGATGGCCACAGCCGGAAGCGGCGATGTTTTAACCGGTGTGTTGGCAGGTTTAATTGCACAGGGATACACGCCTGAAATTGCTGCAAGAACAGGCGTATTTTTACATGGATTAGCAGGTGATTTAGCTATGCAACATATATTTGGTCAAAATCTTGTTGCCGGTGATATTATAAATCATATTCAGGCAGCCTATGGTTTCCTTTCAGCAATATAAGTTTTGAAGTATGCACATCGTCGTATTAACCGGAGCAGGGATGAGCGCAGACAGCGGCATCAACACCTTCAGAGGTGCAGGTGGATTATGGGAAGGTCATCGTGTGGAAGATGTGGCTACTCCTGAAGCCTGGTATAAAAATCCGGAACTGGTTTTGCGATTTTATAATGAAAGAAGAGTCGGCATTTTGCAAGCTCAACCTAACAGAGGGCATATCGCTTTAGCCGAATTAGCAGCACATCATCCCGTAGATATTATTACGCAAAATATTGATGATTTACATGAACGTGCCGGTTCACAAAAGGTATTGCATTTACATGGAGAAATAATCAAAGCCAGAAGTGAACGCAATCCAAACCTGATTATTGAAAAACGTGATGATATTCATCCCGGCGATTTAGCTCCGGATGGCGCTCAATTGCGACCACATATTGTGTGGTTCGGTGAAATGGTGCCTATGATGGAACCAGCGATACGACTGGTTGAACGCGCTGATGTTATTGTCATTATTGGCACCAGTATGGTGGTTTATCCTGCCGCATCTTTATTTCAGTATCGCAAACTTCATACACCTGTCATTGTTATCAATCCTGATAAACCAGACATGCAAGCAACTGCAGGCGTGCAGTTTATCACACAACCTGCCATAACCGGCGTAGATTATTTTATTCAGGAAATTTTACCTCAACTGTAATATGGAAAAAACATACCCAAACCCCTGGACAACTTTAAGTAAAAAGGACATTTATGATAATCCATGGATTCATGTTGAAGAACACCAGGTTATCAACGCGTCCGGAAATCCGGGTATTTATGGAATCGTTTCTTTCAAAAATTATGCAATAGGCATATTGCCAATTGATGCAGATGGGAATACCTGGTTAATCGGACAACACCGGTATCCATTTGATATGTTCACCTGGGAAATTCCGGAAGGTGGTGGAAAAATTGAACAGGACCCATTAGAAAATGCGAAACGTGAGTTAGCGGAAGAGGCAGGACTTATTGCCGAAAAATGGACTTTAATCCAGGAAATTCAGTTGAGTAATTCTGTGACGAATGAAGTAGGTTTTATTTATTTAGCAGAACAACTCTCCCACACGCCACCAGCTCCGGATGAAGATGAAGCCTTAATTATTCGCAAGTTGCCAGTTTCAGAAGCCTACAAAATGCTGGAAACCGGCGAAATAAAGGATTCGCTAACGGTAGTTGCTCTTTTAAAAGCACAGGCTTTAGGCATTAAATAGGAGGAATAAAATAAATCCGACCCTATTTTTTAGCTGATCTGCGCAACTTGGCAACCGGCTTCAGTACCAATAAAGAGAGTGGCGGGATGGTAATAGCTAATTCAAATTGCTTCACCTCATCCGTTTCTTCTGAATTAGTTTTTATTTCAGGTTTCAATAATCCCGAATTGAGTAATCCGCTTCCCTGATATTTTTCAGCATCGCTGTTAAATATTTCGACATAGTGATTGCGCTGCATCACAGGAACTTTGTAATCAATATGCGTTTGCTGATCAAAATTGCCCACAACAATTACATGATCGCCTGGTTTTTTACCCTGACGTTGCCAGACTAACACGCCCTGATCGTGATTATTGATACTTAGCCAGTTAAATCCAGCCTCCACAAAATCCTGTTCGTGCATAGATTTTTCACCGGTATAGATATCATTTAAATCGCGAACCAGGTTTTGCATGCCCTTATGGAGCGGCAATTCGGTTAAATGCCAATCAAGGCTCTGATCGTGATTCCATTCTTTATATTGCGCAAATTCTCCACCCATAAATACCAGTTTTGGAAATGGATGCGTAAACATGTAGCTAAACATTAAGCGGAGGTTGGCAAACTTCAACCATTCATCGCCAGGCATTTTATTAATCAGACTACCCTTTCCATGTACCACTTCATCATGTGATAAACTCAACACAAAATTCTCGCTATAAGCATACCACATGCTGAAGGTGAGTTTATCCTGATGGTATTTTCTGTAAACAGGTTCTTCTTTAAAATAGGCCAGGGTATCATGCATCCATCCCATCATCCATTTCATGCCAAATCCAAGGCCACCATCGTAAGTAGGTTTGGAAACTTTTGGCCAGGAGGTTGATTCTTCTGCAATGGTGATGGCAGCCGGAAATTCACTAAATATGGTTTCATTTAATTCTTTCAAAAACTGTATCGCTTCCAGATTTTCATTTCCACCATAGATATTGGGCAACCATTCTCCTTCTTTTCGCGAATAGTCCAGATATAGCATACTGGCCACTGCGTCAACGCGTATGCCATCAAAATGAAATATATCCAACCAATGTATGGCACTGCTGATTAAAAAACATTTCACCTCGTATCGTCCGTAATTGAAAATCAGGGAGTTCCAATCAGGATGAAATCCTTTGCGTCGATCTTCGTGTTCAAAGAGATGTGTGCCATCAAAAAATGCAAGTCCGTGTCCATCTTCAGGAAAGTGTGACGGCACCCAATCAAGAATAACTCCAATATGCGCCTGATGAAACGCATCGATCAGATACATAAGGTCGTCTGGGGTTCCATAACGGCCGGTAGGTGCAAAGTAGCTGAGTGTTTGATAACCCCAGGAACCGTAAAACGGATGTTCCGTTACCGGCAGAAATTCGACATGCGTGAAACCTAAATCTTTAACGTAAGGGACCAATGTATCGGCCAATTGTCTGTATGTAAGAAACGCCTGTGGGTTGTCTTGTTGTCGCCCCCATGAACCGAGGTGCACTTCATAGACGCTCATCGGCTTATCGAATGACAGCGGCCTTTGCTTTGTTTGCCAGAGGTTATCCTGCCAGGCATGATGATGTTCCCAAATAATAGATGCGGTGCCGGGAGCGGGTTCATTTCTTCTCGCAAAGGGGTCTGCTTTTTCGAAAACCTCGCCATTAGAGCCGGTAATGATGAATTTGTATAAGTCGCCATGCAAAACATCCCCTACCACACCTTCCCAGATACCGGAATCATCGTCACGCAATTTGAGCGGCAATTGTGTGGTATCCCAATGGTTGAATGTGCCGCTAACACATACCTGGCGGGCATTTGGGGCCCAAACGGCAAAGTAAACCCCGGCAAATCCCTCTTCATCCACAAAATGTGCGCCAAGTTTTTCATATAACCTGAAGTGCTTACCTTCCCGAAACAGGTGAATGTCATACGCTGTTAATCGCGAAAACCCATAAGTAACCTCCATTGCCATATTGCAAAGGTCGGCCAGTAGCCGCATATCCACAAACCAGAAACGTGCATAAATCTGTCAAAAGCGCAGGTATGCATACTAAGGATACGGAAAAAAGGGTTTTATTACGTAATCTTGTCCATAACTAAAGTTTTACCACAACCAACCTATGCGAAGAATCCTCAGCCTGCTGGCGCTTGTCCTGCCATTGACCCTCATCGGACAAACTAAATCACTTCTTTGGGAAATTACCGGCAACGGGCTTACTAAACCAAGTTACCTGTACGGTACCATGCATGTGAGTGATAAAATTGCCTTTCACCTGACCGACAGCTTTTTTATTGCCTTAAAAAGTGCAGATGTTATTGCGCTTGAAAGCAATCCGGAGCATTGGATTGAAAACGATTTCGGCAATCCGGATAAATCGGGCAATTATTCTTATAACGAATCAAGTTATTACAATAACAGATTGTTTAGCTACTCTGAAAAAGATTTTTATAGCGATGTTTCAGCTGTATTTGTGCCGGATGATGAAGTATACTTATCGGCCTATGGTGATGATTCGTGGCTTGTAAATGGATACTTGTATCGCTACAATGATCGCGAAGGTGATTATGCAGAAGAAACCTACCTGGATTTATTCATTTTCCAATGTGGTAAAAAACTCAATAAGAAAATTGCAGCTTTAGAAAAGGAGCAGGAAGTGTTAAAGCTCCTGCAGGAAGCGTACAATGAACCAGAGGATAATGAAAAAGAAGAAGAAGCAGATTTCATTGAAAAGAAACGGATTCGTCAGGCATTTGAAGATGAGGATGAAAGCGTGTACGAGATGATTGATGAGGCGTATCGGGATGGAGACCTTGAGCGACTTGACTCTCTGGAAATATTAGTTACACCGAGCAGCCGATATCACCAATATTTTATTGTTGACCGCAACAAGAATATGGTGCGCCGCATGGACAGTATTATGCAGCAGGGTAAAATTATTTTCACAGGTATTGGAGCGGCGCATTTACCCGGCAACCAGGGCGCCATCAATCTGTTGCGCGAAATGGGCTATACCGTAAGACCTGTTCAGGGAAAAGTCAGCAATAAAAGCATCAAGGAAAAGGAAAAAATTGATGCGATGATTTATGCACAGAGTACCAGAAAGCAATATGCAACAGATTCACTGTTCTCAGTTGTTAGTCCCGGTAAATTGTATGTAATCAACGATTACAAATCAAACACCTATATGCTGTATCCGGATATGGCTAACAGTGCTTACTATTCCGTTTTGCGCATTGCACATCACGCGCATATGGAGGGTAAAACGCCGGATGAGGTGTTAGCCGGTTTAGAAAAAATGTTTTATGAATATATACCAGGTGATATCCAATCTCAAACAGCTATCAAAACGAACAATGGATGGCCTGGTTATGATATCGTGAGCAAAACTAAACGCGGATTCTACCAGCGCTACCGAATTATTGTAAGTCCGCTTGAAACCATAATTTTTAAAGGCTCTGGTATTGGCACTTTCGTAACGAAATCGAAAGAAATGCAAGCCTTTTTTAATTCTATTACATTCAGAGAAGACTTAAGCGGCTGGGAAACACATAGTCCGGCCTGGGGTTTATTTGAATTGCAATTACCGAAGGTGCACATAGCCGGAGAAATAGAACAAGGCGAAACCATTTTAAATGCAGAAACGATTTCCACCGGTGAAGGTGCTGAAAATAACAATCGGTATTTCTTCACTGCCTACTATCTGAATGATTTCACTTATTTAGAAACGGATAGCTTTGAATTAGCCCGGTTGTCGCACGAATTTGCCGATCAAATGAAAAAGCCTAAGTATACCCAGGAAGGTGATTATGTATATAACCAAACAGGTCAATACCCAACAGCTGAAAGCATCTGGAATAATGGCGAGCAATATTGCCATATTAAAACAACGCTTAAAGGCCCTTACTATGTAGTTCTGGCTGCATTTACAGATTCTCCATCAAGGCCGGATACTTATTTTGATTCATTCCGATTTAAAGACCTCAGCTATAGCCAACCCTTTACGGTTTATACTGACACCTCTTTATATTACCAGGTTGAAACTATTTTCCCAAAACCTGACACCATACTGACCATTGATGAAATTGAGTACAATGGGTATGATTATGACTATGATTATTATGGATATGACAATGACGATGAAGAACTTGACGACAGTTTCGAAACCAAAAACAGGACCAGCAATTTTCGTTCAGAAGTAACACCTGAAAATGTTTATGTGCAATATCATAAATTTCACGATTTTAATTTTGAAGAGGATACAACCACCTTCTGGAATAGTTTCGATAGTCTGTATACCACCGAAACCTATCACCTATCCAGAAAAGTATTCACAGCTAACGACAGCATACAATCTCTATCTTTCCTGATTACCCGTGATGATTGCTCGAGAGGCGTTTATAAAAAATTCATCCTGGAAGCAAACGGTATGTTAGTGTTGTCTACTACCATAGATACACTATCAAAACCAAGCCCGATGATTGAACGTTTCTACGCTACTTGTGTGCCGAGCGATAGTATTTCGGGTAAAAGTATTTTTGTGCGCAAATCAGACGATTTCTTTGCTGCATTAAATGGCACAGATACTGTTTTATATAAGCAAGCCCTAGCCTCAACAGATGTTATAGATCTGGAAGATGCGGATGCCGATAAATTGATTGCCTATATCCAGGGACCTGAATACAAAAAACTCAAAACATCTGAAAAAACAGATATCATTGAATTATTGGGTGATTTAAACGGACCAAATGTTTTAGCTGCGTTAAAACAAATATATCTTGACGCAGGAGACAGCACCAGCCTTCAAATCGCAACCATGACCAGTATATCCCGTCAGGAAACCAAAGAGGCGTATACTACTTTCAGGGATTTATTATATATCGAAACCCCACTGACTGATAAGGAATACGAGACACGACGTCTTTTCTTATATTTAGCTGATTCTGTGGAGTTGACTGCTACCCTATTCCCGGCTTTATTTGATTTCACCTCTTTGCCGGAATATCAGGAATCCATTTTTGAGTTATTAACTGAATTGTATATTGAAGACTCTTCAGCAACCAAATACTATATCCCTGAAAGCAAGCAAATCATCTCACTGGCAACCGCTGAGCTGAAGCGCAACCTGACGAATGAGGAGGATGAATTAAAATACAAATCATCCTACTATAATAATTACAAGTTTAAAAATCTTAAAAACATTACCACAAACACGAATTACATTTCGACCGGATTTTTTGGTAATGGCCTCGATTACACTTCTGATTATTACAATTATTCGTCAAATGTCCCCTACTATTTATTAGGCCTTGACATGATGAATGGCATGCCGGAGGAAAAATATAACTGGGCGAATGATCTAATTGATTATTATGCCGTTTTATTGAATCCTTTATACCATGAAAACCCATCTGTAAAAAAATTCTACGACCGGATTTTGCGCAGTAAGAACTCCAGACTTAAATCCAGAACAGCATTAACCATGCTTCAATCCGGTTTGCCGGTTCCGGATTCTGTTATTACTGATTTACAGAAAAACCAGGCAACCCGATATGATTTTACCGATGCCATAATGTCCATCAAGCTCGACAGTCTGTTGGACTCTGCCTACAATAACCAGCTTTCCATTTCTGAAGCCATTTTATACGGCAGAGAATTAGAGGAAGAGGATTCACTGGTATTTCTGAAAAAAGTATTGGTTGAAACACCCGACACTACCGGCTATGTGTATTTCTTCAAAAGTAAAATTGGCAGTGACAAAGGCTGGAGTTTAGATTGCTCAGGCCTGCAGCCACTGGATACTACTCAAATCGAAATAAATCCATTGTTTGTTTATTATGGAGAAATTATTCTCGATGAAGAAGATCAACAGGAGCAAATAGATGAAATCATTAAAAACCTTGCCCTCTATGGTCGTTCGAGAGTGAAAATCACATTTGGCAAGCAAAATAATTACGATTACGAATATTGGGACTATTAACCCATTTTGGTAAAATCATCTGGTGTGTGTGCATGCTCGTGATGTGCACACACCAGTATGCTTTTTCTCAAACAAATTCCACTGATTCGGTGGATGTCGTTATAGATCCTCCGCATCCTTTTTTAACTGCCTGTATGTTTTCAGCTGCTGCCATTTCGGAGATTATTCCGATGCCGTGGATAGCAGACGACTATGATCATACAACAGCGGATATATTGCAATTAACCGAGAATCAACTTCCTGCCGTAGATCGGGTTGTATTTCCATTATCTGAGAATCGAATTGCGATTGCTAAGCCTGCTTCTGATGTGCTTGCCGGAAGTTCATTTGCTTTTCCGATATGGGCATCTTTTTTTGTGACACATTCAAATGATGATTTAGTAAATCTGGGCATCGTGTATTTCTGCGGTTATTTTACGGGTGCTGTAGGTGTAGATCATTTAAAATCAATATTTGACCGGGCCCGACCTTATAATTACACCCTGGATATTGAAACGGAAAACAGATACACACCAAAAGGTTGGTCCAGTATGCCGAGTGGACATACGTTCACCTCAGCCTATAATTGTTTTTTTGGCGCTTCGATACTGGATCGATATTATTTAGAAAATGATCAAACCAAGATGCGTGTAATATTGTGGTCGGCAGCCGCAACCTATCCATTACTCACAGGATATATGCGTATGCTTGCAGGCCGACATTTTACAACTGATGTATTCGTGGGATATGGCATTGGTGCAGGCCTGGGACTTGCCTTTCCATTATTAATGGAAAATCACGGCAAAAACTATATTACGTGGATGCCATATTTAGAACCGAATTTAATGGGGATGGGTATGCGGCTTCAATTTTGAGCCGGTAATACAATACCGAGGTTAACCATTTCTTCTACAGTTACCGTTGGCGGCATCAATCCTTGTTCCAATTTTTCTTTTGCCAGTGTTCCTACCAGCAGGGCATCCGCTTCTGATGCAAAAGGAACAACACCAGCAATAGCCGGAATATGTTCCTGTTTTACATACATGGTACTATCCACATAAATAGCATATCCCCAACCACCTTCAACCTGTATCGTTTTAACAGCATACCTGTCTGAAGTAGATGCATGATGTCGGGTTTGCCGAATATTTTGCTGCTCATGCTCTTTATTGCCACATCCTGTAGCTATCCAGCCTAAACAAATTAGGATAATTATACGGTAGTAATACCTCATCACAATACTACTATTGTTGCAGTGTATCTGCTTGTATCCGAAGTCAGCATGACCTGATATGAACCGGGAGGTAATGCCTGGATATTGAGGTTAATGTATGATTCATATCCATTCATCTCACCTGAGTAGCTGCATTGGCTGCTCACCGACTGTCCATTGAAATTGTATACACTGATTTCAGGCATTTGACTAAATATTTCTGGTATATCGATGCGCATATATGCATTTGCCGGATTTGGATATACATGTAAGCGTTGCGGCTGCATGTATTGCCCTAAAATAGCCTCAGCCGTATCAATAGGTTTTGGATTTGTTGTATCGCCCCACATCCACAAATCAAACAGATAACTGGTATCATAACCCATCCCAACAAAGGCAAGTGTATCTACCACAAAAGCTGAAGCATACGAGCGGGGTCCTCCGGGAAAATCATCTAATTGGGTCCAAATATCTGTGAGCGGATCATACTGATAAAAATCCGACCTGTTGGTTAATGTTGTATCATATCCGCAAGTGAAATAACCAATACCATTTACTGCAAAACCCGTAGCGCCGTAACGGGGTGATCCGGCAAAAGGTGCGCGCAAACTCCAGGCATTTGTAGCCGGATCATATCGATAAAAATCCTGTTTAAATGCACCATCATCGCCAGTACCTACATAGGCTCTGCCATCAATAACAAAACACGCTGCAAATCGTCGGGGTGTGCCAATAAAATCTGCTTTTTGCGACCAGGTATTTGTGGTTGAATCATAGGCCCATAAATCACGACGAAATCCTGTTGCATCCTGACCCAAACCTACATAGCCCATATCATCAATTCCAAACCCGATACCGCAGCGTCTGTCAATTCCACCTACATTAGCTTTTAATGTCCATGTATTGGATATTCTATTGTACTCCCATAAATCCTGTAAAAAGGGATCTCCACTCTGACCCGTTGCCACATATCCTTTATCTCCAATCGAAAATGAGGAAGCGCAATTGCGTTCCATGCCATCACCACCCGGACCGCCGATACTTTCTGTTTGCAGCCAAAAATCCGTTGCAGGATCGTACATATAAAAACTTCTTCGGAAATCTTCACCATCATATCCGGTGCCGATAAATCCTTTATCCGGAAAGCTGAAAGTTACTGCGGCACTTCTGCCATCACCCGGATAATCAGCTCGTTGCTCCCAGGCTGGTATTTGGCTAAACAAACCTGACAGGGAACAAACAAATATGGTATTGAGTAAACAGACTTTTTTCATGTGCGAGGAGGTGGTTATTGAATATATATTTTTCCAGCGGTATAAGAAATGTTTTCAGGATCAGTTGAAGCAATAACTTCATACACATATAATCCGGCAGACAGCGTTTGATTTTGCATAGCAATCTGATCACCATCCCGGATATCCAGCTGTGCAACCAAATGACCTGCTGCAGAAAAAATCTGAACCTGAGCAACTTCACCAGTTTGCAAACCCGAAACAGACAAAACCGGATTTGCTGAACCATTGCAGGCTACCAATGCTGAAATGCGTTCTTCCATTTCGTTTTCAAAAAGGAAAAACGGTTTATATCTAAAGAAATTCCGCTTAACGCCATCAGGGCCTTTGCCCGTACCCAAATAACCATAATCACCAATGGCAAATGCGACGCAAGATCTTCGTTCAGATCCCGGGAGATTCGCTTTTTGCATCCAGTTATTTGTGAGTGGATTGTATTCGTATAAATCTTTTTGATAACCGCCATCAGTTCCCATGCCTATGTATCCCCTACCGCCTATGGAAAATCCAGCGGCATTAAATCTTGGGGACCCCGGGAAAGGGGCTTTTTCAGTCCACGCATTTGTTTGCGGGTCATATTCCCAAAAATCATTTCTGAAATAATTTTCATCCGCGCCACAACCTACGTATCCTTTTCCGTTGCAGGAAAATGCAGTTACGCCATACCGGACACCGCCAGGAAAATTTGCTCTTGCAATCCAGTCATTTGCCACCGGATCAAATTCCCATAATTCATTTGAATACCAGCTTGAACCAAATTTTCCGCAAACAACATATCCTTTTGTTGCAGTTGCAAATGCACTGGCATAATAAACACCATAACCACTATTGCCTTCAAAATCATCTTTTGCAGTCCAGGTATTTGTAATCGGATTATATTCGTAGAAATCTTTTTTCTTGCTGCCGGTCCAGGCTAAAAAGCCATTTAATCCGGTTCCAACATATCCGCGATTACCGATGGCAAACGCAATGGCATCTCTTCTTTGCGATCCGGGTAAATCTGCTTTTTGCATCCAGATATTTGTGCCGGGATCGTATTCCCAAAAATCTTTTTTACAGGCATTCGCGGTATCTAATCCGGTGCCCACATAGGCCCTGCTGCCAATCACAAATGAAACGGCACGCTCGCGTTCGCCGCCGGCAAAACTGGCAATTGACGACCACGAATTTTGTGCCTGCAGGAATTGCGACAGGCAACTGATAATGAGCACTACAAAGGAGGATGTTAGGCGTGTGTGCATGATTATAATTTTTTGAGTTGCCAGAGATCTCTCAAATTTGTTCCGCTGGTTCCGGTGCCACAGTATCCCACATTATCGACAACAAACGATGCCATGTAACGTCTACCCATCCCCGGAAATTCAGGTACTGAATCCCATGTATCCGACACCGGATTATATTCCCACCAGTCATCATAATTAGTACCGCTGGAATAATCATCACCAGTGCCGATATAACCAAATCCATTCATGGCAAATCCAGTGGCTTCCTGTCGAGTCGGACCTGGAACATCTGCTTTCACCGTCCACGAATTAGTGGCAGGATCAAATGCATAAAAATCATTTGTTGATCCAAATGCATTACCTGTTCCAACATAGCCGATGGAATCGATAGCAAAACCAACTCCGGCTAAACGACCGGCACCTGGTAAATTGGCTTTTGGTATCCAGTCGTTAGTGACAGGATCAAATTCCCATATATCTTTTTTATAATTTACCCCATCACTACCGGTAGCTACATAACCCTTGCCATTAATGGCAAATGCTACTGCTCCATGTCGGGCACTACCTTCAAAATCGGCAACAGGTGTCCAGGTATTTGTTTTTTGATGGTAAGCATAAAACTCGTTATGCTCATAAAAGTAGGGATCTCTCCCTGTGCCCACATAGGCAATATCATCGATGGTAAAAGCAACACACTGCAGCATTTTACCTCCGGGAAAATCCGCTTTTTGCGCCCAGGTATTTGAACCCGGATCATATTCCCAAATATCCTCAAACAATACATCCACAACAGAGTTATAATGGCCGAGACCCATATAACCACGCTTGGCGATGCTGAAACCAATACTGCGGTGTCGGGCTTCACCCCCAAAATTGGCTTTTTCAGTCCACTTGAGTTCTGCCTTGACCTCGGGGGACAATACGAAAAATGCAAAAGCAATCAGTGTCCATTTCCATCTAACCATAATGCGTCGAATGATTGAATGGTTAAATTTATGTAATTTTTGTGTTAACTATACCTGATGGACCCATAAACCAAGGACTAAACTACTTACAAATGGGTGGAAATTGCTCGAAATTGTCTTTTACAACCTATAATAGGTGCTTTACCTTTAATCTATGCAGGAAAATAGCCTTATCTCTAACCCCTGTAAACTGCACACTTTTAGAAGATTTGGCCTAAGTTTCATTAGTATCTGGGTATCTGTACTTGGATATGCTCAGGTAGCACAACCAAGTGGTTTTATACCTAACGTTGGTCAATTTTCTGTTACATCAGATGCTTCCGACAAACAAATACATGCATTGTATTCTGTGGAGAATGCTCAAATCTGGATAACCGGCTCCGGAATCGAGCTATTTTACCCGGCAGATGCCGGCTTTGAACAATCAGCAGGAAAACTAGACCATATTTCTGTATCACCTTTACATGCCAGCATACTCTCCAAAAACATCCATTATAGTAGTCCTGTAAATGGTAAAAGCTACTATTATCGGGCAGGCAGTGATCTTCCCATTGTAAATCAGAACTATCAATCCATTCAGATTGATCAAATTTACCCGGGTATCAATTGGATTATTGAAACTGACCAAAAGGGCGTAAAATTCAGCTTTGAAGTGGCACCCGGTGTTAACCCAAATTGTATTCAGTTAAATTACACAGCACCTGGCGGTATTCACCTACAACAAGATGGAAGCCTTTTAATCCCAACTGCTCAGGGAGATGTAATTGAACCCAAACCTTATTGTTATACAAGTTCAAACCAATATGTAGAAAGTGCATATCAGATAATTGAATCGAATCAAAACAATGTAACCATCGGTTATGAACTTCAGCCCTATAATGATCAGGATACCTTGATTATCGATCCGGCGCTATGGTGGTGCACTTTTTATGGTGGCAGTCAGAATGAAGAGTTCACACATATTACCTCAGACCTCAACGGCAATGTAATAGCAGTAGGATTTGCTGAATCAACCAATTTCCCTACATATAATGCCGGCACCTATTATCAACCGGGAAATAGTGGAAATGAAGACGCAGTTATTGTGAAATTTTCTCCAACCGGGGTTCGGCTTTGGTCAACCTATTATGGTGGTGATGACGAAGATTTTGCATTCGGCGTTACCACAGATGCATCCGGAAATATTTTTGTTACAGGAGAAACGGTTAGCCCAAATTTCCCTGTATACAATGCGGGCACATTTTACCAAGGTACATTAAATGGAGATGAGGATGTCTTCATCCTGAAATTTAATAGCAGTGGGACAAGATTGTGGGCTACTTATTATGGTGGCGACAATAAGGAAGGCGGACATGCCATTGTTGCTGATGCAACCGGTAATATTTTTGTAACAGGCTATACTAAATCTTCAAATTTCCCAAAGCTGAATGCCGGTACATTTTACCAGGCAACTTTGGGCGGAGTGCAGGATGCATTTATGCTTAAATTCAACAACTCCGGAACCAGAATATGGGCATCCTATTATGGCGGTAATGCATTTGACGAAGGAAATGCACTAGCTGTTGATAGCGATAACGAATTATTTGTAACCGGAACAACAAAATCGACAAATTTTCCGGTATTTGATGCCGGCACATTTTATCAGGGCACTATGGCGGGTGATACGGATGCTTACGCCATTAAATTCACCAACACCGGCACAAGATTATGGGCCACATATTTGGGTGGAACTGACGCTGATTATGGTCAAAGCGTAATTTGTAATCAAACAGATGATGTTTTTTTTAGTGGATACTCCAGATCAACTGACTTGTATACCTATACGCCGGATTTTGACAGATATTATCAATCTGCCAATGCAGGTGGCACAGATATTTTTTTATTCGAAGCAACTAATTCAGGTGATTGTGCATGGTCCACATTTTTTGGAGGAAGCGCAAACGAATACATGGATTCGCGTGATGCTCTTGCCGTTGATGCATGCAACAATCTGTATCTCACACAAACCAGTTGGAGTGCAGATTTGCCGGTTTATGATGCAGGATGTACCAGTTATTATGACGCAACGAATGCAGGTGAAGGCGATATTTTTTTGACCCGATTTACAACGTCATTCGTGATTTCATGGGCAACGTATTATGGATTTGAAAATGAAGACATTTTATCCTGTCTAGAGTCATCTGCATTCGAACAAAATACACTTTTTCTAACCGGTGTTTACCACGAATATGACCCTGGTGAAGCAGTTCCACTGGCAAATCCCGGTGGTAGTACTTACTACGATGGCTCACATAACGGCGATGATGAACCTTTCATCGCTAAATTCAATCCTGTTCCCCTGAATCTGGATTTAACCTACAGCAATTTGTGTTATTGTCTGGATTCTGCAACCGTGACACCCTCCTGTGGTGTTGCACCTTATAGTTACCTGTGGACCGATGGACAAACAGATTCCATTGCAACAGATTTATGCGCCGGGTACTGGGAGGTAATTGTATCAGATGCCGATTGCAATGTGGATACGCTTGGATTTATAATTGATTGCATATTACCATTAGAAATTCTCGAATTCACCGGGTCAAATGCAAATGGTATAAACACACTTATCTGGGAGGTTCCTGAAATCCATCAATGCTCCAATTATGTATTGTCACGAATTGAACCGACAGCGATAATACCCATATATCAATCAGAGGCATCTACTCAAACATTATATACAGTGACTGACCAGCAATATGCTGACACTGTGATGTATTATATGTTAACCGGATACGATTTATCGGGCATTGTCTTATTTAATCAGACACTCGCCCTCGAACCAATGACACAGGCCAATTCACTCACTATTACCTACCCTGAATATGAAAAAGCCGCGTTACACCTGAATTCGAGGTCGTCGGAGGAAATTCAAGTTGTAATATGTGATATGACCGGCAAACAGGTAATGTCAACTAAATGGTCGTTAGATGCGGGAGCCAATACTTTATATTTTGAACACCCTTATTTACCAAAAGGGAATTTCATTGTATCAGTAAATGGTCGATTTACACATGCATCGACATTTTTTCATCATCAATAATGCGGCCATACATTTTATCTAATACATTTTTCCTGTATTCGAAGATTTGGCTTAACTGACGACGAATAAATAAGCGGTTTGCGATATTCCCCAAAATACCGAAAGGCGGCTGATATGTAACAATATCCCGCATCAACACACCGCCTTCTATTTGTTGAATATGATGTTCATGATGCCAGATGCGATATGGGCCAACACGTTGTTCGTCAACAAAATAGGTTTTATCTGATACATGCGTAATTTCAGTTACCCAACGCATAGGTATACGCATAACCGGACGCACTGTATATTGAATCATTAAGCCGGGATAAATCTTCTCCGGCAAATTTGGCGTATGCACAACAAAACCCATATACTCAGGTGTAATGACACGTAAATTCTGCGGATTACATAAAAAATCCCATGCTGTTTGTATATCGGTGTACAACACCTGTTCGGCCTGTAAAGTATAAACGCCCATATGCACTTATTTAATTGCATGCATGCCTCCATCCACATGCAAAATTTCACCCGTCATCCAGGAAGATGTTGAAGATAATAAATAAACCACTGCGTTTGCTATATCATCCGGATTACCGATGCGCTTTAATGGATGTCTGCCTGCATTCGCTTCTCTTTTTTCCGGTGTATTTAATAAGGAAGATGCTAATGGTGTATCAATAATGGATGGCGCTATCGCATTTATCCGGATATCCGGTGCCCATTCAGCAGATAAAGCGCGCACCAAACCTTCTATTGCACCTTTTGATGCACTCACCGCACTATGGAAGGTAAAGCCTCTTTGCACGGCTACTGTTGAAAATAAAACAACAGTTGCTGTACTACTTCGCTTCAATGCAGTATGCGCCGCCTGTAATACTCTGATGGCACCTCCGACCTGCAAGGTATAATCATCTATAAATGTTGATGGCGGAATTCGATGAAAGGGTTTCAGTAAAATAGAACCCGGGCAATACACTACGCCATCCAAAACTTCCGGTAACACATCAACCGGGAAATCTGTTGTAACATCCCATTGTAACCATTGCACCTGAGGATGTACTGTGGGTGATGTATTTCTATAGGTTGCAATTACCAGATGCCCCTGATCAATCAGTTGCCTCACAACAGCAGAGCCAATTCCCCCCATTCCGCCAACAACTAAATACACGCTCATTGCTGATTTTTCAACTCCTGTTTGCGTGTTTTTATTAATTGTCCAACCTCCAGGGTATCCCCTTCTAAAGATGCATCCACCGTTAATAAAAGGTACTTCTTCTTTTTTTCCATGAAAAATACTTCCTGACCTAAAGCAAGCGACACACCACTATACCCCAGCGGGCTCAAATTAGGATTCATCACACCCGGAATGCTGAGTGGTATGCTGGTTAATGTTTCATTATGCAAAACAAATGATGCATAATCTTGCTGATGTGCAGGCTGGCTAAACATCAAGATACAGGATAGTAAGATTTGGTGAATCATACCGATAGAAACACCACCTATCCCCTATTGTTCAAACGGTATTTAAAACAATTTACTTTGCTTGCCGTCTTTTAACTTCGTCTCTCCTGAATCAAGATCCCATTCCATTTGCGTGCCTACTTTCAGATCAGGGTCTTTTTTTTCCGGTTTTACTTCCGGCTCAGGTTCGGCTTCAGGCGGCAATCCGGTTACTTTTCGAATTTCGTACTGACTTAAACGCTTGCCCTGACTTTTCCATCCTTTCACATCAATAAAAGTTTCCACTTCAACCACTTCAGGTACTTCTTCCTGTTTACGTCCTTTAACAACCACAATTTCTAAACGCGGTTTTGCTGCCGTTGAGGCAAAATACAATTTAGAACCTGTTGATTCTGTGATGAACGGATATTTTTTATCCGGCACAATTGATTCAATATAAAACCGCTTGAGGAACATTTGCTTTTGTTCATTGTCCCAATACGCGGCTGACACCACGCGTTGTTCATTAAACTTTTCGAGCAGGAGTACATCGCGCATTTCGAAACGATTACTTAATTCGAAGTTTGTTAATTCATAAGTGCCGTCTCGATATATGGCCAATAAATTATCTCCCGTATCAAACTCACCCAGATAGCGGCCACGTGCATCCACATTCAGGCGTCCCACCGTTTCGTCAATCCATAATTTTCTGCCGCCTAAGGTGCTGGTTCCTTTTTCTTTTTGTACGATTTTTCGCAATGGATATTTCGTAACCGTATTTCCCATACTCGAGCGACCTTTAACGGTCAATTCGCCGAAATCAAAATCAAATTGCTTGTGTATGGCCCGGGCGTTGGGATGTAACTGCAGGTTCACCACTTCACTTTCGCTATTCGGATTAGCGCTGAAATACCATACTTTGCTTTTCGCATTACCCTGTGTTAAATCATATTCTTTATCCCGTGTAATGGCGGTAACGTTAAATCTTTTGGCGAATGCCTTTCCGGTTTTCCCGTCCGTATAAATCATGTGATACGTCATCCGCTCATCTTCTTTCTTCCACACCTGAGCGTAGAGAATTTTTTTGCCGATGAATACTTTATCTGCTATGCGCACTACTTTCATTTTACCTTCATCTGTAAAGGCAATGATATCATCAATATCTGAACAATCGCAGATGAATTCGTCTTTCTTCAACCCAAATCCGATAAACCCTTCTTCACGATTTACATAGAGTTTTGCATTGTTAGCTACTACCGCTTTGGCTTCGATAGTATCGAACTTTCTGATTTCCGTTTTACGTTCGCGACCCTTACCGTATTTTTTTAATAGCTCTTCGAAATATCGGATGGCATAATCTGTGAGATGGCGGAGATTATGCTTAACCTCCTTCATTTCTTTCTCCAGTTCGCGGATATATTCATCTGCTTTAAAGGCATCGAATTTGGAAATGCGTTTGATTTTAATTTCTGTTAACCGCACAATATCCTCTTCCGTAACTTCCCGCATTAATTTCGGTTTATGGGGATCAAGCCCTTTATCGATAGCGCGAATTACTTCTTCCCATGTTTCGCATTCCTCAATATCGCGGTAGATGCGATTTTCGATGAATATTTTTTCCAGTGAGCTGAAGTGCCATTTTTCATTTAATTCCTCAAGCCGAATGTCGAGTTCGCTTTTTAAAAGGTCTTTTGTGTTTTTAGTACTTCTGCGCAGAATTTCATCTACCGTTAAAAACAAAGGCCTGTCGTCCTCAATGATACAGGTTGATGGCGTGATGGATATTTCGCAATCTGTAAATGCATACAGCGCATCCACCGTTACATCAGGAGAAACGCCGGCTGCAAGCTCTACAAGAATTTCAACGTCTTTGGCCGTATTATCCGTTACCTTTTTAATTTTAATTTTTCCTTTATCATTCGCTTTGATAATGGATTCTATCAATGAGGTAGTGGTTGTACTAAATGGAATTTCGCGGATAGCGATGGTTTTCTTATCTACTACTTCCAATTTTGCACGACACCTGATTTTACTCCCGCGTTCGCCGCGATTGTATTCAGATACATCAACCATTCCGCCTGTGGCAAAATCCGGAACAATTTGTGTTTCGTTTCCTTTGAGCACTTCAATACTTCCCAAAATCAATTCGCAAAAATTGTGTGGCAGAATTTTAGTACTTAACCCTACGGCAATACCTTCTACACCCATGGCAAGTACGAGTGGAAACTTAACCGGAAGGGTAACAGGTTCTGCCTTTCGACCGTCGTAGCTCATTTGCCACTCGGTAGTATCCTTATTAAATACAACTTCGAGTGCAAACTTGGATAATCGCGCCTCAATATATCGCGGAGCTGCTGCATCATCGCCTGTGCGCACATCACCCCAGTTTCCCTGTGTTTCAATCAGGAGGTCTTTTTGACCCATATTTACCAATGCTTCACCAATTGCAGCATCTCCGTGTGGATGATATTGCATGGTTTGACCGATAACGTTAGCCACTTTATGAAAGCGCCCATCGTCCATTTCGCGCATCGAATGCAGAATACGTCGCTGCACCGGTTTTAATCCGTCATGGATATCCGGTACTGCTCTTTCGAGAATTACGTAACTGGCATAATCCAGGAACCAGTCCTTATACATATGCGAAACATGCGTACTCGACTGTTTTATCGGCACTATGTTTTCGGCTGACTCTTCCTGTGGTGTTTCTTGCTTCTTCTTAGCCATCACTGCAATATCAAGGTGGTAAAAATAGGTACCCACTATCAGTATCCCTTGTGAAGTTTTCCACCGTAAGGCGTTATCTGTCACGAAAAATTTGAATGAAAAATGCGTAATTTCATTACAAATGCGATGTCATGCGAAAACTCCATGCTTACTCCGCAGCAGCTATCGGCATGATAGCTGGAATGCCACGAACTGATGCGCAAATTGTGTATACCAATCCTGAACCCGATTGGATTTCGGTTGACGATGCGGTGCACATTGATGTAGATGGCGACGAAATCACGGATATCTGGTTTAATGTGTGGGACGGTGGCTTTTTTGGCAGCATTTATTCTATTGCGGCTGCCGGTGTCGATCATCCCTATGTGCAATTGGCCTCCACGATATTGAGTTCGGGCTGGAATGTGTTGAATCGATTTGAGTCGGGCGACCTGGTTTCAGCAGAAAACAACTGGATAAATCCCGGTTATTTTGGAGGAACATTAGGATACGGGGCGTTCACCTTTTACTTCAGTTACATGAGTTGTTCTGATCCTCCGTTTGTACAAACAGAAGGTCCTTTTGCAGGAGGCGGCTCAGGTTTTATTGGATTTCGTATTCAGGAGGGTGCCGATTATCGGTATGGCTGGGTTCGATTGCAGGTGAATACCCTCGATCCGTGCCCGGAACCAATTAATGACGCTTTGGAGATTCAGGTAGAAAACTATGCCATTCAATTAACGCCAAACACGCCTATCGCTGCCGGAGATACAGGGGTTGCCGGCTGTTCAGCACCATCGGACATCCTGGCATTGACCACTGAAAATGCGATAAAAGTGCAATGGAGTGCTGTTGAGGGAGCCACCACCTATAAACTCCGCTATCAGGCTCTGGGCGAAACCGGCTGGCATACGAAAACCATTCCGGCCCCAAAAACTGCCCAAATCATAAAGGGCTTAACCTGTAATACTACCTATGTGTTCCAAATTTCCAGTATGTGCGACGGGGTGTTCTCCGACCCAAGTCCGCTCCAGACATGTGTTACAGCGCTTTGTCGGTCAGGAAATGGAGAATCCGGCACGGGATTTGCCTTATTTCCGAATCCGGCAACTGTTTTTGTGCAGGTAGCTACTGCTTTGCCCGATGAGCAGGTTCAAGTTTTGGTTTACACCAGTTCAGGACAACTCGTTGAAAATCAACTGTTTACAAACGATTCCTACTTAGATTTGGACATAAGCCCTCTCCCACCCGGACTGTATTTGCTGGAAGTTGTAGGCAATTTTGACACCGAACGGGCTCAATTTATAAAAGAATAGATAATACCCAACTTTTCAGCCTGCAGATTCGTGATAGCTTATATCGGGAGTCAACACCTCCTGACATGCTTATTCATGGCAGATCGATTCCTTTGTGCTGACAATTTTCCACCTGTCCGGACGGTACGGGCAGGTGGTTTTATTATTTTTATGCCCGAGGAACTATTCATTCATCAAAACTGAGCCAACCAATGCACACGCTTAGTGAGAAACAATGGATAGCTGTCCCAAAATCAGCAACCAGCACTAAAGGCTCTACGCGATCCATGCAGATCGATCCGGAATTACTTATCGCCTCAGCGAAAGGCGACAGAAAAGCACAGCATAGTCTGTATAAGCAGGCCTATCAACTTTTGATGGGCGTGTGCAGTCGTTATGCTGTAGACCGGGATGAAGCAATGTCGTTACTCAATCAGGGGTATTTAAAAATTCTGACGCATGCCGATAAGCGGAAAGAAAATGTTCCTGTCGAAGCCTGGATGCGCAGGATTATGATTAACACCATCATTGATACCTATCGGTTACAAAAAAATTATAAGACGCATACACAATTAGTAGATTACTCAGACCACAGCACGATTGAAATTCATGAATCGGCGGTGAATGAAGATTTAGCGGCGATTATTTCGGCGGATGCCTTGTATCATATGCTCATGCGTTTACCTGAAATGACCGGTAAGGTATTCAATATGTTTGCTATTGACGGGTATAGTCACAAAGAAATTTCAGAATTACTAAATATCAGCGAAGGCACCAGTAAATGGCATGTAAATAATGCAAGAACGATATTAAAAAATATGTTAGACACACACGACTAAGTTAATGGTATGGCAAAAAAATTAAATAACGAAAATCCCATAGACAAACTGTTCCGCGAGGGTATGGAACAGCGTCAGTTTGTGTATGAGGAGAAATTCTGGGAGAATGCGGAGACGGTTCTTTCTGATTTCAACAAAGCCGCCGATAAAAAACGGTATGGCTGGTGGTTTGGAGGCGGCATTGTTGCCGTTGTTACCATCATCAGTGTGTTTTTTGTTACGCAGCAATGGCAGAAACAAAACACAATGGACAACCCAACGATTGCTCAAAGCGCGCAAACGACTGAACATACCGTGCAGCAAACAGAGGCATCCGATTCAAAGCAAAATACAACTGCCCAAACTTCCATACCAGAGGGCCAGGAATCTTCTATTTCAAACAATACACAAACTACTACAGCATCATCTACTTTTACGCATCCAACAACTGCATCTACTGAGCAACCTGCCATTGACCAGGCTGCATCTCAAGAGGATAAATCAAATACCGGCAACCAGCACACCGGTCAGTCAGACCCTGCGGATATACTTAATTCAGTTGACGCAACAAACACCGGAGAGCAAACACCTACGGATATACCTGTTAAAGTATCACAGGAAAACCAGACTGAAATTCCGGTAGCTCCTATAGAAGAAAATCAAATTGCGGAGGAAACGGACAACTGGGAAGAAACACCTGGTGTAAGTATTGCTTTAACACAAGGCGCCTTACCACCAAAAAATCTGAACACCACACGCGTGCAATGGTTTGCAGGTATTTATGCCGGAACACAGAGAAGTTATGCGCATTTTGGTTCTGGCCCGCAGATTTGGATAAACCATGTTGAAAAAGCACAGGAACCTGCATTCAGTCCTACGATTAGCCTCGAAGGCGGATTGCGTATCAAACCTTTCCCGCTTGATATGAACCTGAGCGTGAATTTTATGCAAATGGGTGAGGATGGATTTTTTGCCGTACAACGATCATATCTGGATACCAGTTTTACGGTAGACTCCCATACTGAAATGCTTATTGATACCATTTACGTCGGTGGCGAACCATTGATTGATACCACATTCATTTTAGTAAATGATACTACGTGGAGTTATTATGCAAATGATTCAACTGAAATTCGTCAGGTATCAAACCGTTTGTATTATGCTGAAATTCCGATGATGTTTGGTTATACCTATCAACACAATAAATGGAGTTTCCGGTTATCTACCGGTCCTTCTATTGGTATATTGCACAAGCGTGCCGGCTACTATCCGAATGATATGCTGAACGACTTTGATGCGCTCGAAGAATTAAATTATTTCAATGATATTGTTTGGTATTGGCGAGTTGACCCTGCTGTTGGATATGCACTGTCACCAAGTGTATCCCTCCAATGCAGAGGTACTTTCCGTGCTCAAATAAGTGATACATATAATGCTGATGATCGTTCGCTGCGATATATAACCCATGGTTTACAAGTGGGATTACGCTATACGTTCACCGGTAATTGATACTGCTATTCCCCTAAGGTAAAGAGGCTGTTTCTTTTTGAATGGCCTCTTTTTTTTTGCGTCAATGCGTGTGGTTTCGAGGCCGGGAAGACTGGGAGACGGGGAGGATTATACATCCGGTTTTGAAAGAAAATTATGCCTCAACCACGAGCTCCTCTTCGATTACGTCTTTTTCTATGCGCAGATTTTTGATGATGAAGGTTTGACGATCGGGTGTGTTTTTGCCCATGTAGTATTCGAGGGTTGACTGGATTGATTGTTCTTTGCCGATGATGACCGGTTCGAGGCGAATATCGGCTCCGATAAATCCGGCGAATTCGTCGGGAGAAATTTCTCCTAATCCTTTGAAGCGTGTTATTTCAGGCTTTCCGGTCAGTTTGCGGATTGCACCCTGTTTTTCAGATTCATTGTAACAATATATCGTTTCCTTTTTATTGCGAACCCGGAATAATGGTGTTTGTAAAATATAGAGGTGACCGTTTTTGACAACTTCAGGGAAAAATTGCAGGAAGAAGGTAAGCAATAACAAACGTATATGCATCCCGTCGACATCCGCATCTGTGGCCACTACAATTTGATTATAGCGAAGACCATCGATACCATCTTCAATGTTGAGGGCATGTTGTAAGAGATTAAACTCCTCGTTCTCGTAAACTATTTTTTTAGTGAGACCGAATACATTTAATGGCTTTCCCTTCAGACTGAAAACCGCCTGTGATTCTACATCGCGTGCTTTGGTGATGCTGCCGCTGGCGCTATCGCCCTCAGTAATAAATAAGGTAGAGCGCAGGGATTTTTCGTGTTTATCCTCACCCAGGTGAAAACGACAATCGCGCAATTTGCGGTTATGTAAATTGGCCTTTTTTGCGCGTTCGTTGGCGAGTTTTTTAATGCCCGCAATATCTTTTCGTTCGCGTTCGCTTTGCAGAATGCGTTTTAATAATGCATCTGCAGTTGCCGGATTTTTGTGGAGGAAATTATCGAGTTCTTTTTTGATAAAATCCACAACAAATGCCTTCACCGTTACCTGTGCATCAGGCGCCATATAAATGCTGCCTAATTTTGTTTTTGTCTGCGATTCAAAAACAGGTTCCTGCACGCGGATGGCGATAGCCCCCACAATAGCCTGACGTATATCACTGGCGTCGAAATCTTTCTTGTAAAACTCACGAACGGTTTTCACAATGCCTTCGCGAAACGCAGCCAGGTGTGTACCTCCCTGAGTGGTGTTTTGTCCGTTTACAAAGGAATAATAATCTTCTCCATATTCGTTGCCATGTGTGAACGCAATTTCTATATCATCGCCCTTTAAATGTATGATGGGATAACGATTGGTTTCTTCGTTGCTATTGCGTTTCAGGAGGTCGTGCAATCCATTTTGCGAGAAGTATTTCTGACCGTTGAAATTGATGGTAAGTCCGGCATTCAGAAATACATAATTCCACAATTGATTATCGAGATAATCCGGAATAAAATGAAAATTGCGGAATATCGTATTATCCGGAATAAACGTTACAAAGGTGCCGTCGCGTTGATCTGATTTGCCGATGGGTGTATCTTTTTTCAGAATACCTTTTTCAAATTCAGCAAATTTTGTTTTGCCTTCGCGATAGGCTTCCACGCGGAAGTAGCTGCTGAGGGCATTTACGGCTTTGGTACCTACACCGTTTAATCCGACTGATTTTTGGAATGCGGCAGTATCATATTTCGCACCGGTGTTCATGACGCTCACGCATTCAATCACTTTTCCCAGCGGAATGCCCCGGCCAAAATCGCGTACGGTAACCTGGTGTTTGTCGATGGTAACATCAATACGCTTTCCATAGCCCATCATAAATTCGTCGATGGCATTGTCGATCACCTCTTTTACCAGAATGTAGATACCATCATCCGGAGAACTACCATCGCCAAGCTTGCCGATGTACATGCCCGGACGCATGCGCATGTGCTCGATCCAGTCGAGCGTTCTGATATGTTCCTCTGAATAATTATACTGCGTATTAGCCATGATGCGAAAATAGGGCGTTTCTCAGATGCCCAAAGTCAGGATATGCACAATGTACGGTTCATGAAGGGCCGGTTCATACAAATCCGGCTGTTTTCGACCATTCAACCTGTTTGAGGAATGACTTACCTCTTATAACAGGTCATTCGCAAGATTCGCTAGTTCTGACCTTTCGCCTTTTTGCAGGGTGATAACAGAGCACATTGGATGGTTTTTAATTTTGTCGATTAAATAACTCAATCCGTTGCTATGTGCATCCAGATAAGGTGTATCTATCTGGTTGATATCGCCTGTGAAAACAATTTTCGTGTTCTCCCCTGCCCGAGTGATAATGGTTTTCACCTCAAGCGGTGTCAGGTTTTGTGCTTCATCGATAATGAAGTAGATATTTGAAATACTGCGACCCCTGATATAGGCAAGAGGTTGTATCACCAGTTTCTCCTGTTCTATCATTTGGGTGATGGCCTTGTATTCGCTGTCGTTTTGCTCGAACTGATGTTGAATCATTTTGAGGTTATCCCAAAGCGGTTCCATGTAGGGATTTAATTTAGATTTGATATCTCCCGGCAGGTAACCGATATCTTTATTATTTAACGGAATGATAGGTCGCGCCAGAAATATCTGTTTGTAGTTTCTGCGTTGTTCAAGAGCGCTGGCAAGTGCGAGCAGGGTTTTACCGGTACCGCTTTGTCCCTGTAAGGCTATCAATTTCACATTTGGATTGAGCAATACGTTAAAGGCAAACACCTGTTCTGCATTACGCGGTTTAATGCCGTAGGCAGTAGATTTATTTATCTTCTCAAAAACCTTTTCTTCAGAATTGTAACTGGCAAGTACGCTGCTGCTACCATTTTTTAAGATAAAGCATTGATTAGAAAACGGTTCCTGTTTCAGAATTTTTTTGAAGCCGATAAATCCATCCGAATATATTTTATCAATGGTTGCATGATCAATACCTTCAATGGTTTCTATTGGTTCCTTCAGGAATTCAGGGTCCTGAATTTTATCATTTTTATAGTCCTCTGCGTAAAGCCCTAATGCCTTAGCTTTAATGCGGAGGTTGATATCCTTAGATACAAGTATAACGGGCGTTTCAGGATATTTGTGTTTAACAACGAGGGCTGTATTCAGGATTTTATGATCCGGTTTTTCCTCACCGAAAATCCGCTCTGCATTTACACCGTGTTCTTCGAACATCATGACAATCATGCGTCCCGACGATCGTCCGTTTACAGGTCGCCATTCCTGCAGTGTGCCTTCTTTTGATTTATTGTCGAGAAACCGGATAAATTCTCTTGCTTCAAAATTTATGGTTTCATTCCCCTTTTTAAAATTATCCAGTTCTTCGAGCACTGTAATCGGAATTACAATATCGTGCTCTTCAAATTTATTTACTGAATTATGATCGTGGAGGATTACGGAGGTGTCGAGTATGAATATCTTTTTTACATCCTGCACCTTAGCTTTTTTCTTTAGCGCCATACGTAAATTTATTACCCAATGATACTTCTATAATCAGAAACATAAAATACACTTATCCATGCCTAATGTTGATAATCGTACCATACAGCGTACAGCCTATCTGAATTGCACCGATTGCAAAACTGCCTCAAACCATTGCAATTGTAGGTCTGACTCGCTTGCATCCATACCAAGTTCTTCGGCTATCCAGGATGCGATTTGGCGGTAATATGTTTTACAAAAGTCGATTTCAAAATACAATCGACCGGTTCGGCGGACTAAAAAATCGCTGACGTTGGTCACCTGTTCGTGATGAATACCGTAAAGCACTTCAGCTTTCAGCAAACTCAATGTAGGATCCTGCAGTTGTTGAATGTACTTAAACACCTCATCTAAAATAATGGAAGTAGCTGTTCCATACCGGTTTACTAATGCCGTTACCTGTTGATGTGTTATACCCAAATGACGCACCTCTCCGCTTCTCAGGGTAATATATGTAGGGATATCCTTTTCAAAATCGGCACCATGCAGGTTTATTTTACGGGTATCTGCCTTTTTCAGGGAAGTAAAATGGTGTTTGCCGGCAGTGCGAATGGCTTTATCTACCGCTTTTTGCGCCATTTTACGATAGCCGGTCAATTTTCCACCCGCCATACTGATGAGGCCTTTTTGGGAGATGAAAATTTCATCCTTACGGGATAATTCCGACGGTGAGCGCCCTTCCTCATGTATTAATGGTCGCAAGCCTGCCCAACCGGAAATCACATCCTCCGGATGCATATGTATGTCTTTAAACACGGCATGCACAGCCGAAAGCAGGTATTGAATATCTGCATCCGTAACATCAATCTGCGCTTTAGAACCCGTGTAATTTGTATCCGTTGTGCCGATGTAAACAATTGAATCGCGCGGAATGGCAAATACCATTCGATTATCACTTTCTACATCAAAATAAATGGAGTGCTTTATTGGAAACAAGGCCTGGGGCACAACAATGTGCACGCCTTTTGTTAAATGCAGGCGTTTTCCGCGAGGTATTGTTTCTAAAGAGCGCACATCATCCACCCATGGGCCTGCGGCGTTAATAACAACACTGCCTTTCAGGTTATAAACTGCTTGACCGAGTAAATCCTGAACCGTAACACCTGTAATGCGACCGTCATCTTCAATAAATTGTATCGCCTGTGCATAGTTAAAGCATTGCGCGCCTAAATCAACAGCAGATTTGAGCACTGACATGGTAAGTCGCGCATCATCTGTTCGATATTCTTTATACACAGCTGCACCTTTGAGGTTATGTGTTCGGAGCAGTGGTTCCTGTTGTACGGCTTGTTGCGCGGTTAACATTTTAAAACGTTCTTCCGGTTTCACGCCTGCCAGGAAATCATATATCCATAAGGCAACTGCGGTCGACAATTTTCCGAGTGAGCCACCTTCAACAATCGGCAAAACCATATCAACCGGAGTAACCAGATGCGGAGCAAGGTGATGCAAAACGGCGCGCTCTCTTCCAACGGTACGGACTAATCCGAATTCTAATTGTTTTAAATAGCGCAATCCGCCATGAATCAATTTTGTTGACTTAGAAGAAGTTCCGCTCGCAAAATCATACTGTTCTACTAAAACAACGCTTAATCCTCTTGCAACAGCTTCTAAAGCAATTCCGGCACCTGTGATGCCACCGCCAATTACGATTAAATCCCAGTGTTGCATTGCAGCATGAGTGAGGTTTGATTTACGGCTATGTGTATTGAGTGGCATTGGGTAAAAATAGTAAAAGGTGCGGACGTGGAATGCAAGTGTGAAAGTGTGGTCCGCCGTACGGCGGATGCTGTGTGCAAGTGTGCGAGTGATTATTGGTTAATTGGCTGATTAAAAATCCACTCAACATCTACAATCCGATCCCAAAGCCCGAAGGGCTCTTGCATTTGTCCCACTACTCACTACCCACTACTCACTACCTTTTGATTAGGAATGAGGAATGAGAGAGCCTGCTCTGTAGCGAAAGTTTACGGAGCGAAGTGGAGAAAACTTTCTGCTTCAGAGAGGAATAATTTCTAACACAAAATTCTTCCCGCAACTTACCGCCTCACCGCCTTACCTGTTCCCTGCATTTGTCCCACTACCTGATACCTGATACCTGCTTCCTGATACTAAAAATAAAAAAGAAAGAGTTTATACCGGGTGGTGTTGCGAGGGACTGTATTTTTTGTTCAAAGATGATTAGATTTAGGATGCTGAGGGTGGGAATGGGTGATTCAGATGGAGGGAATGCCCTGATAACCAAAAACTCAGTAGTAATTCAATTCAAATATTTTACACATAGTGATATTTCAAATTATGACCCAACAAATTCGCAGACTTCCGATCATATTTGGACTGAAAAGTAATTTATATATATTTCTGATTGCATTAGTTTGCTGTGGTTGCAAAACCGCTAAAATAAATATGACATCAAATTATCTTCAATATTCTATTATTATACCTCCAGGCTCAGAAACACATTTTTATAGTTATGAAAGGCAAAAACGTCAAATACATTACTACAATGACGAAAGGATGGACTTATTAATTGACGACAGCATAATTACCATTTGTAGAGCTTGTGTTCATATATCACCTGAAATTTCAACACCGGATTCAGTAACGCATTATCTGTTAAAACACAATGAATATTTTAGATATCAAATTATTCGTAAAAATGATGGATTTTATTATTATGCGAATTACGATGGCTTAGTGCAAGCGCCGGTCAAATTGACCACCTCTCGCCGATTTAAGCTGACCACCTGAGGCCGATTTAAATTGACCACCCTGCGCCGATTCAAATTGACCATACTGGTTTAGTATTTTTTTC
>JAKQVC010000004.1 GCA_029571985.1 Bacteroidota bacterium | reverse complement strand
CATTGGTTTTTGCTTTTACCGCTTGCTCAAATAGTTGCAACTTCATCATACGAATATGCTCTGAAGAGGGATCTCTTTCGAGACTGTTAACTGGTGGTAATGGCGGTAAATCAAGATTACTGGGGCGTGCAATCATGATTTCTGGCGGCAAATCCAGGGCAGGTTCTGTGGGTGCCGGTCTTTCCGGTTCAATGAAGCCATCCTTGTATTCGCCGGTGATAAACGCGGCCAGCATATTGCTTGATCCAGCTTTTTTGCTTTCTTCGGCATTGTTTGAGTCTTGTGGTTCTGAGCGATTTATTGCCACAACCATCATGATTAATAAAAAAACCAGCATGATACCGACAACAATATAAATCGGAAGGTTGTTGACCCGGCGCACGCCAGATGACGATATGGTTTCAGGAGATGCGTCAGCAGACATACTCATAACTTACTCCTTACGAACCCAGTAACCTGCCGGGTTTATTGTGCTCTCATTGAAAATATACGCGCGAGTTAGAACATGCTGATCAACAAAGACTGTGAGACGGTATAAGCCGTCCATTTGGTCAAAAACATATCCAAGCGTCATACCATCCGATGTAGGTGTATCCGTTGACTTGTTAAGGTTTGATTTTTTATGTTCATGGATGGCATAGCCGCCAGCTCGCAAATTATCTACTAAAGCATCACCCAATGAATCTACCGTTGGATGTTGCATATTAAATTGCGTGCTGGCCGGTGGATAAAGCTGTATTAGTTGCCCTGTCACATCACTGGCTATACTTTTGTTGTGAGCCTCATCGTTATGCGCCACAAAATTGCCAAATTGTGTTGTTGCACAACCAGTCAGAATGAATATCAAAACAAGCATTGATAACCGGAACATATTAATTTCCTTGTGTTTTGGTGATCGTAACCCGGCTTTGATCGCTGCCTACACCCGCAATCAGATACGCTTTATCAAAAACAGCATCCACAATGTACCGGTCATGCTGCAAGCGGTAATTAACCATTACCTCTGTGTCTTGTGAGAACAAGCCACCTTCTTTACGCACCACCATCAAAACCGGCGCTTCTTTTTGCGAAAAGGTTGTCGGCATCTGAATAATTGTTTTCTTGCCATCGTTATAGACGCGCAGTGGCTTCCAGGCTGCGGATCCAGACACGCTATACAAAAAATCCAGATCGCCTAAATACTCTCCCGTCGAGGGTATTGTTCGAGATGATTTAATCTCCATTGCGTGGTTCTCTCTCATTTTGACGGCATCCCATTTTGCCTGTGCATCTTCGGGATAAATAAAGGCAACGCGCGGCATAAATTCCTGCCGATGGGATCTGAGCCGCATATGATAAGTACGCCGGTCGGTAGTCACAACCAGTGAGGTTTCCAGCCCGACATCAAGGGGTTTCACAATCAAATGTTGTACTTCGAGCGCGGCACGGCCTGTTATTGCCGGTTCGACTTGCCAACGCACTTGATCACCCAAGTGAATAGAATTCACTTGTTCGCCGGGTTGTAATTGAATATCGCAAACCTGCAACACCGCGCAGACAATGCTGGGTTGTTGCGCACCAAACAGAAACCGGATGGTGCCATCGGGTCCAGCGACCGGCTTGATTCCAGTGGCGCTGGATTGTTGCCATTTCTTAGCTATTTCAATTGAAGCCCTTTCCTGTGGTGTTAGTTGAGGATTGTCTTTTGCAAAATAAGAATCAGGAAAATTACTGCCTACCGCTAAAACAACAGAAGGAAGCAAACTAATATAGAGAGTAATAAGTGCATATCGAGCGTATTTCATTATCATTCCTTTTTATATTTGCTTTGCCCAAGAATAATCCCGCACATAAATGCCGAGCGGGTTATTACGAATTTGTTCCTCAGTTGTATTTGCAGTTGAATCAATGCTATAGATAGTCAAAAGCGCGCGCATTATGAAGGGGGGTTCTTTGGGATGCCCTTGACGGTCATAAACTAATTCTCGCCAGATCACCTGCCAAGTTTCAGGGCTTTGCGGAATAACCGAGACAATCTCAATATTCACTGTCTCATTCGCGGCGCGTTTGAATGGGCTGCTCGTATCGGTACCGTTTAGCCAAACGTTGGTTTTGGCGGTTGCCGGATCATCCGATGAGAGCATGGCGTATGCCCGAAAAATTGCGCGGCGCTGTAGGGCAATATCAGGTGTTACCATCCGCAAGTCATTAATAAACGAAGCGACCGATGCGTGAATAACCCGAGGATCAGCCGGTGCCGCCATGTCTGCCCGTGACACGGCTATCGCCTCCCCCAGGTTATCAATTTGTACCACGTAGGGAATGAACTTCGACTGGCTGCCGATATGGATAATCCCCCCAACGGCCGCTAGTGTGATCATCAGTGAAAGTATTGCCAGTATCTGCCACATATTGCGCGATGCAGCCACAGATTCCATGTGATCATTCCACGAGCGCCGCCCCGATAAATAAGGATTTTCGTTTTCCCCTTCGCGGCGGCCACCCTCTATGAATTCATCAGCTAATCGTGCATTTTTGGGATTAAGATTGAGTAGTGCTTGTATTGACTTCATGACATGGCCTCATTATTTAATTTCAGTCCTTTAATATCCAGCCATTCCTTGACCCATTTGTCGCCATGTTTTGCGACCAACTGCTTGATTGTGGCAATTGATTCTTTATCTGATGAGCCGACAAATGCTAAAGCTAGTTTGCCTAATGCCAAGTCGTAGAGCCTTCTGCCATCTTCTGATACATAATAATATTGGCGCTTGGCAACCGCCGATGCGATGATTCCAATCTGGCGGGTATTCAGTCCCATGCGTCGATATAACGCCGCAGTATCCTGATCACGCGCGTGTACGTTCGGTAGAAATATCTTCGTTGCGGTGGATTCGACAATCACATCTAGAATGCCGCTGTTGGCTGCATCGGATAAGCTTTGCGTTGCCATCAACACGAAACAATTCGCTTTACGCATGACTTTTAGCCATTCACGGATTTTTTCACGGAACGCGGCATGACCCAACATAAGCCAAGCTTCATCCAGTATGATTGCCGCCGGTTGGCCGTGTAAGTCACGTTCAATGCGTCTAAACAGATACAAAAGGGTTGGCAATGCATATTTCTGACCCAGGTTCATTAGTTCCTCGATCTCGAACGTTGTGAATGACGACAGGATCAAACCGTCATTTTCTGCATCCAGCAAATGACCCATCATGCCGTCAATCGTGTACTGCGCCAGTACATCGCGGATGGAATCATCCTGTATCGTTACCACAAACTCAGATAAGGTTTTTGCACCACTTCTGTGCATGCTGGTGATGGCGTTACTGATTTCATTACGTTGCGCTGGTGTAATCGTACTGTTGTTCAGTTCGATGATGGTGCTAATCCATTCCAGCGCCCAAGCACGATCACCTTTTGTTTCCAGAAATTGAAGGGGGCAAAACGCCAGAGAATCATCATCTGCGGCAACGGAAAAATGCTTCCCGCCAACTGCTTTGGTCAGCGGATACATTGACATGCCCTTATCAAAACAATAGATGGACATGCCCTCGTAGCGCCGCAGTTGCGCAGCAATGAGGGCCAAATGCGTTGATTTACCCGCGCCGGTTGGGCCAAACATGAAGGTATGACCCAAATCCCGTACATGCAGGTTTAACCGAAACGGCGTAGCCCCTTGGGTAGTACAGTGCATGAGTGGCGGAGCCATGGGCGGATACATCGGACAAGGCGCTTCATTCTTTCCCGGCCATACTGTATTGCTCGGCATCAAATCAGCCAGATTCATTGTGTTTAATAGCGGGCGGCGTACATTCTCAACACCATGTCCAGGCAAACTGCCCAAGTACGCATCTATCGTGTTGATTGTTTCAATTCGAGCGGCAAATCCCAAATGATTAATTGCTTTGGCCACTTGTCGTGCGGAAGCCTCTAAATCCCCTCGGCTCTCACTCATCAACACAACCACACTGGTATAGTAACCTTGTGCCACTTCACCGCTATTTGTCTCAGCAATTGCAGCTTGTGCGTCACTCACCATATTTATGGCGTTTTGATCGACATTACTGCTATGCGAATTAAATACTTGATCAAAGAAGCTGCGAATCTTTTGTTTCCATTTTTTACTGAACTTCTCCAGGTGGCCGACCGCCTCGTGTGTATCCATGAAAATGAAGCGCGTTGACCAACGGTATAAACAAGGCAAATCAGCTAGCGAATTAATGAGTCCTGGTGAAGATGCCAGCGGAAAACCCTCAATGGATACGACTTGTATGAAATTCTGTCCGATTTTAGGTACTACCCCACCCCAAAACTCCTGACCACTTAATAGCGCATCCAGATAGATTGGATTTTTGGGTAGAATCACTGGATGATCAAGGCCACTGATGCAAAATTGAATCCAGCGTAGAAAAGCATCATAATTAACAGACGAATTATCTTCTTTGGTTATCGTTTTACCCTTCAACCGCTTCATTCTGAAAACACTGGATAGGTGAGATTCAATATTCGCGCATTCGCGCTTAAAATGGTTAAGCAAGGCTATTGTTCTGGTTTTGGAATCAACCGGCACACCCTCGTCATCAAACATCAGTTCAACAAACTTCTGTTGTGCCAGTAGCGGCGGTAAATAGGTGGCTGTTATCACATAATTACTTTCGTATAACGTGCCAACACGCTCAAAAAATTCACGCCGCTCTTCATCAATGGCTGCTGAGACAGGATCCGGGAAATGCGAATCATCTTTGGTGGAATAACCGGGGGCGGGTTTACGAACAGCATCAATATGGATCATCCAACCGGAACCCATACGTGATAAAGCATGGTTAATTTGTAAGGATACTTGGTCGCGTTCAGCTTCCGTGCTGCTATTCGAGTCTACGCCCTGATAGGCCCACGCCGCCATGAGCGACCCATCTTTGCCGACAATCACACCATCATCAACTACAGACGCATAAATAAGCAGGTCAACAAAACCGGGTTCTTTAGAGCGGTGCTTAACTAATTTTGATTTGCTCCCGACTACGTTAATACGCATAAACAAAATGAATAGCATCACCATCCCGCTGCCGGAGAAAAAGAAAATTATGCTCTCTATCATCGGTATTGTTTCCCTTGTGACTTTGTGTTTTCGTAAAAAGGCGTACTACGTGCCGGATAATAGGTTCTGTATTTACGGTGCCGCAAATACACCTTGCGTAACAGCGGGTCATTCTTTGCCATCAGGCGCAATGCAAATAAGGCAAAAACCCATAAGGTGGTTCCAAATACAAATGCCTTGAATTCAAATGCACTGAATATCAACGCAAAAGCCAACAATCCGGAGAACATGACAAGTTCCCTATCACCGCCCATAAAAAGATTGGGGCGATTCGCGGATTGCCTGATCTGCGTTAAGCGCAAGGACATGGCTATCCCCTGCCCTCACTTGTGTTACTTTCTGGCGTAATCAATTCGTCAGTCGATTCCGGCGTGAGTTGTAATACCTCGCCGTTTGATGAAATGACAGCACCGCCAAACAGATTGGTCATGATGTTTTGTGCGCCGATCAATAGCGCCATGACCAGAACAATAAAAATCAATGTTCTGAAAAATGCGTTTAGTTCGCCACCAAAGATCAAAATACCACCGGCAACAACAATGCCGACAATGGAGAGCGTAAAAGCAACGGGGCCAGTAACTGAGTTTCTCAAACTCACCAGCCAAGTTTCATACGGTAATGCACCGCCGCCACCCACTGATGCAAGCGCTAGCTCCGGAACAAATAATAGAAACAGAATTAATAGGATTAATGAGTTTTTGAGAACAGAAGCTTTCGAGTCTTCCAGTGCCATTGCATATTTCATTGAATACCTCTTTTTTGATTTAGAATTTTTTGATGCGGAAACTACCCCGCCTGTGACCATCAACTTCTATGATTTCCTGAATACGACGTCCCGTTGGTGTGCGCAATATATGCACGACCAAATGCACAACTTCTCCGATTAGTGCATCAATATCCGCAGGTGCTGATTTGTTACGTGTAATTAATGAATTTAATCTGGTTAGTCCTGAAAGTGCATCATTGGCGTGTAGTGTGGCCGCACCACCTTCATGGCCAGTATTCCAGGCATCGAGTAAATCCAGTGCTTCCTCACCCCTCACCTCCCCTACCAATATTCGATCTGGCCGCATGCGCAGCGTAGTTTTGAGTAGTTGGGTCATCGAAACATCTAATGACGTGTGGTATTGCACAAAATTCTCTGCAGCACATTGAATCTCCCCGGTATCTTCAATGATGAAAATCCGCTCAGACGGATCATGGTTGACCATTTCATTGATGATTGCATTAACCAGTGTGGTTTTACCGGAGCCGGTGCCACCCACAACAAGGATGTTGCGATGTTCTGCAACGGCAGATTTGATTTTCTGGCATTGCTTAACCGTCATCATTCTTTGCTCAACGTATTGTTCTAGCGTGAATATCGCAACTGCTTTTTTGCGGATAGCGAATGTTGGGGATGACACTATGGGGGGAAGTTGTCCGGCGAAACGAGAACCATCGAGTGGAAACTCGCCTTCAATAATGGGTTTTAGCTTGGTGACTTCTTTGCTGTGGTATCCGGCGACTGTTTTGATAATGGCTTCGGCCTGGGCTGGCCGCAGATCACCGATACACGCCATTGTCTCACCCAGTTTTTCAAGCCAAACGCGACCATCGGCGTTGACCATTAATTCTACCGTTTGGGGATCATTCAGCGCATTGATTAGTAATGGTCCCATGTCTCGATCCAGCTTTCGCTTGGCTCTGTCTTTCAGCGTCGCGCAACTATCTTCAGAATCTAACATGGATATATCCCGTTTATTCGTTAAACTTAATTAACAATATAACGAGATACTAATTAATGCAACTACTATTTTACTTTTCTTTTTTTACGGGTTAATACCTGCTTTTTATTTTCCGTGTCCCAAATTCGAACCTGATAAGCTTGAAACTTCGTGAGTGTCCCACACACGTGTAATAGCCCTTCTGGTAAGTTTGATTTTGGTGTCACGCTCATAAGTTCTTTCATTTCTGCTTCAGAAAGATTTGTTTGCTCTAAAAGGATAGGAAGTGGTGTTTCCAGAGCATTTGCAATAGCCTCCATAATTCTTAATGACGGGTTGGCCCTATCTTTTGTCAGGTCAGACAAAAAAGATAGTGAGATATTAGCTTTTTCAGCCAACTCTATTTTTGTCATGTTTAACTCATCAGTACTCGTATTACATTTGTTAAAAATATCTGGTTGTACAAGC
>JAKQVC010000265.1 GCA_029571985.1 Bacteroidota bacterium | reverse complement strand
TCTTCCTCTAATGTAATTTGTTCAGCCAGTGTATACGTTTGTTCAGCACGCAAACCTAATTGATAGCCAAATTTCTTTTTAAATGTACCATTGTATATTAAATAGCCGGCAATCACATCCTCCGTATAAATAAAATGATTATTGATGGAATCGTCAGATACCCAACTACCCGCTTCATTGTCGAAGGTTTCTGATGTTAAGGTATTGTCGCGCTTCTCCTTCGTATATTTAATACCGGTTTCAAATTGACCGCCCTTTTTTAACGGATGCACATAATCTGATTGTGCAGTAATATCCAGATTTTTGCCCGGTCTGTTAATGTTTTGCAACGCCGGAAATCCAGTAATTATTCCTGCCCCATCATAAAAGTCTTCTGCATAGGCACTGAAATCGGTGCCTTCACCTGTTGCATAAAACCCTTCAGCCGTTAATATCTGTTTGGGATTCTTAAATGTGCGACGAAAATTCGCGCCTACGTTATATCCGCTATTGGTATTATCGCTGGTGGTAACGCGTTGACTGGATGAAGTCAGCAAACTGTCGGCATCTCTGAAGGTATAGTCGTAAGTATCTACCCGGTCGCTGGCACTTCTGTTCATGCTACCACTGATGCCCACTGTTGTATTGCTGTTGATGTAATAATCCAGGCCGGCTCTACCCATATGCATGCCGGAATTGTTTGTGCCAAAACTGTTACTCGTAAAATAGGATGAGGTATCGGCATCAAAGGTATTGCGATATACCTCTCCCCAATTATCCCGCTCATCATTTGTATAACTATAGGTAGAGTAGAAATTTATTTTTTGATTGCGATAATTCAATGAACCACCGGCTTCATAACGCGGAGCAGTGGAGGCGCCGGCATATACGTTTCCGTTTAATCCTATTTTTTTATTCTTTTTCAGAACAATATTTATGATACCGGAATTTCCTTCTGCATCATAACGCGCTGAAGGATTGGTTACAACCTCAATACTTTCAATCGTACTGGCAGGAATTTGCTCCAGAATGGCTGCCATATTATTACCCATAATACCACTGGGCTTGCCATCAATAAAAATACGAACACCTTCATTACCCCGTAAGCTGATATTGCCGTCAATATCAATTACAACAGATGGAATCGTTTGCAAGGCCTCTGCTGCAGAACCGTTACTGGCGATTATATCTTTTTCAATATTATAAACCTGCTTGTCAATACTGCCCTGGAAATAACTTTTCTCAGCTGTAATGCTCACCCCATCTAATACAATTCCGTCCTGATGCAGCACCACTTTTCCTGCATTGAAAAAAGGTTTGGCAGGGTCAAGGGTAATGGTCTGATTTTTAACGGTATAGCCTACAAAGAAATAGTGCAGGGCGTATGTGCCGCCTGTAGCCACAGTCATGGTGAACTTGCCTTCTGCATCGGTAAGCGCACCGGTTATGATACTTGAATCGCCGTCGAGGGTCAGGGTAACCGTGGCAAATTCTATAGGTTTTTGAGTAGTTGAGTCAATGATAGCGCCAAAAACTGATATGCCTTGCGATTGCACCTGTCCGTTCACCTGCTGCGTAAAACCGACAGCCAACACCATTAAAAGGAGGAAATACTGCTTCATGTATAGATACAAAGTTAAGATATTCAACGGCTTAGACTACCTAAAATTGCCGAAAGACGGAACCTCTGACGTTAATTAACTTAGAACCGTTCCAAAGTAAGTAACCTGGATACTGCATTTATTCTCCTTTTCAGGCGGTCATTCTGCGTAACGTTTACTATTTTTCCACCCTGAAAATTTACTTGACGTGGAGGATAAATTTAGCCGGCTCTCAAAAATGAAGGAAGAAGCGCTACTCGGTGGTGGCGCCAAACGCATAGATGCTCAACACAAAAAGGGTAAACTGACTGCCCGCGAACGCATACATCTGCTTATCGACGAAGGGTCGTTCGAAGAAATTGGCCAATTGGTGGTGCACCGCAGCACCGATTTTGGCATGGAGAAACAGCAATTTTATGGCGATGGGGTAGTAACCGGTTTTGGAAAAGTGAACGGCAGACTGGTATACGTGTATGCACAGGATTTTACCGTATTTGGCGGTAGCCTGAGTGAAACACATGCCGAAAAAATTTGCCGCATCATGGATCTTGCCCTCCAAAATGGAGCTCCTGTAATCGGATTGAACGACAGCGGTGGTGCACGTATTCAGGAAGGGGTGAATTCTCTGGGCGGTTATGCCGATTTATTTTATCGCAATACCATCGCCTCCGGTGTTATACCGCAGATATCAGCTATCATGGGCCCCTGCGCGGGTGGTGCGGTTTATTCCCCTGCCATTACTGATTTTATTTTAATGGTAGATAAAACCTCCTACATGTTCGTAACCGGACCAAACGTGGTAAAAACCGTTACACATGAAGAAGTGTCGTCAGAAGAACTAGGCGGTGCAAACACGCATGCCTCAAAAAGCGGCGTTTCGCACTTCACCGCACTCAATGGTCCTGATTGCATCATGAAAATTAAACGGCTTTTGTCTTATATGCCGCAGAACTGCGACGAAGATGCGCCGGTTTATGCATATACAGCTGGCGATGAAAGCAGACCAGCCCTGGATACCATCATGCCCGATAATCCAAACCAGCCATACGATATTCGTGACATCATTCATGAAGTAGTGGATGCGGGTTCGTTTTTCGAAGTGCATGAAACCTATGCTGAAAACATTGTAGTTGGTTTCGCCTTTATGGGCGGTAAAAGTATTGGTATTGTGGCCAATCAACCGGCCGTTCTGGCTGGTGTGCTGGATATTGAAGCGAGTAGAAAAGCGGCCCGTTTTGTGCGCTTTTGCGATTGCTTTAATATTCCATTAGTCGTGTTTGAAGATGTGCCTGGATTTTTACCGGGTACTGATCAGGAATGGCGCGCCATTATTACGAATGGTGCCAAATTGCTGTATGCCTTCAGCGAAGCTACCGTTCCCCGCATTACGGTAATTACGCGCAAAGCCTATGGCGGCGCTTACGATGTGATGAACAGTAAACACATCGGCGCTGATATGAACTTTGCATGGCCTACCGCCGAAATTGCTGTAATGGGTCCGAAAGGCGCAGCTGAAATTATCTTCAAAAAAGAAATCGAAGAAGCCGCCGACCCTGAAGCAAAACTGCAGGAGAAAATAAATGAATACACGGAAACATTCGCTAACCCATATCGCGCCGCATACCGCGGATTTATTGACGAAGTAATTAAACCATCAGAAACGCGTATGCGCATTCTTCGTTCATTGGATATGCTTAAAAATAAAGCCGCTAAACTTCCAAGAAAAAAACACGGCAATATTCCTTTATAACTTTTGTTAATGGCAACAACTAAAAAGAAAAGCATCATTCGCGATGCCGATATCAACTTCCTGAGCAAGTATATCAATAATCCTGCACCAACAGGCCATGAAGCCGAAGGTCAGAAAATTTGGCTGAATTATATGAAGCCATATATCGATGACTATCTGGTTGATAATTATGGTAGCGTGGCAGCCATTATTAATCCGAAAGCTGCCTATAAAGTGGTCATCGAGGCCCATGCAGATGAAATTGGTTGGGCTGTGCAATATATTACGGAAGACGGTTTTATTTATGTTGGACGTATTGGTGGCAGCGATCACATCATCGCACCAAGTAAGCGTGTTAACATACACACAGCTTCAGGCATTGTAAAGGCTGTTTTTGGCTGGCCTGCTATTCATACCCGAATTGGCAATAAAGAGGAAGCACCCGACGGGAAAAATATTTTCCTGGATGCCGGCTGCACTTCGAAAAAAGAAATCGAAAAAATGGGCGTTCGCATTGGCGATCCCGTGACATTTGACGACGATTTTTTTGTTATGAATAATTATTTCGTTGGTCGCGCCATCGATAACCGCATAGGCGGGTTTATGATTGCACAAGTGGCAAGATTATTACAGGAACAAAAAGTGAAATTACCCTTCGCCTTATATATCGTAAATAGTGTGCAGGAGGAAGTGGGCTTGCGCGGCGCTGAAATGATGGCGCATACCATTAAACCCGATGTGGCTATTATTACGGATGTTACCCATGATTCAAATACGCCGATGATTTCGAAAGTTATGCAGGGCGATATTAAAGTGGGCAGAGGTCCGGTGCTCACCAAAGGAGCAAGTGTACACAATAAATTATTGCAATTATTATGTGAAACAGCAGATGCGCAGAAAATTCCGTATCAGCGTGATTTTGCATCGCGTTCAACCGGCACTGATACCGACGCTTTTGCCTATGCAAATGGCGGTATTCCATCCAGTTTAATCGCGCTTCCGTTGCGGTATATGCATACAACAGTTGAGTGTGTGCATCGCACGGATGTGGAGCATGTTATACAGTTAATGTTCCATACGCTGAAAAAACTGAAACCGGGTTTTAATTTTAAATATCTGTAAGTTTTTTTGCTGCGCAATGTACGTATCGTAACCTCGAATGCCTGGTTAACGATAGTCCGCATACTTGCAGCGTACGGCCTTTTCGTTCCAGTACCCTGTTGTGTAAGTATAACACGTACAGCGTTCCAATAAAACCTGTTGTAAATTTGTTGTATCAGCGGCTATGAATTACCAGGGCGTTATTTTCATTTACCTATTGTTGGTGTTCCTGCCTTTTTTGGCAGCCGTTGTGCTATTTACGGTGTTTGCCCGAAAAAAAATTAAAGCAGATCGCGCAGCAGGTATTTTGCCACCTAAAAAAAAGAAAAAGCCCACTCTGGTGAGCAGGCTTTGGCAATATTATCTGCAAAAACGCATATCAGCGCGCAAGTAACTCTTTCACCTTTACTTCTAATTCCTGACCGCGCAGGTTAGTTGCAACGATGGTGCCATTTTCATCCATCAGGAATGACATCGGAATGGACTGCACTCGATAATCAGTTGCTGCTTTATTATTTGGATCGTCTAAGGCGCAAACGTGATTTTCCCAAACGAGATTATCCTTTTTTATCGCCTCCAGCCATTTGTCTTTTTTGGTATCCAAAGAAACACTGAACACAGTAAAACCCTGATCTTTGTAAGCGTTATACACACGCACTACATTCGGATTTTCCTGGCGGCATGGTCCGCACCAGCTGGCCCAGAAATCGATCAATACTATTTTGCCTTTTAAATCAGAAAGTTTACGCATCTTGCCATCTACACCCGGCTGCTCAATTTCCATAAAGGGCTTGTTAATCGGACTGGCGGCAATTATTTCATCCATCATCTGGAGTTTAGCGCCCATTTGTTTTACATATACAGTTGATGAATCTGCAGTCTGCTTAACCTTATTATAATAACTACGCACAAATTCTAAATCGCGGTCATATAAGGACTCGATAGCTAAAGTGGTATTTGCTGCATAAATAGAACTGTCTGCATAATCTTTACACAAGGAGAAATATTGATTTTGCAACTCAGTAATAATGGCATCAGCCAGAGAGTCCTGCTTAAGTGATTTTAATTTTGTTAACGAATCATTCATCGCATTTGCCTCACGGTCAAAAGCGCGAATGGCATCCATAAAACTGAGCAAAGAGGCCGTTGCCGGAGAACCATCAATTTTTGGATTTCCGGTTTCTGACAAATTTCCGTTTATGGTAATATCTTCATTGTGCAGGGATAACAAATAAAAATTATACGAATTTCCATCTATTGTCAAACGACAAATACTCCTTTCAGGTAAATAGTTGCTGATTTCAAACTGTCCTTTTTCATCAGCCCAAACGGTATCAATAATTGTATATTCCGGTTGTCCTATGGATGGAAATGACATCGATTCTAAAACCACTTTTTTACTTTCAGCACCGGTAATCACACCTTGCACTGTAAAAGGGTCGCCTGAGGTTGAGCCGCAGGAAATTAAGGTTAAGCCACTTAAAAGAATAAATGCATAAATAAATCGACTTGTATACATAATGAAGTTTCTGTAATGGTTACAATTTTAATATCAATAGGGTTCCGTGTTTCAGGCATTCAGTTTTTCCTCTAAGAGGCTGCTGGCCATTTTAGGGTCAGCTTTTCCTTTACTGAGTTTCATGACTTCACCCATAAATAATCCGAGTATGCCTTTTTTACCATTGCGGTATTCTTCCACCTTGTCGGGAAATTTAGCAATGGCCGCTTCAACAAATGCAGCTATCAGTGCAGCATCACTTTCCTGAATCAATTGCATATTGCGCGCCAGCGTTTCAGCCTGCTGGTCGGGTGATTCAATTAATGCCGGAAATAACTGTTGACTGGCAATGGTAAAATTCAGTTTACCGGCTTCAGTTAAGGCAATAATTTCTGCAATATGATCAGGCGTTACCGGCAAAGCGCTGATATCGGCGGCTTGTTCGTTTAACCAGCTTTTTACCGGACCAAGCATCCAATTGGCGGCTGATTTATAATGCGGTGTTTTTGTAATCAGTGATTCAAAATATAAGGCAACAGATTTCTCAGCCGTCAGAATTTCAGCATCATACGCACTGAGTTTTAATTGCTCAATGTATTTATGCATCAACTCTTTTGGTAAAGCCGGCATTTTGGAGCGGATTGACTGCACCATGTGTTCCTCCACGATAAACGGCTGCAGATCCGGTTCAGGAAAATAGCGGTAATCATGCGCTGCTTCTTTACTGCGCATACTAAAAGTGGTACCCTTGGCAGCGTCAAAACTTCTGGTTTCCTGTGTCAGTGTTTCGCCCGACTCAATAGCATCAATCTGACGTTTGATTTCATAATCGATGGCGCGCTTCACATTGCGTACCGAGTTCATATTTTTCACCTCTACCTTAACACCAAATGCTTCTGCTCCTTTTAAACGAACGCTGATATTGGCATCGCAACGCAAACTGCCTTCTTCCATGTTGCCATCACATATATCGAGATAGCGCACTAATTTTCTGATTTCAGTGAGGTAGGCATATGCTTCCTCGCCACTACGCATATCCGGTTCACTTACAATTTCAACCAAAGGCGTGCCGGCCCTGTTTAAATCTACGAGGGTGTAAAATGGATCTAAATCATGTATACTTTTTCCGGCATCTTCTTCTAAATGGATGCGGGTAATACCAATGCGTTTTTCTTTTCCGTATTCACCAATCAATAAGTGCCCTTTGGTGCAAATCGGTGTTTTGTCCTGGGTAATCTGATACCCTTTTGGCAAATCCACATAGAAATAGTTCTTACGGGCAAACTCATTGTAACGGGTAATGGTACAATGTGTAGCTAAGCCCAGTTTTATCGCCAATTCCATGCTTTTCGCATTAAAAACAGGTAAGGTGCCCGGATGACCTAAAGTAACCGGACTCACGTAGGTATTCGGTTCGCCACCATAAGCGGAAATGTCGCTGCTGTAAGCTTTCGTGGCTGTAAGCAACTGGGCGTGAACCTCGAGGCCAATGACAGCCTCATACTTGTCATACACTTCCATAAGACCGCAAAGATACGTAATACCCTGCCATTGCGTTTTTCTCTGCAGGAGTTTGATATTTGTAACGAATACCCTAACTTAGTGGCGGTTACAGAAGATTTGAATTCATATGTATACTAGCCGGCGACAGAAGAGGAGCTGATTGCCGGTTTTTTTATGTACAAACATCACCGATTCATCCCTATTTCGTCATTAGAGGGTCAGTTTCTGCAAAATGGGTAATCATGTACATTTCTATGACACTTAAGTTATTTTTCTATACTTATTTTGACGTTAAATCGCACAGCTATGAAAACAATCTCTACGTTTTTTTGCGGGGTCATGTTCAGTCTGAACGTTTTCGCACAAGGGGCATTTACCGATACCCTGAATATTAATTCGATATCGGCAATTTATTCTGCAACATCCTTCTTATTTGCCAATCCAGACACTTATGAAGCTGGATATGTTGTTCCGGGTACAGAGCCAGGACAGGAGGCAAATACAACTATTTTCGTTTCCGGATTTTGGATGGGTGGTATGGATCAGTTAGGTGGTTTGCATGTTGCTGCTCAAACCTATCGGCAATTGGGTGCTGATTTTTTCGCTGGACCAATCGCCACCGACTATGCATCTGCCGCGTATACTGACCGGTATAATCGGGTGTGGGTAGTGAACAAAGCCACTATTGATGAGCATATCGCAAATTGGAATACAGCAGGTTATGTAGTGCCTGCATCTATTGCCGACTGGCCGGGCAATGGCAATGTTGCGAATGGTGAAGCACAAATTTTAGCGCCCTTCTTTGATCGCGATGCAAATATGATGTATGAACCGGAAAAGGGCGACTATCCGATCATCAGAGGTGATGAAGCAGTATTCATTCTTGTGAATGATGCGGCTGAAACCCATACCGAAACAGATGGTGACCAGCTCGGGTTCGAACTGCATATTATGGCCTATGCATATAAAACAGTGGCTGATCCTGTAATGGATTACACCACATTCTTGAATATCAAACTCATTAATCGCTCAGTTAATACGTATAATAATTTTTATTTCGGCTTTTTCGCGGACCCTGATCTGGGTGATTACAATGACGATTATGTGGGCAGCGACAGCACACTGGCTTCTTTTTTCGCGTATAATGGTGATGGTGCTGATGATGGCTTCAATGGATATGGTTCGCATCCGCCTGCAATGGGATTTACCTTCCTGAATCACCCGATGCATATGTTTAAATATTACCAAAATGATTTTTCAAATGTGGGTAATCCCTTAACTGCTGAAGATCATTATAACTACCTGCAGGGTAAATGGATTGATGGCTCATTCCAGACATATGGTGGAAATGGCTATGGCGGTGCAGTGCCTGAAAACTATATGTTTCCGGGGCATCCCCTTGACACAACTGCCTGGTCAATGCTGTCAGAAGAATTAATTCCAAAAGATATGCGCGGTATAGGATCCATCAGACCAATTTCATTTAACAGTGGAGATACCGCATGTGTAGATATTGCCTTAACCGCTACCTTCGGACCAGAGGTGCTCACCTATGGGGGCATTACCTGCTATATTCCGGCCTTCAACGCAGTAGAAATTCTGAAACAACATATTGCGGATGTCAGGACTTGGTACGATGCAAATGTGGATGCCTGTGCCATCCGATACGAAGCCGGTGATGAGGTGATGACTGTAGAGCAGGAATTACTTACCGGAGCCCGGGTATTTCCGAATCCCGCCTCAGGAAGTCTGAGGGTGGAAGCAATTGACGGCAAAACCATTGCCACTATACAACTCATACAAGTTAATGGTCAGGTAGTGCAAACACTGCAACCCGGTTCAGCCAGCATAAGCATTATACCAGTTGAGCAGCTTCCGGCCGGCTTATATCAGGTAACGATTCTTTTTGCCGACGGTACGCACGCGGCAGAAAGCATTGTTATTCAATAGTTAGCCGACTTTAGTCTGAATCAATCAATCGGCTGTTGCACGCAGGTGTGGCAGCCGATTTTGTGCATAATTTGACCTATGTAATTTGTGTCCGTACCGTATTTTTGTATAATGGGCTTGCTACGAATATATGGTATCCTTCTGCTTGGTGCGCTTTCGTCGTCTGTTTTCGGACAGGCTACGCAATTGGGCACGCAAACGGTTAGCGGGGCGTATACGTCGTACGGGCTTACCGATTTAGGCATATTCAGGCAAGTTCGGATTCAGGCAACTTCCGGCGCTGCTTCCGGAGCAAGAAATTGGGAGTTTTATGAAGCCCCCGCCGATTATGATCCTGCGTGGCGACCGTGGACGGGAGGTTTAACCTTATCGTCATACAACACGACAGTTGCGCCAGTCGGCGGCACTGCCTCAGCATTAAAAAATATTGGTTTTGGTGGCTCGGCTGGATTGATGCCGGCTATCGTATCGGGTAATTATTACACCTTTAATATTACCGAATATTCAACGCCTGGGTCGCCCTTGGATGAACACATGGCTGTTTTAGAAACATCCTATAATCCGGTTTCAATCACTGGCGTGAGTCAGTCTCCCGGTATTGGTGCTGTATATCCAGAAAATAGCGTTTACGTTACCGTGAATACATCCGGTGCTTTATCAGCGGGTGAATATGTGTATGTGCGCTATTCAACCACCATAAATTTCGCGAGTTCCACTTTGCTGTCGGTTACCATGTCTGGCACTACCGGTACAGTTGAAATTCCTTGTCAAAGTGTCGGAACCACTATTTATTATTACGCCTATACCAGTAACCGAACATCTGCTGCCATTTTAGCCGATGTAGGTACCTATGGTCAGGTGGCACATGATATGAGCACCTTGTCCATTAATAATAATGGAGGACCTAATTACATTTATACGGTTTTACCCAGTATAGGTTTTTGTGGCAATTATTATGTGCCTTCAGTATGTTACCCAACCATTGCATCTTTTGTTACAGCACTCAATGCCGGAAGCGTTTCCTGCGATGTGGTGTGTAATGTTGCAGCCGGACATACAGAGACTGCACCGGTCGGCGGTATCAACCTGACCCAAACCGGCACGGCAGCGAATACGATCACCTTTATAAAAAGTGGGGTAGGAGCAAATCCCATTATTTATGCACCGGTGGGCACGGTGAGTATGACATCAGGTTCTGCGGTTTCTGATGGTATTTTTAGCTTAAACGGTTCAGATTATATCACCATTGATGCCATCGATTTAGTAGACAATAATACATCCGGTGCGAGTATGATGGAGTACGGATATGCGCTATTTAAAAATTCGATTTCAGATGGTTGTCAGTATAACATTATTCGCAATTGCAACATAACATTAAATCAGGATAATTATTGGACATCCACACCAACTAATTATGAATTTGGTAGTACGGGTATTTTGATGCGCAATTCAACCAGAACAGTACTTACCACTTTTTTAGCTGTGAATGTGAGCACAGGAAGAAGTGATGGTAATTCGTTTTATGGCAACACGATTTCTGATGTTATTAACGGATTTGTAATTACCGGTTATAATGATCCGACATCACCTTACACCTATTACGACCAAAATAATAGTATTGGTATCCTCGGCAATGGAAATACCATTCAACGATTTGGAAACGATGCACCAACCGCAACAATATCCCGCTCTAGTGGTTTTTATGGTATCTATCAAAATAATATTACCGTAACGGATAACACGATTCAAAGTTCTATCGGCGGACTTGAACCACACTCAAATGTGTTGTACGGTATATTTATGTCAGGCCCGATATCCGGTAATCAATTACAGGTTATTTCGATTACAAATAATGATATTAGTCTGTATGCGCATCAGTCCAGTTCAACCATGAAGGGCATCAAAACAGGCAGCACGTCGGGAGTGGGGGCTTCTTCCATCCAAATAGTTGCCAATGTTATTCACGACTGTACATTTTACGACGACCCAGGCATGGCCGGAACACCGAGCGGCGAGTTTTTGGCGATTGATAACGTTCTAAATGCTTCCACTGTTACGATTGCAGACAATCAAATATTGGACAATGTCTTAAACACTTCAGTAACCGGTAATTTATATCTGATTTATAATAGTGTAAATAGTCCAGTTGTTGAAGTATCAGGAAATTTGCTTCAGAATAATTATAAAACTGTAACCAGCACAACTGGTATTTATTATGGTTATTATTCAACAAGCACTACTGCAACCGGCGATCAGGAATTTCATGATAATGTGATTGATGGGTTCGGTATTCCGGTTGCGCAAAATGGTTCAGCCTGTGGTGTGCGGATCAGTTCATCCATAAACCAGAATAAACAGGTATATAATAATACAGTCAGTAACATGACCGGAGGTTCGAGTGTGGCCACGATGTTTAATTGTGCATTTTTTATTGATGGCATGAATACCGGCGACGCAGTTTATGGAAACACAGTTTCAGATATTAGCGGAAGCGGGTTTTTAGCTGCCTATAATTTGTATGCAAATACCACACTTGTAGCCACCACTAATTTGAGTTATGTATTTCATGATAATGTGGTGGATGGATTAACTACAACTACCTCAAACACCGGTGCAGTAGGCGTATACGCATCACAGCCGGCATCGGGTGGTGGTGCTCTCACATTTTATAATAATACTATTCAAAATATAACCAGTACAGCCAGCCTCTCAGGTTACATGTATGGTATGCATTTTGCGGGTGGAACACCAGGGGCGCTGCTCACCTATTATAATAATTCCATACATGATATCGTGCATACTGGTACTACGTCTGTCAACCATACTAACGCCGGTTTCTATATTTCCAGTGGAGGAATGATTACGACTTTGTATGGAAATAGTGTTAAAGGCGTAACAAATGTGGCAACAAGTGGTATTGCATATGGCATGTTTATTTCAAATGCAAGTACGATTAATATTTATAATAACTTCATTCAGCAGATTAAAGCTTCAGCTTCAGGAAATTCATCAGCTGTGAATGGCATTTATTGTAACAGTGTTTCAGCAACGTGGAATATCAGATATAATACAGTTGCCTTGGGTCATGATGCCATGCTGACCAGCACAGGAACTAATTTTGGTTTTACCGGTATCCTAGTTCCGTCAACAACTGTTGTCTCTAATGTCAACAACAATATTGTTTATGTAAGAGGTACGCCAAACGGAACGGCATTAGGGGTATGCTTGCGTTCTAATTTGGTAGGAACAGCGTATACACCACCATCGGGATTGTCGGGTTCGAACAATAATTATTATTATATAAACCCTCAGTCATGGAATTATATTTATACTGAAGGTTATTTCAACAGCACGAATGTAAATGGT
>JAKQVC010000262.1 GCA_029571985.1 Bacteroidota bacterium | reverse complement strand
TATCAGGGCGCATTGAATCAGGGTAGGGGATTAGAGCCTTTATTTGCAGCGATGGCAGATGTGGATGCAGAATTATGGGTGGTTGGTGAAGGCGACCTCTCAGCACCATTGCGTGCGCTGGCGGCAAGTTTTCCGCATGGGGATAAAATTAAATTCTTAGGATACAAACGCCCGGCAGCTTTAAAAGAAATAACCGAACAGGCCATGCTCGGCGTTAATCTGGTTGAACACCTGGGATTGAGTTATTATTATTCATTATCGAATAAATTTTTCGATTATATACATGCAGGCATCCCGCAGGTAACCATGCATTTTCCGGAATATACTCGACTGAATGCCATCTATCATGTGGCTGAATTAATCCCCGATTTAAAACCGGAAACAATCAGCACTGCTATTAATGCCATTTTGAAAAATAAACAGCACTATACCACTTTAGCCGAAAATACCGAAATTGCACGCAGAGAATTGAACTGGCAAAAGGAGGAGGAGAAATTAATCGCCATATATCGCCAAATTGGATAATGTACATTTGCATATCGTTTCCTTTCAGGTGCCGGATCCTCCCGATTACGGTGGCGTAATTGATGTTTTTTATAAAGTGAAAGCACTCGCCGCAGCGGGTGTGCATGTCCATTTGCATACGTATCAATATGGCAGAAAACAGTCTGAGCTTCTAGCATCTGTTTGTCATTCAGTGCACTATTACCCGCGCACTGCTATGTGGAAAGCGTTTTTCAGCAAACGCCCCATGATTGTACAATCCCGCGATGAAGTTGCCTTGCGACAAAACCTGATGCTTGATGCATATCCTGTATTATACGAAGGATTGCATACCACAGCCTCTATGGCCCAAATGCACGCTGCCGGAAAATATTGCATCGTGCGTATGCACAACAATGAACCACAGTATTACGCTGATTTGTCGAAGCGCGAACCGAATTTTTTTCGACGCTTATATTTTGTAGAAGAGTCTCGCCGACTCACACAATACGAACAGGTTTTGCAACATGCAGATGTTATTTGCTGTATTTCTCCGGCTGAAACAACTTACTATAAGCAGCAATGGGATAATGTATTGCACGTGCCTGCATTTCATGGAAGCGCAACCGTAACCAGTGCTACGGGAAAAGGCTCCTTTATTTTATATCATGGCAATCTGGAAGTGAATGAAAATGTAGAAGCAGCCTTATTTATTCTGCAACAGGTATGTCCTTTTATTTCAGCATCTGTAGTTATTGCCGGTGCAAATCCGGATGCGCGTATTTTGGAAGCGGCAAAGAACATGCAGCATGTGCGTATTGTCGCAAATCCTGACCACGCACAATTGCAAAATTTAATCCGCGAAGCACATATGCATTTCCTGCCGGCATTTCAGGAAACGGGTATCAAGCTGAAATTATTGAACGCTTTATTTAACGGCCGGTTTTGCATGGTAACGCGGCAAATGGTGGAAGGCACCGGATTAGAACCCTACTGCCTGATAACGCATACAGCCGATGATGCCATCCATGCCATTAAATCATACATGGATGTTCCATTTACACACGAAGATGTCGTGTTCAGAAAAAGTATTGAACAGCTGTATAATGATGATGCTTCGGCGGAGGCAATTATACAATTACTTAGGCTGGTACCTGTTCTGTAATTAATTTACCGTTTGTTGTCTTTAAAATACGACCTAGAAATTTTTCCAGTATGGTATAGTTATGCGTAGCCATTAAAATAGTGGTATGGTACGTCGCATTTAAATAGCGAAGCAATTGCATAATATCATCCGAAGTTTCAGGGTCGAGATTTCCTGTCGGCTCATCTGCAATAATCGCAACCGGATCATTGATAATGGCTCGGGCAATAACCACACGCTGTTGCTCACCACCGGATAATTCGTAAGGCATTTTAAATCCTTTCGACTGGAGACCTACACGTTTTAACGCTTCATCAATTTTTAATTTAATGAGCGATTTATCCTGTGTGCCTGTAGCGCGTAATACAAATTCTAAATTATCTTCCACGGTGCGGTCCATCAGCAACTGGAAATCCTGAAAAATGATACCCAGTTTTCTGCGCAGAAATGGAACGGTTTTCCAATTCATTTTCGATAAATCAAATCCGGCCACACTAGCCTGACCTGAACGCAGCGATAAATCACCATAAATCGTTTTCAGCAAACTACTTTTTCCGGTACCGGTTTTGCCGATGAGGTAAATAAATTCGCCGTGCGGAATGTTAAAGCTCACATCACTCAATACCAGTGTTTTACCCTGATAAATACTCACACCGGTAAACTGTATATCGTTGGTTGACCCCTGGGTTTCCATGATGGCGAAGATAATCTATGTCATAAGCGCGTCAGTAACAACTTATGCACAGGTGATTATGCGTTTGTAGACGTAACTTTGCACCATGCAATTGCAGAATGATTTATTGTTGAGGGCAGCAGCGGGACAACAAACGGAACGACCTCCGGTTTGGTTAATGCGTCAGGCAGGCAGGATTTTACCCGAGTACCGTGCTTTAAGGGAAAAAGTAAATGGATTTAAAAACCTGGTAGAAAATCCGGAATTAGTATGTGAGGTTACCTTACAACCGGTTCGCGCTTTGGGTGTGGATGCAGCTATATTATTTAGTGATATACTGGTTATTCCGGAAGCCATGGGACTGCCATATCAGATGGTTGAGTCAAAAGGCCCCTGGTTTGAACAAACCATTGATACACCTGAGGATATCAAAAAATTGCGCATAGCTGATCCCGAAGCATCTTTGCGTTTTGTAACGGATGGCGTTAAATTGATTAATCAGGAGTTGGCAGGAAAGGTGCCCTTAATTGGTTTCGCCGGCGCTCCCTGGACAATTTTTTCATATATGGTTGAAGGCAAAGGCTCCAAGACCTTCAGCAAGGCGCGTACCTTTCTGATTCAGCATCCGGAAGCAGCCCATCAGTTATTATCGATGATTACGGATTCAACCATTGCCTACCTGAAGGCACAAATAGCTGCTGGGGTGCACATTGTGCAGCTGTTCGACAGTTGGGCCGGTATTCTGTCGCCGCAACAATATGCTGTATTCAGCATGCCCTATATCAGCCGGATTTGTGATGCAATAAATGCCGTTCCGAAAATTGTGTTTGCGAAAGGCGCCTTTTTTGCCCGTCACGGACTGTCAGAACTGAATTGTCAGGTTATTGGTCTCGACTGGAATATGGATATTGCCGAATCCAAACAATTGACCGGTAACCGTAAAGTTTTACAGGGAAATCTCGACCCTTGTATATTATTCGGAGATAAAGAAACGGTTAAAAAAGAAACGATTCAGATGCTGGATGCTTTTGGCGGTCATCATATTGCCAACCTCGGGCATGGTGTTTATCCGGATACGCCTCTGGATAATGTTAAATGCTTCGTGGATACAGTTAAAGCTTACCGGTATTAGGCAGAGTGGGCGTGATATCCCTGTTCTGTAAGCATTTGTGCCTTTATGCAGGCCCTCACTTTTGTACATGCAAAAGCAGGTCACTACTTCACAAATAGAGGCAATTCTCGTGCCAAATTGCAGGAATCCGGTGTAAACGGCGTTGATTCGGGGTTTCAGGCAACCGGGCGAATGGGTAGATGTCGGAAGCCGGATGCACATCGATTGGCCGCACATCGACTCAACAATGCATATCTTTATCCTCATTATGGTCAGTGAGATATTGGTCATTCTGCTGCTCATCGTCATAAATGGTGTGCTCTCAATGAGCGAAATTGCCATGGTAAGTGTGCGCAGAGTGCGATTGGAAAGTGCAGCAAAGCGAGGCGATTTGCGTGCAAAAAGGGCATTGGATTTACATAACGAACCCACGAAGTTTTTGAGTACCGTGCAAATCGGCATTACGCTGATCAGCATCCTCACCGGTATTTTTTCAGGGGCAACCATTAAATCCCAAATTGCATCCGGATTATCCCAAATAGATTCCCCCTTCGTTCAGGAATATGTTGATTCAATAGCGCTGGTTATTGTGGTTATTCTGATCACAGCCTTATCGCTGATTGTTGGCGAACTCGTGCCAAAAAGAATTGGCATGCGCTATCCCGAACCAATTGCCAAAACAATGGCGGGCCCAATGCTCGTATTGAGTATGATAACCAGACCCTTCGTTTGGTTTTTGACGAAGGCCAGTGATTTAATCATGCGACTCCTGCAAATTAAAGGCACGAATGACGACCAGGTTACCGAAGAAGAAATTAAAGCCATGGTGCAGGAAGGAACCCACTCAGGCGCCATAGAAGAAATAGAACAGGATATTGTTGAACGTGTTTTTCATTTGGGCGATAGGCGTATCGCCAGCTTGATGACACATCGAAACGATATCATCTGGCTGGATGTAAACGAGCCGATAGAGCGTGTGTATGAGGATATTCAAAGTGAAGTACACAGTATTTATCCGGTATGTGAAACGGAATTTGATAAAGTAATTGGTATCGTGTATATCAAGGATTTATTTATTGCCAGAACAAAAAAAGAAATAACCAGTCTGCGCGATTTAATTAAACCTGTTTTATTTCTCCCGGAGAATAATACAGCCTACGATGTGCTGGCAAAATTTAAGGAGTCAAAAATTCACTATGCCTTAGTGGTGGATGAATACGGTTCTTCTCAGGGTTTGGTAACCATTAATGATATTCTGGAGGCATTGGTCGGCGAATTTGATGAACTGAACCTGCCGGATTACAGTATCATTGAACGGGAAGATGGCAGTTATCTGATTGATGCAGCACTTCCGTTTTATGATTTTCTGAAATACTTTGAAATGGAAGAAGAGTTTCAAATGCTGGATGAACTGGAGTACAATACACTTGCCGGCTTCCTGCTCCATCAGTTAGAGCGTATTCCTAAGGAAGGGGAGCGGGTTGACTGGAAACAATATGAATTTGAAGTGATGGATATGGATGCCACCCGAATTGACAAAGTGTTGTTTCGCGAAAAGTAATGTATAACATGAAATTAATTGCCGATAGCGGTTCAACAAAAACAGATTGGGCACTGCTGCAGGGAGGTGAGGTGTTGCTGCGCGTGCGAACGGAAGGTTTAAATCCGAATACGACTTCTTCAGAAAAATGCAACGAGATTATTGCACATGCTATTGAGCTGATGGCGCACGCCTCTGATGTAAAACATATTTACTTTTATGGTGCAGGCTGTGCCGGTGAAGCGCAAAAAAAGCAGATGACTGCTGTATTGAATGGTCTTTTTCCGCAGGCAGCGACAGAGGTTGCGAGCGATTTGTATGGCGCTGTTTATGCAGTAGCTTCACCAGGAGAAGCATGTGTTACCGGTATATTGGGTACGGGCGCGAACAGCTGCTATTTTGATGGAACAACTATTACCGGTGATGATTTTAGCCTTGGATTTATTTTAGGCGATGAGGGCAGCGGATCCTGGTTGGGTAAACAATTACTCTCGTCCTGTTGGTATGGCGAAATGCCGGAAAAATTACAGGAAGCATTTACCCGACAATTTTCAATTTCCAGAAATGCCATTTTGCAAGGATTGTATCAGGGTGGTTCTGCTTCTGCTTATTTAGCTTCTTTTGCTGCATTTGCAGTTGAACACCGGGCGCATCCCTATATCCGCAACATGATTGATACCGGTTTTTCTTTATTTATTTCGCGTTATTTGAATCGGTTTTCAGGCACCAAAACGGTTCATATGATTGGTGGTATTGCCTGTGCTTTGGAGGAAGAATTTCGTCAAAACGCGCTTCGATATCAATGGCAGCCAGGTGTATTTTTGAAGGAACCGATTACCGGACTTATTGAAAAGTTAAAATAATTGATTTCGACCTATGCTTAAAAAATCTTTTACCGAAACTCAGGCATTCCAACAACTGCAATCGGCATTTGCGCAAATACAAGCTGTGCATCTGACGCAATTGTTTGAGCAGGATGCGGAGCGGTTTAATCGATATCGGAAAGAGTGGGGGCCTTTGTTATTTGATCCGTCAAAAACACATCTCAATGATGCAGTTTTTCAAGCGATGCATGCACTTGCTGATGAATTGCAATTATCGCAATCGTTTGCAGATATGTGTTCGGGTGTGGCGATTAATGAAACGGAAAATAGAGCAGTGCTGCATACCGCTTTGCGAAAAGGTCCTGATGCTGAAGTAATGGTGCAGGGTAAAAATGTGATTCCGGAAATTCATGCAGTGCTGAATAAAATGCGCGTTTTCTCTGACGCAGTGATAAATGGTGAAAGACGTGGTTATTCGGGAAAAGCCTTTACGGATATTGTTAATATAGGTATCGGTGGTTCTGATTTAGGACCGGTTATGGTATGTGAAGCCTTAAAACATTATCAGGTGCCGCATCTGCAAATGCATTTTGTGTCGAATGTGGATGGCGCACATCTTGTCGAAACACTTAAGCGACTTAATCCTGAAACCACCTTATTTTTAATTGCATCCAAAACATTCACCACACAAGAAACGATGGCCAATGCACATTCGGCACGCACGTGGGTGTTGAAGCATTATGGTGATGAAGCGGCTATTGCAGCGCATTTTGTGGCGATATCTACTGCTTCAACAGAAGTAGCAGCCTTCGGCATAGGTCTCGATCAAATGTTTGGATTTTGGGATTGGGTAGGTGGAAGATATAGTTTGTGGTCGGCCATCGGATTATCCATTTGCCTTGCTGTGGGATATTCGCATTTTGAGCAATTACTCGCAGGGGCCTTATTTGTGGATGAACACACGTTGCAATGCGATTTTGAGGATAATATTCCGATGCAGATGGCGATGATTGGCATGTGGTACACGCACTTTTTTCACTATCCCACTTATGCAGTAATTCCTTACGACCAATATCTACATCGCTTCCCGGCCTACCTGCAACAGGCGGATATGGAAAGCAATGGGAAATCTGTCGACCGCAACGGCAAGCCTGTAACCTATGCAACCGGCCCTATTATTTGGGGTGAACCTGGTACAAATGGTCAACATGCATTTTTTCAATTGATGCATCAGGGCACTCATATAATTCCGGCGGATTTTATTGTGGCTGCACGGCCTTTACATGATTTGCCTATGCACCATGACATTTTGTTAAGCAATTGTTTTGCGCAATCAGAAGCGTTCATGACCGGTAAAACGGCTGCACAAGTGAAACAGGAACTTGCTGCTCGTGGCATGACAACAGCAGAAATAGAGCGGCATACACCATTCCGTGTATTTGAAGGCAACAGACCTTCCTGCACTTTTATTATTGAACAATTAACCCCATATACATTGGGCATCCTGATTGCCTTGTACGAACACAAAATATTTTTCCAGGGACTATTATGGAATATTTATTCTTTCGATCAATGGGGTGTTGAACTGGGTAAAAAACTTGCTTCAGCCATCTTACCTGAAATACAGGATAAACATAAATCACTACAGCATGATGCGGGCACAAATGGATTAATCCAACACATCAGAACAAAATCTGATATGTAATACGCTGTATCTTAGTACACCTCAGCTGCCAAAATCACATTTTTATTTCTCATTGCTTTTTTGGTATCAGGTATCAAGTATCAGGTATCAGGTAGGAAGGCTTCATAACTACTAAACTCATTCCGCATTCCTCATTCCTTATTCCTCATTCCTTTTTTGTGTATCAGGTATCAAGTATCAGGTATCAGGTAGGAAGGCTGCTTAACTACTGAGCTCATTCCTTATTCCTCATTCCTTATTCCTCATTCCTTTTTTGGGTATCAGGTATCAAGTATCAGGTATCAGGTAGGAAGGCTTCATAACTACTAAACTCATTCCTCATTCCTCATTCCTTATTCCTCATTGCTTTTTTTGGTATCAGGTATCAAGTATCAGGTATCAGGTAGGAAGG
>JAKQVC010000245.1 GCA_029571985.1 Bacteroidota bacterium | reverse complement strand
CTTTCTGCATATCCATTTTCCTGAGCCTGTTGTAAGGCAGTGCTATACGGAATTGATTTTTTATGCATATGCGTCAGAATAAAATTGGTCGAACCATTCACAATGCCGGTGATATGTGTAATTAAATCATTATCAAAATACTCTTCCAGATTGCGAATGACCGGCACACTGCCACATACAGCTGCTTCATATAAAAATGAAACCTGATGTGCGCGCGCTGTTTCCACTAATACAGGCAAATGCGCCGCAATCATTTTCTTATTGGCACTGATGACACTTTTTCCCGATCGCAGGGCACGAAGCGCAATATCAAATGCAGCCTCCGCATCATCAATTAATTCGACCACCAGGGCAATATCTGCATCCTGCAAAATTGTATTGGCATCCGTGCTAAACAATACCGATGGTGCATTCCGGATTTTTTCCGGATGCTTAATCACAATGCGCTGTATACGCACACCCAGTTGTGGCTTCTGCTGCAATACATGATAGATACCTTCACCCACCACGCCAAATCCAAATAATCCGATATTAACTGTTTGCATATGACAAGTTTTTTTTAGTGAAAGAAATAGCAGACAAAGCCTGTTCAATATCCTGTATTAAATCTTCGGTACGTTCGATACCACACGACAAGCGGATTAATGAATCCTGCACACCTGCAATCAATCTGCGCTCACGCGGAACGGAAGCATGCGTCATCGTTGCCGGGTGACATAACAAACTTTTTACACCGCCTAAGCTTTCTGCAAGTTTGAAATATTTCGTTTGTGTTACAAAAGTGTGCGCAGCTTCCTGCGTATCATCCCGCAAACTGAATGAAACTACACCACCAAATAAACCATTTTGCTGGTCGCAGGCAATAGCATGATTTTTATGCGACGCGAGTCCCGGATAGTGCACTACATCCACCAAAGGATGTTGCTGCAAATATTCGGCAATGACTAAAGCGGTGGTCGATTGTTGCAGATAACGCAATTCAAGTGTTTCGATTCCGCGTATTGTTAAAAAACAATCCCAGGGACCTAAAATGCCGCCTGTTGCATTTTGAATGAATTTAATTTTTTCGGATAATTCCGGCTTTGCCGTAATCACTAATCCGGCCAATAAATCAGAGTGACCGGCCAGATATTTTGTTGCACTATGAATAACAATATCGGCACCCAAAGTAATAGGTGTTTGTGCAAGCGGACCGGCAAATGTATTATCCACCACAACCAACGCACCAATTGTTTTCGCCAAAGCGCAAATGTGTCGGATATCACTCACCTTCAACGTCGGATTTGTCGGCGATTCCAGCCAAATACATTTTGTGCGTTCATTTATGAATGGCAAAATATTTTCCGCATCTGTTGTATCCACATAATGCACCGTAATACCAAGCTTTTGATATACATGCGTAAATAATCGATACGCGCCGCCATAAATATCATCTACCGCAATAATTTCATCGCCTGCAGAAAATAATTTTACAACCGCATCAATAGCTGCAAGTCCCGTTGCAAAAGCAAAACCGGCATCTCCTTTTTCCAGTTGTGCCACAATTTTTTCCAGCGCTGCACGTGTTGGATTTCCGGTGCGCGCATAATCATAACCCTTGTTTACACCGGGTGCTTCCTGAACAAACGTAGATGTCTGATACACCGGAACGGCGATAGCACCCGTCAGCGGATCGACAGGTACCGAATGCAAAATTTCTGTAATACTGCTCATGTTTTTTAAATTTTTTTTGATTAAAAAAAACTTATCGCGAGCAGCCTCAGGCAGAGCCAATAAAAAAAGGCTCTCCTGATAAGTAGAAGAGCCTTGTATTTTGATACCGTTTCCGGTATGTAAGTAAAGACAATTTTCAACCTATCTTTCTTTGAACGTGTCAAAGATGGAGTTAGCACCTTATCTGCATTGCTGCAGATGGTTGCTAAAGCGTCATCGGGCCATATCCCTCAGCTTTTCTTGATAAGCAAATAAGAACTTTCAAAGGCAAAGGTAGGGCTTCGAAATTGAAATGACAAGTTGATGGGAAGTTTTTCTTTTTAAATGGCGGGTAGTGAGTAGTGAGTAGTGAGACAAATGCAAGCGGCCTTCGGCCTTGTTCATATTTCGCCAACAATTTGACTTTCCGCTCCTTACCGTCTTCCCGCCTTCCCGGCTCCTGCCTTTAACCCGGCAATCTTTGAACCGCATTTTCTGTTACCAATAAAATTATAGGTTGAATGGCAAGAAAAAAAATTGCATTTCACCCGCACATTTTCACACTCAAATCCGCCGTACGGCGGACCTCACCAGCACACTGTCTTTCACGTCCGCACCTCAACACGTCCGCACGTCCGCACTTTTCAATTCCTCTCCACCTGCACCATAATAACCACAGTCGAAGAAACTGCTTGTCCATTTTGATATGCCGGATTCCAAAGAGGCATTGCATTTATTACGCGTATGGCTTCATTATTTGCAGCTGTAGATAAGCCTTGAAGAATAAACGGTTCAGCAATTTTTCCTTCCGGTGTTATCGTGCATTGCACATAAATAGTACCAACCGTTTCACCCGTTGGATATTGCATATATGTATTTAAATAAATATCCATCGCCGGTTTTCCGCCCGGATATTGTGCCTGTACATTCAAGATTACAGAATCTGTTTCAGATGCCGGCGTGCCGCCTACGATGTCCTCGCCTGTCTTTGTTAAATCGCCGTCTCTATACTTTTTCTTTTCCCTCTTCTTCGTATCAGCATCTACACTTTCCGCAACTACCACCTCTGAAACTGTACTCAGCGCAATAGATTTTGTTGCTATTACTTCATCATCAACATATGTTTCGGTATAATAATTAGCAGATACTTTAGTTTTTGCAAAATCATCATAAGCATCCATTGTAACCGGTGCAGCCATGCCTGCATTTGAAGAACCCACATCAACTGTTCTAAATGCCTCTGTAGTAATTTGCAACTCTTCTTTATCTGAATATGCGTCAACTTCCTCCACCTGATCCTTCGCACTTATTTCCTGATTTTTTTCCGGCGCGATGGCTTTTGGTTTATTTTCTAAAAAATCTTCTGTTGTAGTTGCACCTGCTCCCATGCCATCCGGATTATCAATAGATGGTGTAACAGCTTCGTCGTTATAACTCAATTGGTCCTCCGCAACTTGTCGGTTTAATCTGTTCATCACCAATAAAGTCACACTTAAAAACATTAAAAACACCGCTGCCGCAAGATATCTTTTAACAGTGGGGGAAATGACCATAGTGCGTCGCGTCCTGGTTCGTTCCAGTACGCTTTGTTCAAGTTCAGACAATACTGTATCTAAGGTGTCGGCATCTATTTCTGCTAAACCATCAACGGCATCTTTCAGGAACGGATCGTTTTCCATGTCCTGCAATAATTTTTTCCGTACATCCTCAGGCAACTCACCTCTCTTGTAGGCAAGCAACGTATCAGCGTCCCAATGGCTGTCCGATATGCGCTTTAGATGATTATTGTCCATGTGGTTTAGTCAAATAGTTCTTTAAATTGCGTTTTCCGTTCTGGATATAACTTTTCACCTGTTTCAGGTCGTAGCCGGTCATTTCAGCCACTTCCACATAGCTTTTATCCTGCAGATAAAACAGTTCCACACAAATCCGCTGCTCTGGTCCGAGGGTTTTTATGCCCTCTTCTAACTGATTTAACTGTGCTTCCCGAATCTCGCTATCATCAAGATGCTCGGAGAGGTTAATTTCCACAGAGCCATCGTCATCATTTTCCAGATTATACTCCGGAAGGGCCACTGTTTCGTGCCCTTTCCGCTTCCGAATCAGCATCAGGCACTGATTTTTGGCCACCATATACAACCAGGGCTTAAAAGCCTGAATCTGGTGGGTTTTGAGGTCGGCCATCAGCTTTTCAAACACTACCATGGTGATGTCTTGGGCCTCTTCGCTGTCTTTCAGATACTTTAGCGCCACGCCATATACCAAATGCATGTACCGCTTATACAACACCCCAACCAGGTTCGTTTCGCCGCTTTCCTTATAGGCCGCAATAAGCGCCTCGTCCGAAAGCTTTTCCGGATCCCGCCTGCGAGGAAAGAGCAACTGAAACACAGGACAAATATAGTGTGGAAGTGTGGTCCGCCGTACGGCGGATTTGCGTGTGAAAATGTGCGGGTTTTGGAGGGTGGCACACATTTCAACTTACATCTTGAAAATGAGCTACAAAGATTGCCTAATTAAAGGCAGGAGCCGGGAAGGCGGGAAGATGGTAAGGGTCGGTAAGGCAATGCATCCAAACAAGGCCGAAGGCCGTCTGCATTCGTCTCACTACCTTTTGATAAAGGAATAAGGAATAAGGAATAACCAATAAGTTCACTCGATAAAGAGCCTTCCTACCTGATACCTGATACTTGATACCTGATACTCACAACCCGCCCTTAAAGAGAAACGGTTCCATCCATTTGCCCACTCAGAACATGAAAAACAACTTCATAAACAAGTCAAATAAGACACAAATTGTGATAGTAATCCATTTTTGTCCGATATTGCATGATTATTATTTCTGACTATGAAACCGCTGTTGCTTCTTTGCCTTATTTTTATTTGTAGCCAAATAGAAGCCATTGGTCAATCAGCACAATATAATTTTAGACAGGGTTACAGGTTTATTAATCGGGCTGAGCGCAATATTGAATTAGGCTTATATAAAAGGGCTGACAAACAATTGGCAAAAGCTAAAAAAAGCGATTATGGTTTTTGCGGAAATGCCTGGGGAGAGGCCTTTGCTGACATTTATCTGCTTGAATCTCAACTCTATATTCAACAAAATCAATAC